>JAFUFC010000119.1 GCA_017470095.1 Clostridia bacterium | reverse complement strand
CGGTTCTTCTGAAACCCGTGACGCTCTGGGCGAAATGATCACCGTGATCTGCGGCGGCGCTGACGCGGCTGAATCCCTGGCTGCCTGCGTGGCCACCTGCAATAACGCGCTGCAGGGCAAATAATTCCGCAATGAGCGGAGAACCGGGTGTATACCTGCCCCCGGTTCTCCGTTTTTTCTGTTCAGGCACACAAGAAATAAAAAAAGTACCGCACGGGAGGACGACTTCATGCAAGTAAAACTCAAAGAAATTACCAAGAAATTCGGCAGTTTCACCGCTGTCAATACTTTCTCCGTCACTTTGGAGGATGGGGAAATGATTTGCCTGCTGGGCCCTTCCGGCTGCGGTAAATCCACCATTTTGAATATGCTCAGCGGTATCCTGCCGGTCAGCGGCGGCGAAATTTGGTTCGATGATGATAACGTGACCAAGGAGCCGCCGGAAGAGCGGGGCATTGGGCTGGTATTTCAGAATTATGCGCTGTATCCTCATATGACGGTGCTGGAAAACATCTGCTTCCCCCTGGAAATCAAAAAGGTGCCCAAGGCGGAGCGGGTGGCCCGGGCCACCAAGATGGCGGAGATTGTGCATGTGGATAAGCTGCTCAACCGCAAGCCCAAGGAACTGTCCGGTGGCCAGCAGCAGCGCGTGGCCATTGCCCGCGCCTTGGTGAAAGAGCCCCGGCTGCTGCTGCTGGATGAGCCCCTTTCCAATCTGGACGCCCGGTTGCGTCTGGAAATGCGGGAAGAAATCCGCCGCATTCAATTGCAGACCGGCGTAACCGCCATCTTCGTTACTCATGACCAGGAAGAAGCTATGGCTATCTCCGATCACATCGTGCTGATGCGGGATGGCGTGATGCAGCAGTATGACAAGCCCCAGGCCTTGTATGACAATCCTGCCAATCAGTTCGTGGCCGACTTCCTTGGCAACCCGCCCATTAATAACATCCCCGGTGTGGTCAAGAACGGTCTGTTTGTCACTGAGGATGGCAAGGCTCAAGCCAAGCTGGGCATTTTGAAGGGTATTGAGGATGGCAGGAAGATTAACCTGTCCGTGCGCAGCGAAAGCTTTGTGGTCGCTCGGGATGGGGGAGACGACACTCTGCCCTGCACCTGCACCGGCGTGTTCACCATGGGCAAGGAAGAGACGGCTACCTTCACGTTTGGCGACGAGCCCTTCCGCGCCTACATTAGCGTGGAAGATGGTTTGCAAAAGGACCAGCAGGTGAGCCTGGGCTTCAAAAAACGCGGCGTGTTTGTATTTGACCGCGAATCGGGGGTGCGGCTGGTATGACAGAAAAGCAGCCCTTATCCATCTCCCTGAACCGGAAAAAGCATCACCGGCGCAATGCCCGGCGGGTGCTGTTCCATTTTGTAATGTTCACGGTGCTGGGCGTGCTGCTGCTATCCTCCGGCATTTTCGGCCGGGTGCAGCTGCATAAAATTGCCGATCAGGAAATGGCCACCGCTCGGCAGAACCTGCTTACCACCGCCGTCAGCGACGCGGTGAAGGCAGCGGCGGAGGCCAATGCCGCCGATAACGCCGAACGCACTAAGATTTCCAGCGGTTTGTCTTCCAAGTCTCGCAGTATCAAAAACAATGTGTCTTCCATGCTGGCGGAAGGCAAGAGCAATGAAGAAATCGTTACCGCCGTGCTGGATACGCTGACGGAAGCCGCTGTTTCCCGCCTGACAGGGGAGGATGAAGCCACCGTGGCTCTGAAAGCCAAGGTGACCGACGCTTTGGCCCAGCAGCGGAGCGAGCTGATCAGCGCTTCCATCGCCCAGGTCGAAGGCGCTATGGGCGGCATGAATCTGGGTGACGTGCGCACAGGCCTTTCTACCTCTGCCAAGCACTACACTTTCATGTATTACAGCCCCCTGATGCTGGTGATTGGCGGTATCTTCCTGGCCTTGGGCCTGTTCCTGGGCTATGTGCACTTCTTCCGCAGCTTTGATTTTCGCATCAAGGTGGCGGATATCATTGAGCCGCTGGACTATTTACTGCCCTTCTTTGTGGGCGTGATTGTGTTCACTTTGTACCCTACGGTGCGCGTGTTCATCATGGCGTTCCAGGAGCGGTATAAGCTCAGCGGGGAATTCCAGGGCTGGGGCCTGGGCAATTTCAACGACGTGCTCTTTGGCATTAATACCAAGCTGCCCCAGGCATTAGGCAACACGTTTATTTACGTCTTGCTCACCGTGCCTATCTCCGTGGCCATCTCGATCATTCTGGCGTATCTCCTTAACCAGAAGATCAAGCTGCGCGCCCTGTTCCAGACGGCTTACTTCCTGCCCATGGTCACCTCCGCTACCGCTGTTGGCATGGTGTGGAAGTTCATGTTTAACGGTGATTACGGCATCATCAACTGGCTGCTGGGCTTGTTTGGCGGCGGCAAGATTCCTTGGCTCACCCGGCCGGAATACTCGATGGCCGTCATGGTGATCTACGGTATTTGGGATAGCTTGCCCATGACCATCATCCTGCTCATTAGCGGCTTGCAGAACATTGATGACCACTACTATACCGTGGCGAAGGTGGATGGCGCCAAGGCTAAGCGGATTTTCTTCCGCATCACGGTGCCGCTGCTCAGCCCCACCATTGGTCTGGTGCTGATCATCAACAGCATTTCCGCTTTCAAGGTCTTTAACTCTGTGGTGGTGCTCTTCTCCGGCACGCCGGGCCCCATGTACAATATGTACACCATGGTGTATTACATCTATGAGCAGATTAACACCAGCCTGGAATACGGCCGTGCCGCTGCCGCTTCGCTGATTCTGTTTGCCGTTATCTTGGTGTTCACCATGCTGCAGCGGCTGATTCAGCGTAAGTGGACTTATAACTGAGAGAGGAGCGTACCACAATGAAAAAGAATAACACGATGCGCTCCGTGGGCGCCGGTCTGGTTGCCTTTGGCTTCCTGTGCCTGGTGGTGTTCCTGGTGCTGATGCTCACCTACGGCAGCGCCAAACCCAGCGATTTTACCGTGAACGATGAAACTCGGCAAACCGCCATCGCCGAGGCCCAGGCCACGGCTGCCCGTTCCCGTGGGCTGCTAAGTGCGCGGACGGAGCAGGTGATTGCCTACTATGAAAAGCAGGGCTACGCCGACCGGCTGAAGATTTTTAACGATTTGAAAGCCGAACTGGAAACTGGCAACCCCATCCAGGACGGCATCAACAATGTGATCCAGGGCCTGCGCAGCGTGGACGGCCAGGAAGATGAAATTCAGCATCTGTACAACGTGCAGAACCTGCTGAACGTGATCCGCAGCAACGAAGCTGTGGCCGATCAGCTGACTGCTGCTTTGGGCACCGATCAGGGCGTGGCCGTTGCCAACCGGCGCGCAGCACTGGCCGGAGTATCCGCAAGGCAGTGGCTGGTGCTGATCGCCCTGTCCTTGGTGGTGATCGCTGTAGGTTTTTACCTGAACCACGGCTACGGCATGAAGAACGTAATGTCCAAGGTGCTGCTGTATGCCTTGCTGGTTCTTGGCGGCGTGATCATGGTGTTCCCCTTCTACTGGATGCTGTCCTCCTCCCTGAAGACCCGTATGGAAGTCAGCATGTTCCCGCCCCAGTTCGCCCCCAGCAAGTGGTTGAACATTGAAAACTACCGCCTGGCGTTCAATACCGCGCCGTTTGCCCAGTATTTCCTGAATTCCATCGTTGTGTGCTTCTTCAGCGTGCTGATCGTGACGGTGACCACCATTCTGGCCTCCTTCGCTTTCTCCCGGCTGCAATTCCCGGGCCGTGAGCTGATCTTCTCCGCGCTGTTGAGCATGATGATGCTGCCCTTTGAAATGCTGGTCATCACCAATTATTCAACCGTGATTCGCCTGGGCTTCAATGACAGCTTGCCGGCCCTGGTGTTCCCCTTCATTTCCTCTATCTTCTACACCTACATCATGCGCAATTTCTTCGCATCGATTCCGGACAGCCTGTACTGGTCTGCCCGGGTGGATGGATGCAGCAACTGGCGCTACCTGTGGAAAGTGATGGTGCCCATTGCAAGGCCCTCTCTGGTCACGGTTGTGCTGCTGAATGCTCTGGCCAGCTGGAACAGCTTCATGTGGCCCCTGCTGGTGATTAAGTCCACCGCGAACCGCACCTTGCCCTTTGGTCTGTACGCATTCACCACGGAAGCCGGCTCCTATCAGGAACTGATCATGGCCGCTTCCACCATCGTGGTGCTGCCCATGATCATCCTGTTCCTGTTCTGCCGCAAGCAGATCTTGAACGGCGTCGCCCGCGGCGGTATCAAAGGTTAAGCTTCGCATGTCCAAACGCCGAAGGCGTTTGCCCATGCTGCTAAGGAAAGTTACCAGTGTGCCGCTTTCTCGGGCAAAGCCCGAGCGCGAAGAGACAAAAATAAGGGACTGCATTTCGGATGAGATGCAGTCCCTTGTGTTAGAGTCTGTTTCTAAATTCGGTTAGATGCATTTACGCCGTTTCAGGCTGCATTTTGGCATTTCTTTTCCTCGATTGATCCTTCGGCCCAGGGCTTCCGCCCGGCCTGCGCTGAACATGCTCCACGGGAGCATGCTCCGGGCGCTTCGGCCCCAGTAAACCATCGTCAAAGCGGCTAACATTACAGCCCATTCCGCTCGAAACCGCACATTCCTCATTTTATACTCTTCTCCGTCTAAAGCATGGAATCTTCGGTTGCCTTTTCCACTCTGGCGTTGCTTCATTCCGATCAACGTAACGCAGCTACGTCTCCCTTCATTCAGCTGAACCAGAGCGAAAAAATTCATCCCGAATCTTTCAATCTTTAAGATGTCAAATAGTATTAGAAACGGTCTAATTCAGTGACTTTCTTTATGCAAATTTCTTTTCTTTTCCTTTCTATTCTGGAT
>JAFUFC010000118.1 GCA_017470095.1 Clostridia bacterium | reverse complement strand
GTGACCAGCAGCTGCGTGCCATTGGGGATGGTGGCGATCACGTTATTCAGATTGCTGTTGGCAGTTGATCGCAGATTCAGGGATTTGCCATTGGCCGTGGTCACATAAGCCACCGTGCCGCCGGATGAAGGAACCGGCGTGGCGGTGGGCACGGGCACAGGCGTGGGCGTGGGTGTGGCCACGGCGCCGTCAAAGATCAAGTACTGGGTCATCACATAGCCGGTCACGTTGCCATACTGCACCGCGCACCAGCTATTCCCCCGGGCCGTTACGGTCAAACGAGCACCGTTGGGAATGGTGGTAACGATGTTGTTCCCGGTGCTGGCCGTAGCACGCAAATTCAAGCTGCCGCCCTGACTGGTTTTCACCGTGGCGTAGCTCAAGCCATAGCTCATATCCGGCGCGGCGGTAATCAGCGGAATGGCGGTGGCCGTCGCCTGGGGATGATCAAAGGTCAAATATTGGGTCATCACATAGCCGGTCTTGCCGTTATAGACCGCCTGGCACCAGGTGCTGCCCACGGAAGTGACTTCAATCCGCGTACCATTGGGAATATAAGCCAGAACGACCACATTGGACGCGGTGCTGGCCTTCGCGCGAAAATTCAGGCTGCCGCCGGTGGTAGTGACCACGGCCGTGTTGGCCCCGGCAGGCACCGTGCCGGAAGCAGCGGGCGCCGGGGTGGCGCTGGCCGCGGAAGCCAGGGAGTAAAGCAGCGTCAGCGTCTTGTTCCCCGCCACGCCGTCTACCGTCAGGCCATAGGTTTTCTGAAAGGTCTTGACCACGTTCACCGTGGCGTTGCCGTAGCTTCCGTCCACCGCGATATCATAGCCCAGGCCCTTCAGCGCCTCTTGCATGGTCATCACTTCAATGCCCTTGGAGCCTTTTTTTAATTTATTGTAAGCCATGGCCGAAGACATCATTAGCGTCAGCGCCAGCAAGACGCATACCAAACGAATCAGCGCGTGTTTCAAGACTGGAAACCTCCTTGGTAAACAAGAAATGCACAGGGTAAGTATATCATATTGTTCCGAATTTGTAAACAATATTTCAAATTTGTTACATATTTATTCATTTCCTGTGCATCCATTTTTTTACAATTTCATTTTTCTGCCCAACCCTTGCCGTTTTTTTGCCCGATTGGCTGAATGATCCCTTGCGATACCATGCGAGACATGATATGATAATATGGGATGAGTTGGGGAGTTTGGATGAAAGGAGAGGAGCGCGTCATGGCAGTACATGGGCCCTATACCGGATGCGACTTGAATAACCTGACGTCTCTTTGCATGCCCTGGCGGGAGGAAAACCATCTTCTCCGGCCTTTGTTCTCCCCCGACGCCGCGGCCTTGTCGCTGGAATTGGCTTCCACCGCCTATGATATGCAGACCGGCCCGTGGCGGGAAAACGGCTGGTTTGATTTTTCCTACCTCATTGATACGACTGTGCTCACCGGCCCTGCCGTGAACGGGGAAACGCCGGAGGGAACATTTTCCCAGCCGCTGTTTGACGCCTACCAGCGTCAGGCCGCCGAGCTGGTTAAAAAGCAATCGCCCATCAGTCTGCTGCGGGGCACGCTTCGCCAGCGGGAAGCCAGCGATACATGCAAGTGCCTGACCATGCTGCACCGGATGCCCGGAGGCCGCTATGTGCTGGCCATTGGGTTTATGGGCACCGGAAAGCGGCTTTACGATTGGATTTCCAATTTTCGCATGGGCCGGGAAGAAGGGGCCCACCAGGGCTTCCTGCAATTGACCCAGGAATTTGAAAGCCGCTGCGGGGAAATTGAGTTTCCACAAGCTGCCCGGGAAATGGGCGTTGACAAATTGACCCTGACCGATATTTTCGCCCAGTGCCGTCTCCCCGGCAGCCGCTTCCGCGTTTGGATGGCAGGCCACAGCCAGGGCGGCGCCATTATGCAATTGGCCGCGTTCCGGGAAATCCGCAGGGGGCTGCTTCGTCAGAATTTGATCGGCTACGGCTTTGCCTCTCCCAGCGTTTTATATGAAAATCCCGGCTGTGATTTATGCGGCTTCCCTTTGTTTCATATCATAAATGGCGATGATGTCACACCCCGGGTAGGCGCGGAAATGCAAATTGGCCGGTGCCTGGTGTACCAGCCAGACGAAGAAATGCGCAAAACCTGCTATGGCCAAGCGTGGACCAATCCCCTCTTTCGCTTGGCCCTGCGCCAGCTGGCCTATGTGCATGACAATCGAAGCTGCATCATCAATAACGTGGCCCTGCTGAAAGTGATCGAAGCGCTGCCGGACAGCGAAGCGGCCGCCATCATGGGCAAAGCGTTGGGACGGCTGCTGCCGGACCGGCTGCTCAGCACCCTGGGCGGGCGGGTGGATCAATTGCTGCGCGCCGGCATTCGTCGGGGCGCAACAGCCTATGCCCGGGTAACCTTGGGCGAAGCCCTGCCCGAAAACCTGCTGAACCTACGGATGCAGCGCATTACTGCTCTGATGAACGCCTTCGGCCCGCAACCTTTTATCAAGGCCCTGCTGCTGGCCATGGGCGCGCCCCACAAGCTGCGGGGCACCGATCAAACGACCGGCGGCGTGGGCGCGTACCAAACCATCGTGACAAAGCATTGCGACGCATTGCGTTTTTATCCCCGGGTGGGCAGCGTGCCCCGCACATCCGCCCTTCCCCTGCGTTCCCGCAAAGCGCCGCGCGCAAGCAGGCGCCAACGGATCCGGCGGATGCGCAATCAGTTCACGACGCGGTAAATTTTTGTCGCCTGTTCCCTTTCACGAAAGGAGCCTTCTGTGAGCATTCAGACCGTACTCTCTCTCTTTGGCGGCCTGGCCCTGTTCCTCTTTGGTATGCGCACCATGGGCGAAGGCCTGGAACGGGCCGCCGGGCCGAAGCTAAAGCACCTGCTGGCCATGATGACCCGGAACAAGGTGATCGCCATGCTGACAGGCCTGCTCGTCACCGCGCTGATCCAGTCCTCCGGGGCCACCACGGTGATGGTGGTGGGCTTTGTGAACGCCCATTTGCTCACCTTGAGTCAGGCCGTGGGCGTGATTATGGGCGCCAATATCGGCACCACCGTCACTTCCCTTTTGCTCTCGATCACCTTTGAGCCCGGCCCCTTGTTCGCCTTTGCAGGCATCCTGATGATTCTGCTGTTTGATAAAAACGAATCGGTCAAGCAGACGGGCTGCGTGTTCATGGGGCTGGGCATCCTGTTTGTGGGCATGGACCTGATGAGCGCATCGATGGAACCCTTGCGGGAGTGGCCAGTGTTTCTCCACCTCATGCGGGGTGTGCGCAATCCCATCCTGGGCGTGCTGATCGGCGTAGGCGTGACGGCCCTGCTCCAATCCTCTTCCGTATCCGTCGGCATCATCCAGGTGCTGGCCGGTGCTGGACTGGTGAGCGTAGACGCGGCGCTGTTCCTGGTACTGGGCGCAAAAATCGGCGCATGCACCCCATCGCTTTTATCGATGGCCAATTCCAACGCGTCCGCCAAGCGCACGGCGCTGATCCATTTGCTCTTTAACGTCATCGGCGCCGGCATCATCCTGCTTATGAGCGTCTTCCTCCCCCTGGCGGACTGGGCCGAAGCGCTGGTGCCCGGCAACCCTAAGCTGTGCATCTCCTTTATGCATATCTCCAGCAGCATCCTGTGCACCCTGATTCTGCTGCCCGTCAGC
>JAFUFC010000117.1 GCA_017470095.1 Clostridia bacterium | reverse complement strand
TGACTACAAAGAGCGGTTTCCCCCACACCCCCTTCCGAGAAAGCCATAAGGAAAAAGGGTTTTATTTCTTCCAAAAATCTTTTGCGCAAAATCAATGACTATATTAACATGAAAAAAGCGCCTTTCTTGGAGGGGGTGCAGGGGGAACCATTCTTTGGACTTCAAAGAATGGTTCCCCCCTGCATTTTTCTTATTCCTCGTTATTCTCCTCGTTATTCTCCTCGTTATTCTCCACCATCTCTTCGACGGCTTCCTCTTCCTTTTCGGCCCGGGCCACGGCCACGATGCGGCTGCCTTCCGCCACGCGCATGAGCCGCACGCCCTGAGTGGCGCGGCCGCAGATGCGGATATTGTCCACCGGGGTGCGGATGATGGTGCCGTCGTCTGTAATGAGCAGGATATCCTCATCAGGATGCACCATCAGCTGGGCCGTCAGTTCGCCGGTCTTTTCCGTCAGCGTCATGGCGATGATGCCCTTGCCGTTGCGACCGGTTTCGCGGTACTGTTCAGGGTCGGTGCGCTTGCCGTAGCCATTCTCGGTGATGGACAGCACATGCGCGCCCTCTTCAATGACGCACAGGTCGGTAACCGCGTCGCCCTCGCTGAGCTTCATGCTGTGCACGCCGTGGCTGATGCGGCCCATGGGCCGCACGTGCTTCTCCGCAAAACGGATGGCTTTGCCCTGCTTGGTGCCCAGGAGCAATTCTTCCCCATCATGGCACATTTCAACCCCGATCAGTTCGTCGCCTTCATTGAGCACGATGGCGATCAGACCGGTCTTGCGCAGGTTTTTGAATTCGCTCAGGGCGGTCTTTTTGATCAAGCCGTCCCGGGTCGCCATGATCAGGTACCGGCCCTCGGCCATTTCAGGCAGCGGGATCATATTGGTCACTTTCTCGCCGCCCTGCAATTGCAGCAGATTCACAATGGCGGTGCCCCGGGCGGTGCGGCCCGCTTCGGGGATCTGGTAGCAAGTCAGGGTATACACCCGGCCCAAATTGGTGAAGAACAAAATGGGCTCGTGGGAATTGACGATGCGGATGTTCTCGGCATAATCGTCCTCCCGGGTGGTCATGGCCGCCACGCCCTTGCCGCCCCGGCCCTGGGCACGGTAGGTGGATTTGCTTAGACGCTTGACATAGCCAAAGTGAGTCAGCGTAACCACCATATCATCCACGGCGATCAGGTCGGCAATGTCGATTTCCCCTTCAATGGCGGAGATTTCCGTCCGCCGGGGATCGGCATACTTATTCTTGATTTCGGTCAGTTCATCCTTGATTACGCCCAGCAGCAGCTGCTTGTCCGCAAGCAAAGATTGCAGGTAGGCAATGGTCTTTTCCAGCTCGGTGTATTCCTCCAGCAGCTTATCACGCTCCAAGCCGGTCAGGCGGGCCAGACGCATATCCAAAATAGCCTGGGCCTGCTTATCGCTGAAATCGAAGGCGGACATCAATTCCTGCTTGGCGGCGGCAGAATCCTTGCTGGCCCGGATGATGCGCACGATCTCATCAATGTGATCCAGCGCCTTGAGCAGACCCTCCAAAATATGGGCCCGGGCCAGGGATTTATCCAGATCATACTGGGTGCGGCGGGTGACCACATCCTCCTGATGCAGGATGTAGTAGTACAGCGCGTCCCGAAGCGACAGTACCTTGGGCTCGCCGTTGACCAGGGCCAGCATGATCACGCCGAAGGTTTCCTGCATCGACGTGTGCTTATACAGATAATTCAGCACCACCTGAGCCTGCACGTCGCGCTTGAGCTCGATCACGATGCGCATGCCGTTCCGGTCGGATTCATCCCGGATATCGCTGATGCCCTCCAGCCGCTTTTCATGCACCAGCTCGGCGATCTTTTCCACCAACCTTGCCTTGTTGACAGCGTAAGGAATTTCAGTAACGATGATGCGATCCCGCCCATTGGACATAGACTCGATCTCGGTCTTGGCCCGGGTTATGATACGGCCACGGCCGGTGTGATACGCTTCCCGGATGCCGCTGCGGCCCAGGATGATGCCGCCGGTGGGGAAATCCGGGCCCTTGATGTGCTCCATCAGGTCGTCCAGGGTGGCGTCCGGGTTATCGATCAGGCAGATAGCGCCGTCGATCACTTCCCCCAGGTTATGGGGCGGGATATTGGTGGCCATGCCCACGGCGATGCCGCTGGCGCCGTTGACCAGCAGATTGGGGAACCGGCTGGGCAGCACGGTGGGCTGCATCAGGGTTTCATCGAAATTGGGGTAGAAATCCACCGTATCCTTATCGATGTCCTGGAGCATGAAGGTGCACATTTTGCTCATGCGGGCTTCGGTATAACGCATGGCGGCGGCGCCGTCCCCATCGACGGAGCCGAAATTGCCCTGGCCCTCCACCAACATATAGCGCATGTTGAAATCCTGGGCCAGGCGCACCATGGCGTCGTACACGCTGCTGTCCCCGTGGGGATGGAATTTGCCCAGCACGTCGCCAACGATTCTGGCGGACTTGCGGAAGGGCTTGTCCGGCGTCATGCCCAGCTCGTTCATATCGTAGAGGATGCGGCGATGCACAGGCTTTAAGCCGTCGCGCACGTCGGGCAGGGCCCGGTCCACAATAACGGACATGGCGTAGCTGATGAAGCTTTGCCGCATCTCATGTTCCAGGTCGGTAGGGATCAAACGATCTTGAATATCGCTCATGGAAGAACGTCCTTTCTATGGGTTTTGCGAGGAAAGGGCTTTTTGCGTCAAAAGTCCCTCCCTCGCGCTCCTTCTGAAAACCGGTTTGGGAAGGAACGATTCAAGGAAAACCGGCTGCGTGCCCGCGATGCTTTATTCGGCGGGCAGGTTCAAGGCATCGACAGCGCGGGAAGGAATGAACCGGGCCTGCACCGTCATCGTGCCGTTCACGGTGGGATAGAAGGTGACCAGGAAGGCGTACAGCCCGCCGTACTGCATCAAAACAAAGCAAGGGCCGTCCATTTTCTCCGGGCAGATGTACGCATCGGAAAAGGTGAGCACGGAGGACAGGGCCAGCGTCTCCACCCCTTGGGCGGCGGTGAGGTAATTGCCTGTTGCGTGGTAGGCTTTCTGCCACACCATTTCTTCCAGGGCCATGGAAAGATCAGCCTCCGGCAGCGCCTCGGCAATGGGGCCAAGGCCCGCGTCAGAGAGCGCCCGGTCCGCCCGCACGATGGCGACGTCCCAGGGTTGGGTAAAGTCCTGCATTTGCAGCAGACGGACGGTTTCCTCAAAATTGTTCACGGTAAACAGGGCAATATAGCTTTCGCTGTGCAGCGCTTCATTGAAAAGCCATGCCAATTCCATGCTTCTTTCATACAGCGATGTATAGAGTAGTTCATCCGACGAAAGCTTCCGCGGCGCGGTTTCCGCCAGGGCGGAAGGAACGAGCAGCATCATACAAACAAGAGTACAAAGAAATTTCTTCATGATTAACACTCCTTATTTGCCTTTCTCGGAAGGGGGTCTGGGGGAAACCATGCTTTGGGCACCAAAGCGTGGTTTCCCCCAGCAAACTCCCATTAAAAGTCCAGCACGGCCAGTTCGCTGTTTTGCTCGATGAATTCCCGCCGGGGCTCCACCTTGTCGCCCATGAGGAGGGAGATGATCTCGTCGGCGGCCATGGCATCCTCCATGGTCACCTTCATCATGGTGCGGGTTTCGGGGTTCATGGTAGTGGTCCACAATTGTTCGCTGCTCATTTCGCCCAGGCCCTTGTAGCGCTGGATCTCGGCCTTGGTTTCCCGGCCCAATTGATCCAGCAGCTGCTGGAGCTCCTTATCGTCATAGACGTAATGCTCCTGCTTGCCCTTGGTCACCTTGTAAAGCGGCGGCATGGCGATGTACACAAAGCCGTTCTCGATCAAAGGCCGCATGTAGCGGTAGAAGAAGGTGAGCATCAGGATGCGGATGTGGGCGCCGTCCACGTCGGCGTCGGTCATGCACACGATGCGGTGGTAACGCAGTTTGTCCATGTTGAATTCGTTGCCCACGCCGCATCCAAAGGCAGTGATCATGTTTTTAATTTCCTGATTGATCAGGATTTTGTCCAATCTTGCCTTTTCCACGTTCAGGATCTTGCCGCGCAGGGGCAAGATGGCCTGGTAATGCCGGTCGCGCCCCGTTTTGGCGCTGCCGCCAGCGCTGTCGCCCTCCACGATGAAGATTTCGCACTTGGCCGGATCCCGCTCGGTGCAGTCAGCCAGCTTGCCGGGCAGGGAGGCCGATTCCAGCACCGTCTTGCGCCGGGTCAGGTCCCGGGCCTTCCGGGCGGCTTCCCGGGCCCGGGCGGCGCCCAGGCACCGCTCCAGGATGATCTTCGAAACGGCGGGGTTCTCCTCCAGGAAGGTGTTCAGCCCTTCGGTGACCAGGCTGTCGACGATGGGCCGCACTTCGCTGTTTCCCAGCTTCGACTTGGTCTGGCCCTCGAACTGGGGCTCATGCATCTTGACGGAAATGACCGCCGCCAGGGATTCCCGGGTGTCCTCGCCCTTCAAATTGGCGTCCGCGTCCTTGAGAATTTTGTACCGTCGGCCGTAATCATTGATGGCCCGGGTCAGGGCGCTCTGGAACCCCATCAAATGCGTGCCGCCCTCGGGGGTATGGATGTTATTGGCGAAGGCGTAAATATTCTCGGTGTAGCTGTCGTTGTACTGCATGGCCACTTCCACCGATACGCCGTTCTTGATGCCCTCCACATAAATGGGCTCGGGGAACAGCACTTCCTTGTTCTTGTTCAGGTATTTCACGAATTCCCGGATGCCGCCCTCATAATGGAACGTGCGCTCGTGCACTTCCTCGGGGCGCTCATCCCTCAGCACGATCTTAATCCCCTTGTTCAGGAACGCCATTTCCCGGATGCGCGCCTTGAGCACATCGAAGGAAAAATCGATACCGGGATCAAACACACCCTCCGGGTTTTCTTCGCTGCGGATATCCGGCCAGAAACGCACCGTGGTGCCGGTCTCCTCCGTTTCACCGATCACCCGCAGATCGTATTCGATCTTGCCCACGTTGTATTCCTGCTCATAAATTTTGCCGTCCTGCCGCACTTCCACCCGCAGATGGCGGGAAAGCGCGTTCACCACCGACGCACCCACGCCGTGGAGCCCGCCGGATACCTTGTATCCGTCTCCGCCAAACTTGCCGCCGGCATGGAGCACCGTCAGGCACACTTCGACTGCCGGGCGCTTCATTTTGGGATGAATGCCCACCGGGAAGCCGCGGCCGTTGTCTTTAACGGACACGGAGCCATCCTTGTGCAAGGTGACCAAAATTTCCGTGCAGTAACCGGCCAGTGCTTCGTCAATGGCGTTGTCCACAATTTCATATACGCAGTGGTGCAAGCCCCGGGCATCGGTGGAGCCGATATACATGCCGGGCCGCTTGCGCACCGCTTCCAGGCCCTCTAACACCTGGATCTGCGTTTCGTCATAATGGCTGGAGCCGTGCAGCTCCCGCTTTTCCAAATCAGAATTTTCAGACATACTTTCCTCCCATGTCGGATCAGAAATCCAGCCGATAGGCAAATGCCCACCAATAATTTATTATAGCACAAAAGCCGCATTTTGGAAAGAGTTTCTACAATAAAATGGCAGCAAAAATGATAAATAATTTTACGAAACATGTGGGATATCTTGAAGGCGTTGCCGGCCTCTCCGAGGGCTCCGCGCCCCTGGCTTCGCCTACCGATCGGGAACGGCCAACCCGGGGCTTTCAGACGGTCAAAACCGCAATGAAAATGGCCGGGGCGAGCGTACTCTCCCCAGCCGTTTCGCGTTTTGATTACTTCGGCACGCCGAATTGCGGCGCCGTTTGAGGGCCGAAGAAGCCATCGCGAGCTCCTCAAGCAGTGTATCCCTCAAACTCCTCTTCCTTTACAGTACCGTTCTCGATGGCGTTGCGCTTCAGTTCCCGGTAAATACCGCCGAACGTCAGCGACTGATAGGGCCCGACAAACACGATCTCCAGAATGCCAAAGGTGCAAGCGGACAGCAGCTGCCAGCCCAGAAAGCTAAGCCCGGCCACGAAGATATCCATCTTGTAGCCGTCCGTCATCCGTTCGGAAAGCTTCAGGGCGTCCCTGGCATCCACGTTGGGGTGCTCAGAAAGAATGTAGGGGGTCATCGAATAGGCGAAGGCCTTCACGATGCCGGGCACCACCAGCAGCAGCGACCACAGAAACACGGACAGCCCCATCCAGAACATGCCCATCCATTTGCGGCCAAAGCCATCGAACATGGTATTGAACCAATCGCCGACGGTGCGCTTTTCCCCACCGTATACCGCGGCGAAAAAGCCGCTGGCGGCCACCGCAATCACCGGGCCCAGCACCAGCGCGCCAATCCCCGCGGTGGCGCCGCCCAGCACGGACAGGGAAATGACCATCAGAATGTACACCCCAATGCACGGTCCCCGGTTGCCAGCCAATCGCGCTTTCGCAATTTCCTTTATTTCCTGCCGTGTTCTCATGTTATATTCCATGCAAAAATTCTCTCCTTACTTTTCGCCCGTCAGCGTTTTTCGCAAGGTGTCCATGTCCCGGAAGCGAAAAGGCGTATCATAATCCGGATAGAAGTTTTCCGGGTCAAACAGCGCGCAGGCCATGCCTGCGTTTTTACCCGAATCCAGGTCGATATCCCGATCGCCCAGCATGATGCAGTTCTTTACATCCAAATGATATTTTGCCACCAGATAATTCAGTCCATCCGGGGCCGGCTTCCGAGCGAAGCCATCCAGGCTGGTCACCGTGTCGGCAAACAGCCCCTCGATGCCATCGCGGCCCAGGAATTTGAACGCGCTCTCCCCCCGATGGGTGAACAGATAGTTCCGTCCGCCCTGTTGCACCACGGTTTTCAACATTTCCCGCACGCCGGGATACAGCCCCACCGCATCGATGCTCTCCTCTTCCGCGTGGACGCGGTAAGCGGTCAAGATATCCTCCACCTGCACGCCCTCAAAACGCGCAGAAAAAGCCCGGGCGCAGGCTTCCAGGGTGCGCTTGCACAGGGCATAGACCTCTTCATAGGAGGCCTCAATTCCCAGATCACGCAACCCTTTCAGGCAGGCCCGGGTGATGCGGCCGTACGTATCGTACAGCGTGCCGTCAAAATCCCAGAAGAAATGACGGTACAGCACAGTTTACTTCACTTCGCTGGTGCAGTGAGCGCAGCGGGTGGCCTTGATCGGAATTTCGCTCAGGCAATAGGGGCACTGCTTGGTGGTGGGAGCGGCGGGCTTTTCTTCGGGCTTTTTCTTCAGATCCTTGGCCTTGTTGATGGCCTTCACGATCATGAACAGCACCAACGCGGTGAGCAGGAATTCCACCAGCACGGCGCAGAAGGTGATCAGGCTGCCGGCGAAACCGGTGCCGCCGTTTTCCATCTTGGGCAGCGCTTCCAGAATGGGCGTGAGGAAAATATCAACCACAGCGGTGACGACCTTGCCGAAGGCAGCGCCAATCACAACGCCGATGGCCATATCGACCACATTGCCGCGCATAGCAAATTCTTTGAATTCCTTGAGCAACTTGGACATGAGAACCCTTCCCTTCTTTTCCATTTCCGGAATAATACCTGGATTATTATAGCATTTTCTGCAAGCCGATGCAAGGCTTCCTCGCCGAATTTCGGCGTTTCCAGGCGTATATTTTTTTATCGCTTTCTCGTACGATCCCTTTCGCAAGAAAAGGGTGAAAGGCACGAAGCCTTTCACCCCGAATCGGAAGCAATGGAATTACTTCTTCTTGGCCTTGATGGCAGCCTGAGCAGCGGACAGACGGGCGATAGGCACCCGGAAGGGGCTGCAGGAGACATAATTCAGGCCGATTTCGTTGCAGAATTCGATGGAAGACGGATCGCCGCCGTGTTCACCGCAGATACCGCAGTGAATCTTGCCGTTGGCTTCGTGGCCCAAGGTCACAGCCATCTTCATCAGCTTGCCAACGCCCACAGTGTCCAAACGGGCAAAGGGATCAGATTCGTAAATCTTGTTGGCATAGTAAGCAGGCAGGAATTTGCCGGCGTCGTCACGGGAGAAGCCGAAGGTCATCTGGGTCAGGTCGTTGGTGCCGAAGCAGAAGAAGTCAGCTTCCTTGGCGATGTCGTCCGCAGTCAGAGCGGCACGCGGGATTTCGATCATGGTGCCCACTTCGTACTTCAGATCGCTCTTGGCTTCGGCGATCAGCTCATCAGCGGTCTTGACCACGATATCCTTCACGAACTTGTATTCCTTCAATTCGCCAACCAAGGGGATCATGATTTCGGGAACCACGTTCCAGTCGGCATGACGGCCCTTCACAACCAGCGCGGCCTTGATGATGGCGCGGGTCTGCATCACGGCAATTTCGGGATAGGTAACGGTCAGGCGGCAGCCGCGGTGACCCATCATGGGGTTGAACTCGTGGAGATCCGCAATAACCTGCTTGATGTAAGCCACGGTCTTGCCCTGGGCCTTCGCCAGCGCTTCGATATCCGCTTCGTCAGTGGGCACGAATTCATGCAGCGGGGGATCCAGGAAACGGATGGTGACAGGATAGCCGCCCAGCGCTTCGAACAGGCCTTCAAAGTCCGCCTGCTGCATGGGCTCAATCTTGTCCAGCGCAGCCTTGCGTTCTTCCACGGTCTCGGCGCAGATCATTTCGCGGAACGCGGGAATGCGGTCGGGGCCGAAGAACATATGCTCGGTGCGGCACAGGCCGATGCCCTGCGCGCCGAAGGCCGCAGCCTGCTTGGCGTCCTTGGGGGTGTCAGCGTTGGTGCGCACGCCCATGGTCTTATACTTGTCGGCCAGTTCCATGATGCGGCCAAAGTAACCGCTGTTGGGATCGGCAGGCACAGTGGGAATCAGCTCGCCGTAGATGTTGCCGGTGGAGCCGTCCAGGGAGATTTCGTCGCCTTCGTGATATTCCCGGCCAGCCAGGGTGAAGCGCTTGTTTTCTTCATCCATCTTGATATCGCCGCAGCCGGAGACGCAGCAGGTGCCCATGCCGCGGGCCACAACGGCCGCATGGCTGGTCTGGCCGCCGCGCACGGTCAGGATGCCCTGAGAATACTTCATGCCTTCGATATCTTCGGGGCTGGTTTCCAGACGAACCAGAACGACCTTTTCGCCCTTCTTGCCATGCTCCACAGCGTCTTCCGCAGTGAACACGATATGACCGGCGGCGGCGCCGGGAGAAGCGGCGATGCCCTTGCCCACAGGCTTGGCAGCCTTCAGGGCCTTGGCGTCAAAGGTGGGGTGCAGCAGCATATCGAGGGACTTAGCATCGATCTGCATCAGCGCTTCTTCTTCGCTGATCATGCCTTCGTCGATCAGATCGCAGGCGATCTTGATGGCAGCCTGGGCGGTACGCTTGCCGCTGCGGCACTGGAGCATGTACAGCTTGCCGTTTTCAACAGTAAATTCCATATCCTGCATATCGCGGTAGTGGTTTTCCAGGATGGAGCACACTTCCACAAACTGCTTATAGGCTTCAGGGAACTTTTCTTCCATCTGAGAGATGGGCATGGGGGTGCGCACGCCGGCCACCACATCTTCGCCCTGAGCGTTGGTCAGGAATTCGCCCATCAGCACCTTTTCGCCGGTGGCGGGGTTGCGGGTGAAGGCCACGCCGGTGCCGCTGTTGTCGTTCAGGTTGCCGAACACCATGGGCATCACGTTCACAGCAGTGCCCCAGGAATAGGGGATGTCATGGTCCATACGATAGACGTTGGCGCGGGGGTTGTCCCAGGAACGGAACACGGCGCGGATAGCTTCGTACAGCTGCACCTTGGGATCGGAGGGGAATTCTTCGCCCAGCTGCTTCTTGTATTCGGCCTTGAACTGCTGAGCCAGTTCTTTCAGGTCGGCGGCGGTCAGTTCGGTATCGAAGGTAACGCCCTTCTTTTCCTTCATGGCGTCGATCAGCTGCTCGAAATACTTCTTGCCCACTTCCATAACCACGTCGGAGAACATCTGGATGAAGCGGCGATAGCAGTCATACACGAAACGCTCGAACTTGGGATCGGGGTTGCCCTTGATCATAGCGGCGACCACGTCGTCGTTGAGGCCCAGGTTCAGGATGGTATCCATCATGCCAGGCATGGAAGCCCGGGCGCCGGAGCGGACAGACACCAGCAGGGGGTTATTCAGATCACCGAACTTCTTGCCGTTGATCTCTTCCATCTTTTCGACGTTCTTCATGATCTCAGCCATGATTTCGTCGTTGATCTTGCGGCCGTCTTCGTAGTACTGGGTGCAGGCTTCGGTGGAGATGGTGAAGCCCTGAGGAACGGGCAGGCCAATGTTGGTCATTTCGGCCAGGTTGGCGCCCTTGCCGCCCAGCAGCTCGCGCATGGTGGCATTGCCCTCGGTAAACAGGTAGACATACTTCTTGCCCATGGGGAATCTGACTCCTTTCGGATTTGGATTGACGGTTTTCCAAGGATACGCCCGGGCGCAGGGCCCATAGCTTATCCAACAATTGATTATACAATGTTTTTCCGGGTTTGGCAAGGGCTGGAAAGAAAGAAAAGGGGCATTTTCCGGATGAAATTGTTTCTATTTTATAAAAATATTCGGGCAGCGCCCGGCGTGCCCGAATATATTAATGAAAGAATTCCTTATTGTTTTCCGTCCATTTACGGAAATTTCAAATATCGGCTCATCACATAGCCCGTTTGGTTTTTGTATTTCACCAGGGTCCATCTTTCGCCTCGGAGCAGCACCTCCGCCCTATCGCCCTTGGACAAATTTTTCAGAACCGTGGCGGCGGCATCGGGAGCGGCGCGCATTTTCACGTTGGAGACAGCTTTGGCACTGGGGCCCAGAATATCAATGGGCTCCAAGATTCCGCCGTCGTTCCAAATCAGCACCAGCCGCCCACCATCGGTAAGGCAGAAGAATTGATCGGGATCATCCTCAAAAAATCCGCCCTTTACACCCACCACCGTCAGCGGCGTGCCAGCCTGCAGCGCGTTTTCGCCCCCGCCGCCCCAGGATACGCGATATTCGTGCCCGCTGTTGCCGCTATATACGTCCCGGGTCAGGCACACCCGGGTGAAGCCATGGGGTACGGCCGCTGCATCCCCGAAGGACAGGAACTTCATCTGCACGCAGCCGCTGAACGCATAGCCGCCCGCCGGACCGGTAACATAGACGGCGGCCCAGTCGTCGGTGTGGTTGATCACCTGCACCCTGGCGCCCGCGCACAGCTTGCCCACCACCCCGGCGTCCTTGTCGGCGTAGTCCCGCACGTTCAGCCGATCCAACAGTCCATCGCTGGTCACAGCGGCGTAGGCGCGGCTGTGATCGCCGTTGGGATCAAGGAAACGGCTTTCGATAAAGCCGCCATCCACCAGCTGCACCCAATCGCCCAAGCGATGAAGCATCGCCACCGTTTCCCCATCCTTTACCATCCAATAGGCGGGCGTTTGGTCGCTGTATCCCGTAGCCGATGGGCTCACCGGCAGGGGCGCACCGCCGGTGTACACCGTGACCTCCTCCCCCGTACCCATCGCCTGCCAGGGATAGGTGGTCTCCCGATAGGTCAGATCCCGCACCTTCCGCAGCGAAGCCTTGGGCATAAAGCCCTGATCCTGAAACGTGTCCACATAATAATCATCGCCGAATTCCCCCCGCACCGTCACCCAGGTGCCGGGCGCGTGGCGGGCGGCCAGGTGCCGATGGGCGGGGGACGCGTACAGCGGCGCGTCCGCCGCTATCACCTCCGCCAGGAAGATATCGCATCGGAAACCGTCCGTCAGCGCGTCGTTGATACTGCCGTTTTGCCAGCCCCGCGGCTGGTTCTTTTCCGCTTGTTCCTTGTTGACCCACACGGTGTATTCCCGGGTAAGATTCAAGGAATATAGGCCGTTGGTTGCTTCCAGGGACAGGGAACCGTCAGCGCCGTTATAGAGTATGCCCGCCTGCCTGCCGCTGTTGCTGGCAGTGTATACGGCGATGCCTTTGCCGTCTGTCGCCACGGTCAGCGGGTTCCACCCCGCCAAGGCGGAGGAACAAAGCAGAACCGTCAGCGTCACGGCCATGCTCAGGCAGCTCATCCATTTTTTCATCTGTCGTCACCCTTTCCTGAATGTTTCCATTCTATAAGACAACCAGAGAACCCTTTTTGTTACACCCCCATCAAAAAAACTTTCGCCATTCTAAAAATTTTTCCCCCGGGAGGGCTTGACAAGGAAGGCAGAAGATGCTAAAATCTATGCTTGTCAGCAGGGATGGTTCCCAAGGAACCGGCCTCGACGCTGCTTCGCGGCGAAATGCGCCTGTAGCTCAGCTGGATAGAGCAACGGCCTTCTAAGCCGTGGGTCGGGGGTTCGAATCCCTTCAGGCGCGCCAATCCGCTCATGGTGGGTGTAGTTCAGTTGGTTAGAGCGCCAGATTGTGGCTCTGGAGGTCGTGGGTTCGAGTCCCACCACCCACCCCACTTTTTCCCCACAGCGGGTAGCGTTGGGGTGTAGCCAAGCGGTAAGGCAAGGGACTTTGACTCCCTCATTCGTAGGTTCGATCCCTGCCACCCCAGCCACTCTGACCCATTAGCTCAGGTGGTAGAGCACTTGACTTTTAATCAAGGTGTCCGGGGTTCGAGTCCCCGATGGGTCACCACCCCTCGGGGGGAATAGTCGGGCGGGCGTGGCGGAATGGCAGACGCGCCAGACTTAGGATCTGGTGCCGAAAGGCGTAAGAGTTCAAGTCTCTTCGTCCGCACCAGAAACACCCCCTTTCTTCTGCGGTAGTAGCTCAGTTGGTAGAGCGCCACCTTGCCAAGGTGGAGGTCGCGAGTCCG
>JAFUFC010000116.1 GCA_017470095.1 Clostridia bacterium | reverse complement strand
TGGCCGGAAGAAATATTTCTTCCCCGGTGGATTTGGATACGTAGGTTTCCGTTTCGATCTGCGGGTATTGGATGTGGGCGGTCATCACCATGTCCGCTCCGGCATCGATGGCGGCCTGAAAGGGAACCAGTTCAACGGCCTTCAATGCTTCATAGCTGCTGTCGATCAGCGGCAGGCCGGTATGGCTGTCGGTGCTGGTATTGCCGTGGCCCGGAAAATGCTTCAATGTGGAGATCACGCCTGCATCATGCAGGCCTCGAATAAAGGCTGCGCCGCATTTGGATACCGTCTCCGGATCGTCGGAAAAGGAGCGCACGCCGATGACCGGGTTATTGGGATTGTTGTTCACGTCCAGCACCGGGGCGTAGTCTGCGTGGATGCCCAGCAGCTTCAGCTCCTCGCCATAGACAGCCGCCATGGACGCCGCGTTTTCCGTATCGCCGGTAGCGGCCAGCGCCATATTGCCGGGGCCGGAGGTGCCAAAACCCAGCCTGGTCACGCTGCCGCCCTCCTGATCAATGGAGAACAGCATCGGGATACCGCCGCCCGCCTGATTGGTCGCCTGCATATCCTGAACCAATCGCAGTGTCTGTTCCGCGTCCTGGCAGTTTTCCGCAAACAGGATGACACTGCCGAATTGGTATTTTGCCAGGCAATCCCGAATCTGCTGGTTCAGCTCGGTGACGCTGACCGCCTCCGGCGCCTGCCGCTGGGCGTTTTCCACCGTCGCTTCTTCCTCCGTGGGGATTTCCTTCCAGACCCGGAAGGCCACCGCCATCATTTGGCCCACCTTCTGCTCCAGCGTCATCCCAGACAGGATGGCTTCAACGTCCGTTTCAGGGACGGATGCAAGGACAGAGCCCGGCAGAAGCATGGAAAAAAACAAGATACAAGCCGTGATGAAAGAAAACTGCCGCTTCATGGGATTCCCTCCTGTCGGTTTACTGGTTCTATACATTTTTAATCGTATTGAACAAGGTCTTTCGGTTGCCGCCGCGATCGTCGCTGGCCCCGCTGCGGGCAAAAGCCAGGAGGGTCACAAACAGTAGACTCAGATCGGTTTCAGTGGTACGGATGCGATAAAAGCCCTGTGCAGGAACCAGACTGGAAAGCTTTGACTTGGCAGCCGCGTCCTCCTCCTGCACGTTCTGGCTGCTGCTCACCGCCGTGGCGATCTCCTGGCCGTTTCTATAAATCTTGTATTCAGTCCGCACCGCGCCCGTCAGGCTGGATTCCACCGTGACGCCGTTCCTTTTCAGGTGTTTCCAGATGTCTTCGCCATCAAACGTAAAGGTATAATGATTGTCCAACAGCAGGCTGTTGCCCCAATCCGTGGATTCTTCATGGCCGATCAGGTGGGGCGTGGTTCTGTCGTGCTCGTGGTCGATAAAGTCAAAGCCAAAGGGAGCCGTCAGGGTGAATTTGGTCATTTTGGCTTCATAGAGCACGTTGCGGTTGGCGTCCTCGATGCGGTGCCCGGCCTTCGCGGTGCCTACGTCCGTCAGGAAATACAGCCAGCTTTCCGGGCCGGGGACGGATTCGGGATAGGTGTTTCCGCCGTTTTCTGCCTGCGCCGCCTTGACCTCACTCAGCGACTTTTTCTTTCTGATCTCCGTCACCACGATCACAGCCAGGATGACCGCGCCTACGCCTATGAAATAAAGCCCCTTAAGGCTGTCGCCGTGAACGACGGAAGGGTCGTTGGGGTCATACAGTACAGTAATCCCCTTGCCCACCCGATAAGAACCGCTGGATTCATTCAGTTCCTCCGTGTAGGTCACGCCGTCCACGGTGTATTCCACTGTAGGCATATAGGTCGTATCCTCGCCTGTGGAGGTATCCCGCATCTCCACGATGGTGGCCTGGGTCTTAACGAAACCCACGGAATGGAAGAAGGTGAGATAGACGCCTGCGACCAGGGCGATCACCGCCAGCACCGCTGCGATGATTTTTACCGGGATTCCTTTGAACGAAAACATGTGTTACCCCTCCTGTATCAAAAGCTGACGTTCATATTCTCCATGGTGTCGATCACTACGACGCAATCGGGCTGCACCTGCTGCATTACCAGCTTCATGATGTTTTCCGGGATGGCCACGCAGCCGCCGGTCCAGGGCTTCTCCGGCCCCAGGCAATGCAGGAAGATGGCGGAACCGCGCCCCGGCGTGCCCTCCTCATTGAAGCTGATGTTCAGACAATACTGATACTGGTATTCATAATCCACGACGTGCTCGCTGTTTTCCATATTCAGCTCGGGCACCTGGCTGAGCCGCACCATTTGGTTATAGGAGCGGTCGAAATCCCCGGACCAGTAGATGTCGTCGTCCACCTGGAGATAGGGCATTTGACAACCAGGATCCGCCGCGATCCCGAAAGCAGCGGTGAAATGATAGGTGCCGATGGGGGTCTGGGCGCAGCCCTCCGCGTGATCAGCGTCCAAGCACAGGCCGTTTTTGCCCACGAAGCCCGGGGTGGACAAGATACGCTGCCACTGGCCGTTTTCATCCCGCTGGTGCAGGGAGATGCTGGCGGCGGTGCTGTCCATGCCGTACCCGGCCACGATAAAAAGCTGATTTACGTTTTCGTCCTGGGCGGCGGGCAGCGCCTTGACCCATTTCAGGGATTCCACCGTTTGCTGAATGGAGGCGTGCAGGTCATCGGCGGGAAGCTTCGCATCACCTTCAGCTAATGCTGAGACGCTGCCCAGAAGGGATAATGTCAGCAGAATAATTATAAGCATCTTTGTAACATTCCTCATATAGCCAATCTCCTGTTTTTGCAAAGGTATATCAGCGCGCCGAAATAATTCAGTTGCCCAAATAGAATTCTGTCCTTGTGGGCATGGCCTGGATCAACACGGAACTCTGATTGAATACCTGGATCAGCTCGTCCGCCGCGGCGTGAACCGCCTCTTCCGTGGTATCGCTCAAATAAATCACCAGCGTGTATTCCTGATACACGGTTCCGTCATCGTCCACCCAGCCGCCGTTTGCCTCCTGGAGCGTGTAGCCACCAAAGTGCCGGATCAGGATCTCACGCGCTTTTTCTTTGGCTTCTTCCTGGGTAAACACGGGCTTGTTGGTGCCCTTATCGTTGGTGCCCAGGTACATCACATATTGGATATCCTCCTGGGTCTGCTCCGCCTGTTCGGCGTCGGAGGGAATCCTGTCCTCTGCCAATTCCTCCAGCCAATGGAATTCACCGGTTTTAACCACATCCTCGCCGTAGATGGTTTTCCAATCGTTGGCCATGGAAATGACCTGGTAGCCCGCGGCCTCCCATTTTTCCTTCAGGCCCGCCGCCTTTTCGGGATCACCGTAATCCCGCACGTTATCATCCGCCACAAGCATGAAGGCCGCGCTCCGGTAGGGGTTATTGCCGATCACATAGTTGTGCATGCTGGTGTCGCCGCTGGAGTTGCCAAAGCTCAGCACCGGCCGCTGGCCGATCTCCTGGGCGATCTGCAGCACCTTGTTGGTTTTCAGGTTTTTGATCAGCAGCTGATCGGTGCGCCGCACGTCCTCGCCGATGGAGAATGTATGTGCATCGTGGTGATTTTCATGGGGGTATCCTCCTGCTGCCTGAGTATTATGCAAAAACCTTGCTCACCGTCATATCCACCACGCCGCCGCGAATGGCGATCTTTACATTGTCCGCAACTTTCCGCAGCACGGAACGCTCATACCCGTTCCATTCGGGATCTTCAATGGGATGATTGGGTAGATCATTGAGAACGTCCATGGGGATGTCGTTCGCAGAATGATCCACATCTGCAGTCATTGCTTCCTCAAAAGCATTCCGCAGGTACCCAAGGAAAGTCCTGGCGGCTTCGTTTTTCCGCGAACTGGCAGAAGAAATCAACAGATAGCGCTTTTCTTTGTCCATGACGGTTTTGGTGGTCAGGTGCAGATCAAATTGCTTCCCTTCCGTTTCAAGCCAGAAGGAGGCCTGCATTTCCCCGGTCACGCTCCGTACCAGACTCAGCATCTCTTCCGTCATCAATTCCAGATGCAGGACATCCTTGCCGCTCAGATGCTTGTACTCGGCCACTTTTCTGGTTTCAGCCACAGCGCTTTCAAAGCCCTTGCCAGCGTTATTGATCATGATCACATCAGATTTCATGGTTTATTCCTCCTCATTCGATGGTCAGTACATCGGCAAAGCCCGTCACTTCAAAGACTTCCATTACGATCTCATTCGCGTGGGTGATCTTCATGCGGCCCTGGCCACGCATCACTTTTTGAGCGAAGAGAAGCACGCGCAGTCCGGCGGAAGAAATATACTCCACCTTTGAAAAATCAAAGGTCAGATTCTCAATGCCTTTCAGCGACTGCTTCAGATCCTGTTCCAGTTCCGGGGCGGTCACTGTGTCCAGACGGCCCTCCAGGGTAATGGTCAGGGCGTTTCCGTTCTGTGCTTTGTTGATGGTCATTTTTGTTTCCTCCTTTTAGATGGGTCGTAATGATTGAGTATAGGGCGTGTTGCTGCACCTATACAAAATAAATGTACCAGAGGTTGTCCAATAAATGTCCAATAAAATTGAAGTAAAATATGAATAAATCGGAGATTGATGGGAAGTAATTGTGTTTTTTACTGGACATTTATTGGACAAACGGTGTTATCCTTTTACTGACAATATCCCAAAGGAGGAACAAGCTCATGAAAAAAATGCTGAAACAGTTGGCCCTGCTGACGCTGGCATTGGCCCTGATGCTGACCCAGGTGGCCTTCGCCGAATCTTCCGACGCGCTTCAAACGGTCTATGACGCCCTGGTGGCGGAAGGTTCTTCCTTCGCCCAGTCCAAGGCGTTGTATGCCGAATGGTATGAGGACGTCACCCTGGATGCGGCGTTGGAGGGAAACAGCATCGTCATCACGCAGGAAAGCGCCAATGAATGGGTGGAATCCGGCAAATGGATCTTCACCCGGGAAGGGGACGCGCTGACCCTCACCGCAGAGGCGGGGGATTACAACGCCGCCGGCATGGCCATGACCGTGTTCGAGGCTGTTGCCCTCAGCCATGGCGTGAACAGCAGCCTGCTCAACGGCTATGTGTTCGGGCTGGGCGAGGAAAACCCCTATCTCACCGCTGAAACAGACGAAAGCGCCGGAACAACCAAGTATGCAATCAGTCTGAACGCCTCCTACGACTTTGAGGGGCTGGACCAGATGATCATGACCGGAGATACGGTCTATTTCTTCGACGCGCTGGATGAGGATTACACCAGCCGCGGCGGAAACTACGGCAAGGTCATCATGGTCATCAACGGCAACGTGCACGGCGTCACCCTGCTGGTGTGCGAGTACGGCGAGCTGGATAACGTGGCCTATCAGGATCTCGTCAACGCCGTCTCCGCGCTGAAGCCCGACGGCTGGGAGACCTTCGCGGCCGAATACACCGAGCTCAGGGATGCGGAAACCGACGCCTACAGCGTGGTGCTGAACCCGGACGACGCGCAGGTGGGCGAAATCATCGAGGATCGGTACGAGGGCTATTCCTACGCCATCGTGCGCATCGGCCAGGGCGAATAATCATTTCCCTAAAATTGAACAGAAACGGCACCCGGATGGAATGTCCGAGCGCCGTTTTCACGTTGCCGAATTATTTTCTCTGTTCCAGATACCCTTCGGTGAACATGGCCCAGGAATAGTTGCTCATGTATTCGCCGCGATAGGCGCGGACGGCGTACTGATCCCCCGCAAGATACCGCCATGCGTCGCAGGAAATGTGATCGGGAATGATGCGCATGGCGGCGCTTTTGAGCTCAAAGATTTCAGCGATGCCATTTTCCGTCAGTGTGGCGCGCAGCAGACGGATGATGGTATCCAATTGCTTTTGCATGGGACGGTCATACATCCGATCCTCCCACAGCATGGCGAAGGCCTCCCGGCGGGTCACGCTGGCTCCGTGCCGGTCGATCAGGTACGCCAGCAGCTCCTTGCACTTTGCCTGCTTGAAGGCGACAGGCCTTCCGCCCACCAGCAGATCAAAATTGCCGAAGGTGTGCGCTTCGATATGCGCGCTTTCTTTCCGCTGGGGTTTGGCCGCCGCGTAAGCCAGTTCCGCCGCCAGTTTATCCTTTTTGACGGGCTTGAGCAGATAGCCGGAGGGATGGACTTCATAAGCCTCCAGGGCATACTGAGGAAAGCCGGTCAGGAAAATGATCTGCATTTCCGGCCATTTTTCGCGCAACTTCTTCGCCATTTCGAGACCGCTCATGCCGGGCATGTTAATGTCCAGCAGCGCCACGTCCACCCGTTTTCCTTCCAAATGGCGCAGCGCGTCTTCGGACCGGGTAAATCCGATGGCCTCTTCTACCCGAGGAAGCTTCTGACACATGGCTACCGTGTCCTCCATCAGCAGCCGTTCATCGTCCACACAAATGATTTTCATGCCTCGGTTTTCTCCTGTATCGGAATCGTTATCGTCACCGTTGTGCCTTCGCCGAGGATACTCTCCACCTGCAGCGTTCCTCCGCACATGCCCTCGATCCGCTCCCGCACATTGCGGATGCCGATGTGCGTTCCTTCAGCAGCGCCGATTTTGCTGATATCAAAGCCCGTTCCGTTATCCCAAACGACAATCTCGTGGTCCGCTTCCGTTTTCCGGGTCGAGACCCGCACGACGCCCTCATCCCGGATGCGGACGCCGTGGCGGATGGCGTTTTCCACCAAGGGCTGAATCGTCAGGGGCGGCAGATCGAAGCGATCGTCCTGGATGTCATACTCCACCCGGACATTGTCAAATCGTACCTTTTCGATTTCCGCGTAGATCCTCGTATGCTCCAATTCCTTTTGAAAAGGAATCAGCCCCACGATTTTTAGGGAATCCAGGTTCTGCCGCAAATAGTCCCCGAATTTTTCCGTCACCTCGCCCGCCTTCTCCGCATCCTTACGGCACAGGGCGCGGATGGTGGCAATCGTGTTATAGAGGAAATGGGGCTGAATTTGGGTCATCATGATCTGGATGCGCTGCTCCGCCTGGAAAGCCTGCTCATGCTCCCGCACAAATTGCAGGTGCAGCCAGATGTAGTAGGCCACGCAGCTGACAACGGCCGAGATGGTCAGATAGGTGATTGGCTGCTCCAGGAAGCCCACGTTGTCGTCCAGCACCAGCCCGCCCACAATCAGTGCCAGCACCAGAATGGGCACCCAGGTTTCCTTCCGTTTGTGCGGTGCAAATACGCAGATCGTCAGCACGAACCAATAGATCATCAGAATTACGCTGACGTAAAAGCACATCATGCTCAACGGCCCGCCTTGATAATGGTTCCCCTGATCAATCCAGAAGCAAATGCGGGAGAAAAGCGCCGTGACGTTCACCGCCGCGTTGACGCCCGCCAGCGCCCAGGCCCAGCCCAATCGCTTTTGGGGCGCGATCACCCGCAGAAACAGGATCAGGATCACCGGGCGGATGGCGTAACCGTAAATGGCCGTCAGTGTCCGCACCAGCCATTGCACCTCGCCCTTCGCCAGGCGGTATTCCAGGTAATTCTGCGCTATCAGGCTGAACAACAAAAGAATGATGATCCGCATGGTTTTTTTGAGATCGGCGCGAATGTAGCGGTCAATATGCACGATAAAGGCCAGCAGCATCAGCAGCGTCAGCACAGGAAGGATGCCCAGCGTTTCCACATAGTTTCCCGTCAGAAACGCTTTCAGCCCCATAGAGCTATCCCAATTGCCAGACATTGTTCAGCCTCCTGGGTTGTTTTACATTTTCCATGGAAGCTTCGTCTTCCCGATAGATGAGCCTCTCGCCCGTCTGACCACGATTGGTTTTATAAAACACCTCAAGACAGCCAGTACCGTGCCACTTTGATGTAACAACGGCTACCGGTTCATGGGGGATCACGCCAAGGACGATGCTTCCTTCGGTAAAATCTTCAAGCCGTGCCATGGGTGTCAATCCTTCACTTCGTCATAGGAGAAAGGGATGCCTTTCTTTTTGAAAAAGCTTTTGATGGCTTCCTTCACGATTTTGGTAGGAGCATGATGTCCGTTTTCGTATCTATTAATACTGGAGAAACTGACATTCAACAATTTAGCCAATTCGGTCTGCGTCAGACCAGCTTCTTCACGAGCTTTTTTCAGTGCGCCTCCAAATGTCATAAATAAACTCATCCTCCCATTAGTCGATTATAGCACTTTCCCCATCTTCTGTAAAGCAAACAGTTGTTATTATGGATTTTCAACAGCTTTGTCGGCTTTTTGTCGATTTTTTGATTTTTTCTTAACGAAAAGTGTTATTTGTTGAAAAGACAGCCCAGCTTTACCACGGAAATATGTATTTTGCAAAAGGTACACCTTAAGACGACTCCTTCTTGAGCGGGTGCAGCAACCGGTATTCCCTGCGCCGTCGATAGAAGGTCGTTTCAGTCATTCCCAAGCGCTTCTGAGCCTCAGCCAGAGACACTTTCCCGGCTTCCCACTCTTTCAAGGTTTGCTCAAAGCTGTCAGGGACAGGAAGAACGGGCCTGCCCAGATGAACGCCACGCGCTCTCGCCGCCGCGATGCCCTCGGCCTGGCGTTTTTTTATATTCTCGCGCTCACTTTGCGCCACGAAACTGAGAATCTGGAGAACCAGATCCGCGATGAACGTGCCCATCAGGTCTTTGACGTTCCGGGTATCCAGAAGAGGCATGTCGATCACGCAGATGTCGATGCCGATATCCTTGGTTAGCACACGCCACTGACGCTGAATCTCCTCGTAGTTCCTGCCCAGACGGTCGATGCTGAGGACATAGAGCAGGTCACCGGGTTTCAGCTTTTTCAACATCTTTTTATACTGTGGACGGTCGAAGTCCTTTCCGGATTGCTTGTCGATGAAGGTCTGCTTGGGATCAACCAGCTTTTCCCTCAGAGCAATAAGCTGGCGATCCTCATTCTGATCCTGACTGGAAACGCGCACGTAGCCAGAGGTGGTTGACATAATCATTCCCTCCCAGTA
>JAFUFC010000115.1 GCA_017470095.1 Clostridia bacterium | reverse complement strand
TGGGGCCCGTAGCGCCGATTTCGCCTTGCGGGCCGGTAGGGCCAGTAGGACCGCTGGGGCCCGTAGCGCCGATTTCGCCCTGCGGACCAGTGGGGCCAGTGGGACCCGTAGCGCCAATTTCGCCCTGCGGACCGGTGGGACCGGTAACGCCAATTTCACCTTGCGGGCCGGTAGGTCCAGTAGGACCGCTGGGACCCATAGCGCCGATTTCACCTTGCGGGCCGGTAGGGCCAGTAGGACCGCTGGGGCCCGTAGCGCCAATTTCACCTTGCGGGCCGATGGGTCCAGTGGGGCCCGTAGCGCCGATTTCCCCCTGCGGGCCGGTGGGACCGGTAGGGCCCATCGCGCCAGACATGCCTGCGGGGCCTCTGGCACCTGTGCATCCCCTGGGGCCAGTCGGGCCCATCGGGCCAGGCACTGCGCAGACCTGGCCGCATTGCTTTTTCTTTTCGCAGCAAGAATGGTCCTCTATCGCACCGGCCCGCAGCACCGTATTTGGGGCTGTGCACGGGCTGAAACATGTCTGCTTTTTCATCATCATACCCACTCCTCCATCCTGCAAGCAACAGTTATAGCATCTTATGTTTTTTTGCCGGGAAAGGTGAGGAACGGAGCACCGGACGTGAAAAGATTTTTCACCCGTTTTGTATCTGGAGCGTGCCAGCAATGCAAATAAAAAAGCCCGTTTCCCGCCTATTGATTTTGCAGGAAAATGATGCTATAATAAACTCTGATAAAGCAAGAAATTGCAGAGGATAACAAATGATGTCATCGTTGGGACACGATTTTCCTTTCGGTTTTTCTCATATTTCGGTGTTGGATCGGCTGCTGGCTGTGAAAGCGGCAGGGTTTGATGACGTGATGATCCATTGGCAGGAAGAAGACAGAATGGACGCCTGCCGCCGGTTTGATCAGATCATGAAGGCCGGGCTGTGCATCCATACGGTTCATTTTCCCCAGGAAACCGCCGCTGATTTATGGCGGGAGGGCGAAGCAGGGGACCGGCTGGAAGCGCAGCTGATCCAGACCCTTCGAGAAACGGGAGAAAGGAAAGTGGCCCATTTGGTGGTGCATACCACCCGCAGGCTGATCACGCCCCCTCCCAACGAAACCGGCGTGCGCCGCTTATCCCACGCGGTGGAAGCGGCAGAAAAGTACGGCGTGAATATTGCCTTGGAAAACACTCGTTTCCTTTCCTATAATCAATACCTGTACGATCATATTTCCTCTCCCCGGCTGGGCTTCTGCTATGACTGCGGCCACGCCAACTGCTATACCCCTGGCCAGGATCCCTTTGCCCGGTTTGGCGACAAGATGGTGACCATGCATTTGCACGATAACCACGGGAAAGAGGATGAGCATCTGCTAATCGGGGAAGGCAGCATCGACCTGCCCTTCGTGTTCCGGCGGCTGGCGGCCAGGCATCCCGAAAGCTATAACCTGGAATCCCGTTATTACCCGGCGGATGGGGCCCGCGCCTGGACGCTGGAAGAATATTTGGCCACCGCCGTCGCCCGGCTGCGGGGCTATATCGCCCAGGCTGAAAATGATTTTCGCGCCGAAGATGGCGTGGAAGATAAACGTTCAATTCTATTGTAAGGAGGAAACCCTGTCATGAAAAAATTCCTGTCTCTGATGCTGGCACTGATCATGGTGCTGTGCGCCGTTCCCGCCCTGGCCGACGTGGCCGCCGACATCGAAGCCGGTCAGGCTATGACCCACGAAGAACTGGTGGAGAAGGCGCTGGCGGAAAGCGGCACCTTCGTCGCCTACGGCACCACCAGCCGCATCAAGAAAGCCGCCGCCGCTTTCAGCGAAAAGTACGGCATTCCCCAGAATTCCAACAACATGAAGGATATTGATATCTACGACAAGATCGCCAACGAAAACGTGGACATGGTCATGATCCAGGACGGCGCGCAGCTGCTGGGCGCTATCGAGCACGGCATCCTGGCCAACTTTGTGCCCGCCAGCGTGAAGGACAGCATCAGCGAGCATGACCAGTATCCTCTGGCTCATCAGTTCACCAACAAGGTGTTCATCTACAACGTGCTGGGCGACGATGTTCCCGCTATCCGGAACGTGTGGGAACTGACCGATCCCGCCATGAAGGACCGTATCATCTTCAAAAAGCCCACCGACGAGCAGGTCAATATGAACTTCCTGGTTATGCTGACCAGCCCTGAATGGTCCGCCAGGCTGGAAGAAGCCTACAAGGAATGGAAGGGCGAGAACATTGACCTGGGCAGCTATAAAACCGCCGGCCACAAGTGGATCGCCGAATTCCTGCCCAATTGCGTGTTTGGCAAGAGCGACACCAACATCGCCGAGGAAATCAGCCAGGAAACCGCCGAAGGCAAGATCGGCTTATTCGTGCTCTCCAAGCTGCGTTCTTCCTCTGTGTATGCCGAAAACCTGATGCCTGCCCAGTACGCGGCTTCCGCCGAAGGCTATGAAATCAAGCCCTTCGCCGGCTTCATGTATCCCATCTACAACATGATCTCCACCAACGCCAACCGGCCCTATACCGCCATGCTGTTCATTGAATATCTGATGAGCGAAGAGGGCTTCTCCTTCTGGAGCGACAGCATCGGCGCCTATTCCGGCAACAGCGCCATTCCCGAAAAGGAAGGCGATCTGCCTCTGTCCGTATGGAAGGACACTCTGGTGGTTGAGGATCCTGAATACATTCTGGAATACGGCCTGGACGTGGAAGACTTTGTAGGTCCCTATCTGCAATAATCCTCTTCCGGATGCAATGCCGACGGGACGGGTTGCCTGTCCCGTCGGCGCTTTTTCAAATAGATTTTTGTATCAGCTGGTCCTAAAGGAGGATCGATCATGGAACAAACACAGACCGGCAAAATCCATTTGTCCAGGCTGAAAGGCCGGGCGCGCGCCTGGTTTTCCAAGCCTGCCAACATCATCCTGCTGTTTTTCCTTGTGACATTGACGGTGCTGACGCTGTATCCGCTTCTGTCCATGCTGACGGAAACCTTTACCGTCCACCTGGGCCGTGAGGAGCGCGCGACCAAACTCTCCATCGGCGCGTTTACCACCTATCATTTCCAGCGCGTGTTTGCCACATCGGCCAATGATTACAGCTGGATTCAGTTCTATAAACCGCTGTTGAACACGCTGGCGGTTTCCGTCACATCGTCCGTCTTTGCCATTCTGTTTGGCGGCGTAGTGGCTTTTCTGGTAACGCGAACTAACCTGAAGTACAAAAAATTCGTATCCGCCGTGTTCACCTTTCCTTACATCATGCCCTCCTGGACGCTGGCGCTGTTCTGGGAAACATTCTTTAAAAATGTGAACATTGGCCTGAAAACCTCCAACGGCATTATGGCTTCCGTGTTTGGGGTCTTTATGCCAGAGTGGTTCGTGTACGGCTTTTTTCCCATTTCTCTGGTGCTGGGGCTGCATTACGCGCCGTTCGCTTACATCCTCATTGGCGGCATTCTGCGCAATATGGACGCCAACCTGGAGGAAGCGGCCACCATCCTGAAAACCAACCGGTCTCGGATTATTTGGAAGATTACCTTGCCCATCGTGAAGCCTGCGATGCTGTCCACCTTCCTTCTGGTGTTCGCCAGCTCCATGAGCGCCTACTCCGTGCCGGTGTTCCTCGGCTCTCCCGTGCGGTATTACGTGCTGTCCACTTCCATGAAATCGCTGATGAACAGCTATAAGGGACAAGCCTACATCATCGTCGCCGTGATGATTCTCTTCGGCGTGGCGATTCTGATGCTCAGCCAGAAAGTGACCAACAGCCGCAAGCAGTTCACCACCGTGACGGGCAAATCCGGCCAGATCAGCAAGATCAACCTGGGCAAGGCCAACGTACCCATTGCCATTATCCTGGTGATCGTGCTGCTGCTGGTGGCCATCGTGCCGCTGGTCACCTTCGCTTTGGAATCGGTGATCATTAAGGCCGGTGATTACAGCCTGAGCAATATGACGCTGGATTTCTGGATCGGCACGGGCCTGGAAAAGCGCCTGGATCAGGGCGACAGCACGGGCATCCTGCTCAATCCTGTTGTGTGGCGTGCCCTGGGCACCAGCCTGGCGCTGGCGATTACCTGCGCGGTGATTGCCGGCACCAGCGGCATCCTGGTGGGGTACGGCGTGGCCAAGAGACGAGGCAGCCGCCTGTCCAACTGGGTCAACAGCCTCTCCTTCTTCCCGTATTTGATGCCATCGCTGGCTTTCGGCGCCATTTATCTGGCCATGGCTTCCAAAATAAGCTGGCTGCACGGCTTCCTGCTGATGGCGCTGGCAGGTTCGGTCAAGTATCTGCCCTTTGCCTCCCGCTCCGGCGTGAACGCCATGCTGCAGTTGTCCGGCGAAATTGAGGAAGCAGCGCTGATCACTGGCGTGCCCTGGTGGAAGCGCATGCTGCGGGTCATTTTCCCCATTCAAAAATCCAGCTTCCTGTCCGGGTATTTGCTGCCCATGGTGTCCTGCATGCGTGAATTGTCTCTGTTCGTGCTGCTGGTACCCACCAGCGATACCATCCTCACCACTATGCTGATGCAGTATTCCGAAAAGGGCTGGGCCCAGTTCGGCAACGCCATCAACCTGCTGATCATCATTGTGGTGCTGCTGGTGAACTTCACCGTCAATAAGCTGACCGGTGCGTCAATCGATAAGGGAGTAGGTGGCTAAGATGCCGGAAATTATTTTGAAAAACGTGGCCAAGCGCTTTGGCAAATTTGTGGCCGTTGAAAACCTGAACCTGAATATTGAAAGCAATGCCTTCATCACGCTGCTGGGCCCCTCCGGCTGCGGCAAAACCACCACGCTGCGCATGATCGCCGGCCTGGAAACGCCCACCGAGGGCCGCATCACCATCGACGGCAAAGTGGTCTTTGACGCCGATGAGGGCATCAATTTGCCGCCCAATAAGCGGGACGTGGGCTTCCTGTTCCAGAATTACGCCCTGTGGCCCCACATGACAGTGTACCAGAACATCGCCTTCGGCCTGGAAAACCTGAAATGGGACAAGAACCGTATCCGCACCCGGGTGAATGAGCTGCTGAAAATGCTCAAGATTGAGCAGTTTGAAAAGCGCTATCCCAGCGAGCTCAGCGGCGGCCAGCAGCAGCGCGTAGCCATCGCCCGCACCCTGGCCCCAGGGCCCAAGGTGCTGTTCATGGATGAGCCCCTGTCCAACCTGGACGCCAAGCTGCGCATGGAGATGCGCACGGAACTCAAGCGGCTGCACCGGGATACCGATTCCACCTTCGTGTACGTGACCCATGACCAATTGGAGGCCATGACGCTGTCCACCCGGGTGTGCATCATGGAAACCGGCGTGCTCCAGCAGTACGCGCCGCCGCTGGAAATGTACAATAATCCGGCCAATCTGTTCGTGGCGGACTTCATGGGCAACCCCACCATGAACTTCATCGATGGCCATATCAAGGCGGACGGCAGCATTGAATTTGGCGGCATCAAAGCCAAATTCGCCCCCACCTCCGGCAGCCAGCCGGGGGATATGGATGTGGTGGTGGGCATCCGGCCCGAATACATCCACATCGACGAGGAAGGCGCCATGCAAGGCACCGTGTATTCCACGCTGCCTTCCGGCATGGAAACCACCGTCAAGCTGGATGTGAACGGCACCACACTGACTGCCGTGGTCTTTGGCGACGTGGACTACGATGTGGACAGTCAGGTGAGCTTCTCCTTCCACAAAGCCGCTGTGATCTTTGAAAAGGCCACCGGCAAAAACGTGGCCAAAGGCAAGCTGATCGTATAACCTTCCTTTCTTGCAAAACAAGGGCCGCCCGTTTTCGGCGGCCCTTGCAGGGTAAAGAAAAACGCCTTTTCCACACTCTGTGAAGAAAATCCAGCGAAAGCATGCTTTTCTTCGATACATCCATTTCTTTTAAAAATGGGATTTTCACCCTCTTTAAGAGCGAAAATCCCTATTTTTTGCGGCCAGAGCAAGAGGCGTTTTCGTCATCTCGCGCTACGTTTGTGCATTATACTATTTGACGTCTAAAAGATTGATATTCATGTTTTCAAGGGCGAGTTTCAATATCTCCTCTGAAACAATTGGGCGCACGTATTCACCATCTATTAGGTGGTGAGTAAGTGCGCCATTTATAGTGATAAACTGGATTTTGTTATTCTATATGAGTTTTATAGCAGAGGTAGTTTCCGACACATGTGAATCCACATTCTATCACAGCTTCCTCATATTCTTTGTCACAGAAGAAGGTCATAACCTTGCCATTCCTGCGCTTTGCATCAAACAAAGCTGCATTTAGCAATTCCATAAACAGCTGTGGATTATATTCGTCACGATGAATGTCGATTCCGAAAATTTCAAACCAGCCGTCATCAATATTCATATAGTAGTAGACTGCACCCTGCGGCTTCCCATTTTTATCCTTGACGAAAATAACCCAGTTGTCCAGGTCTGCAAATAATCTTTCTGAATTCCAGTACATATCGCCTTCTATCTGGCAATGAAGTGTTTTAAAGCTTTCATAGTTTTCTTTGTCGATTCTTATTAAGTCGTTATTCTCTGTTATCTCATCGAATCTGTCAAGGAAAGCTGTGTTGTTATAGTCATTCTCAATACACTCAAATCCTTGTTCGGCAAGAAATTTCACTGCGGAATTCTCGGCAGGAAACCCTAAAAACACATCGTACCCTTTGAAACGTTCGCCAACATATGCTAAAAATTCCGAAAGCGCCTGTTCCGTCGCTCTGCTGATGTTAAAACTGACTGTTGAGAAATAATGATCATCCGGTATCCAGTAATAGTGAATCAGTCCCTGAACTTCACCTTCGTACACAAACAAAAGCATATGTTCGGTTTCCCGTTCAAACGCCTTAAGAGAGCGCTCAACAAACATTGCCTTTGTCTTGATCCCATCACAGTATGTCGGATAGCCAGACCTCGTCAAGTCCGTTGCCAATTCATACGCAAAATCAATATACTCATCAAATTCATTTTTTGAACATGAACGCAGCATTTTCATCCTCCTTCATATTCCGAGTTATTCAATCAGTACAGCAGTAAAACCATCCGTCACAGATGAACTAATCCAGCTATGCTGTATTGGGTGATGTGGCAACCACCCTTTACAGTATAGCTGTTGAAAGATTCGGAATGAATTTTTCGCTCTGGCTCAGCTGAATGAAGGGAGGCGTAGCTGCGCTACGTTGACCGCAGCGAAGCAAAGCCAGAGCGGAAAAGGCAACCCAGGATTCCATGTTTTAGACGAAGAATAGTATTATTTCTTCATCCAACCCGCGCCCGCGTTCCATGCTTTGCCGACCTGCTCGCCGGAAACATAGTACCCGTGCTGGAACTGATCGAAGATCAACGCTTGCAGCTTGGAAGGATCCACTTTGCCATTTTCAGACAGGACGCTTTCCTCAGCGGCAGTATTGACGATCTTTCCCACAATGGCGTAGAAGCTGTCCGTACTGGTCACTTCAGCCAATTCGCATTCCATCACGACGGGGAATTCTTCAATGATCGGCGCATTGACAAAAGCGCTTTTTTCCGCATGATAGCCAGTACGCTCAAACTTGTCTTCCATCTTATTTCCGGACGCGATGCCGAAGAAATCCGCAACGTCCATATGATCCCTGTCGGCCAGCGCCACTGTGAACGCCTTCGTCTTCAAAAGGTTCTGCGTAGTTTTATGATCCTCATCAATGAACAGCGCAATGCGATCGCTATTACAAATCATGCCCCAAGCCGCGTTCATGACGTTTACCTTGCCATTTTCATCGTAAGCCGCCACCATCAGCACCGGCATGGGATACACTGCCTGCACAACACCCAAATTCTTCTTCATATCAGAATGCCTACCTTTCTCTTTAATGATGATCCTTACGGCTTTATTATGTTACCATAAAGCCAAAGTTGAAACAAGTACCAAATTGAGCATGTAACCAACGGCTCAATCCCTGTGGCCCCCCGCTCCTTATTTCAAGGCAAACGCCACTTGAACATTTCCCTGGCCCAGCGCTTCCTTCAGGCCCTTCACATCGTCGATTTTGCCAAGGCGAGTGTAGGAATACGCGGTGGAAAAACGCTTGTAAAACAGCACCACGCACTCGCTGCCAAACAGCATCAGCTCGCCTTCTTCGATTTGGCCCACCCGCTCCGGCGCATTGGGCAGGCCGCTCATCAGGTAGTGATATTTTTCATTGCCGTTCAGCTCGGTCATATCCAGCGTCATGGGCAACAAAGCGGCGAAGGCCTGGGCAGTTTCGTTATTCTCTAAAGTGGCGGTAAACTTCTGGTTGCCAATGGCCAATGTGATCATGATTGGTTTCTCTCCGATCTCGTTTTCGCTTTGTTTTATCGTTTCTTTCAGCGCTTCCACGCTTTGCCCAGCGCAGCCAGCAATGGGAGCAGAACAGCGACCTGCGCAAAAATATTTCAATGATCAAAGTGCGCGGATACCGCCTGCAGCTTTTCGATGATGGGCAAATGCTGGGGGCATACGCTTTCGCACTGGCCGCAGCCGATGCAGTCGCCAGCCTTGCCAAAGGCGCCGGTCAGCTTTTCATAGTTGGTAAAGTTGATGGTCCACCCCTTCTGCGCCATGTTCTCCCGCATGTCCTCGTTGTACAGGGAGAAGTACTGGGGAATGGCAATTTTCATGGGGCAGCCGCTGGTGCAGTAGGAGCAGCCGGTGCAGGGCACGGCGATCTGCGCGTTGATGATCTGGGCCACCTGCTTGGTCAGGGCGATTTCATCCTCCGTCAGGGGGTTGAAATCTTCCATGTAGCTCAGGTTGTCTTCCATCTGGGCGATGCTGCTCATGCCGGAGAGCACCATCATCACGTTGTCCAGGCTGGCGGCAAAGCGGACGGCCCAGGAGGCAATGGAAAGATTGGGCTCCCGTTCTTTCAGCAGCTTTTCAGCCTCGGCAGGCACCTTCGCCAGCGTGCCGCCCTTCACTGGCTCCATGACGATGATAGGCTTGCCATGCTTTTTCGCTACCTCGTACACTTCCCGGGAATGCACCCATTCGCTCTCCCAATCCAGGTAATTAATTTGCAGCTGCACAAACTCCATTTCCGGGTGCTTGGTCAAAATTTCATCCAGCAGCTGGGCGTTATCATGGTAAGAGAAGCCAGCGTTCTTCACCAGCCCCTGGCGCTTCTTTTCCAGCAGCCAGTTAAAGCAGTCAAATTTTTCATAGTGGGGATAGCTGCTCTCCTCGATGCCATGGAGCAGATAATAATCAAAATGCCCCGCGCCGGTCTTACGCAGCTGCTCATTGAACACCTTGTCCCGGTCTTCCAGGGAGTTGAAAAAGGCGTTGTGCAGCTTGGTGGCCAGGGTGAAGCTATCCCGTGGGTAACGCTCCACCAGCGCTTCCCGGGCTACATTCTCGCTGGCAAAGCCGTTATACATCCAAGCCGTGTCAAAATAGGTGAAGCCTTTTTCCAGAAACAGGTCCACCATTTTTTTCACCTGCTCGATATCCACCTTGGACGAATCGTTGGGATCCAGCGTAGGCATACGCATGAGTCCAAAGCCCAGCTTTTTCATGTTGTTCTCCTCCGTTATTTATTCTCAAAGTACGCGGCAATTTCCCCCATCCGGCTGCTCTGCTGTACATGGAAGGGGCAGCGCTTATCGCAATGGCCGCAGGACACGCAATCTTTCGCTGCCTTTTCCAATGTCCGGTAATGCTCCGCCGCCAGGGTGTCCCCAGCCTTGGCCAGATCATAATATTTATTGATCAAGCCGATATCCAGCCCCACAGGGCAGGGCTTGCAATGATTGCAGTACACGCATTTGCCGTCCGCGTCCCGGGGCGTCAAGCCGCTGATGACGCTGTAATCCAGCGCGTCTTCGGGCTGGGTTTCGTATTGAAGCAGGCTTTCCACCTCCGCCACACTTTGGACGCCTGCCAGCGCGGTCAGCACGCCGGGGCGGTCCAGGGCATAGCGGAGGCACTGATTAGGTGTCAGCGCCACGCCGAAGGGAGACTGGGCCGCATCCAACAACTGGCCTGCGGAAAAGGGCTTCATCACCGAAATGCCGATTTTTTCCCGCTGGCACCGCTGATAGACGGCCTGCCGCTCGCTTACGCTGCCATTGGCAAACTCCCCGTGGCCAAAGTCATAGGCAGGATTGATGGAGAACATCAGCATATCCACCGGCACTTCATCCAAGACACGCTGGACCACCGCAGGCGTATGGCTGGACAGGCCGATATGCCGCACCACGCCCTGCCTTTGCAGATCAAGGATAAATGAATAGATACCGTGCTGCTGGTAGGTTTCCCAATCGCTCATTTCGTCCTGGCAGTGGATGAAGCCATAATCAATATAATCGGTTTTGAGCGTTTTCAGCTGCCAATCCACCGAGCGTTTGACTGTATCCAAATCCAACGACCAGCCATAGGTGCCCTTGGAATAATCAGCGCCAAAATGAATTTGATACAGCATCTTTTGGCGCACGTCGCGCAGCGCTTCTCCCGCAATGGAAAACGCCATGCCGTCGCCGGAAGCCAAATCCAAATAATTGACGCCGCCTTCATAGGCGCTGCGCAGCGCCTTTACTCCTTCGTCCATGCCTGCCTGGTGCAGAGAGGACGTACCCACGCCAATTTCGCTAATTTGATCCCCCGTGCGAGGATGCCGACGGTATCTCATGCTCTTGCACCTCATGCTAAAGA
>JAFUFC010000114.1 GCA_017470095.1 Clostridia bacterium | reverse complement strand
TTCTCCTTCGTTCCTGCTTCCTTCGCTTTGATCGCTTCATACTCTGCTTCTGTTATCTGAAAACGCTTCATCTTTCATCACCATTTTCATTATATCACATCTTTTGATAATATTCAATAGTTTAGATTGGTAATAGTATTACAATCCACTACATCATGTATTTAGTGTTGAATTTTGACACAATTAATATGAAAAAACTGCCGAATTGCTACATATTTCGGCAGTTCTTCCAAAATTTACTGTTTTTTGTTGTTCTTTCATCGGGCGTTCTTGACCTGGTAAAGCTTCTCATCCGCCGCGGCGATCAAATCCTTGGGTTTCATACCGGGCCTGTACTCCGCTACGCCGATGCTCAGCTTCAGCTGGTAAGGCATATCCTCCTCCTCGGCACACGCCGCCAGCAGGTCATCAATGCTGTTTTTCAGGCTTATGGTATCCTCCTCTGTGCCTTCCATGACGATCATGAATTCATCGCCGCCGTACCGAGCAATATACGGCCGCTTTTTGAAGGGCCCGCATGCGCGCTTCAAGATGGACGATACCTTCATCAGGGCATGATCCCCCGCCAAATGGCCGTAGGTATCATTGATGGACTTAAAATAATCCACATCCATCATCAGCAGGAACAACTGGGCATCGTGGTTTTTCATCTTATAATTCAGGAAGCCCATCAGGTTCTGCCGGTTGTTGACCTGGGTCAATTTATCCATGGAAATCTGCTGGTTGATGGTGCCGGTATACAGGCACAGCAATTCAATCATCACACAAACGCAGATGACCGGCACCGCTTCGCCGATGAAAGACAGCAGCCAAGCGGCTAAAATGCACAGCGAAAAAGAAGCGGTGAGCCGCATATGGTTCTGCTTGACCGGATCCAGTTCATAGCAGGAGCGGCCAACCAGCCGCACGCTGCACAAAAGCGTCCCCAGGAACAGATAGGCCATTTCCACCTGGAACATAAAGCCTCGGCGGTATATCCCCTGGGCGTCAATATAAAACAGATGATGGGTGAACAGGTTCACCACAGCCACACCGATGATCACAATCAGCGGCGCGGCCAGGAAGGCATCATTTTTCCTCCGGGAGAACACATCGCTTTTGAGCTCTGTTTCCGCATAGCCGCACCAGGCGAACACGCCCACATCCAGCGAAATAAAGTACAGGGTTTTAAAGAGATAGGACGCCGGCTCAAACAGCGCTTCGCCGATCAAGCGGCCGTTGAACAGCGTGAAGCAGAAATTGGATGCGAAATTGACGATAAAGCACTTCAGCACCCGGATGAGCCACCGCTCAGCGGTGGAACGGGTGTTGCGTCGGGTCACCCAATACAACAGCAGGGAAACCACCAGAATGCAGATGGCGTAAACTTCCGCGTAAAGGGCTTTTTCCATGCAATCTTCCTTTGCAATATGATGGGGACATGACCTGATCACGATGCTCGCCCAAGAGCCTCCGCGCTTCTTGGAACCTGCGGCAGTTGCAGGCTGGAGAAGGGTCAATGAGGCACAGCCGCTTGCGCTGATCGCTGGGCAACAATGCCGAAATGTGGAACAGGGGCCCAAGAAGCCCCAAAGTATACTTTCTATTGAAACGAAGCATCAAATGCGCTTGGCCAGGGTTTCCGGGTTGGCGGCGTACATGAGGGCCATATCCCGGCTCACCCGTCCTTCCCGCACCAGGCGCTGCAATTCAGCATCCATTGACAGCATGGTCTTATCGCTGCCGTCATAGATCACGTTATCGATCTGGTGGGTGCGGCCGTCGCGGATCATGTTCTGGATGGCAGGGTTAACGGTCATGACCTCAAAGACGGCCTCCCGTTTCCCATCCACCGTGGGCACCAGGCGCTGGGAAACCACCGCCTTCAAAACCATCGACAATTGCACCCGGATTTGGGCCTGCTGCTCCGCCGGGAAGGTGTCAATGATGCGGTCCACCGTTTTAGCCGCGCCAATGGTGTGCAGGGAGGACAGGAGCAAATGCCCGGTTTCCGCCGCGGTAATGGCGGTGCGGATGGTGTCCAGATCGCGCATTTCACCCAGCATGATCACATCCGGCGCCTGGCGAAGAGCCGCCCGCAGGGCCCGGGAGAAGGTGGCCGCGTCGTTGGGCACTTCCCGCTGGCTGACCAGGGATTGCTTATGCCGGTGCAGATATTCGATGGGATCCTCGATGGTGACGATGTGGGCGCTGCGGCTTTCGTTGATCTTATCCACCATACAGGCCAGGGTGGTGCTCTTGCCGCTGCCCGCCGGGCCGGTGACCAGGATCATGCCGCTGCGCTGGGACGCCAGGTTCATCACAATATCCGGGATATGCATCGACTTTGCGTCGGGCAATTCAAAATTCACAATGCGGCAAATGGCGGCCAGGGTGCCGCGCTGCCGATAGGCGTTGCAGCGGAAGCGGCTCACATTCAGGATAGCAAAGGAAAAATCGTCGTCCCCCGCCTGATCCAGCAGGGCAATATCCCGATGGGCCAATTCATACATCTGCTGGATCAGCCGTTCGGTATCGGCAGGCAGCATTTTAGCGTCCGTCAGGGTATGCAGCGTGTTGTTCACCTTCACAGTGACGCTGGCGCCGGGCACAATGAAAATATCCGAGCCCCCCAGAGCCACGGCCTTTTGCAATAGATCAATCATCTTCCCATTCTCCTTCTCCCGTTACGGCAGTCAGGTCATAACGCGTCCAGACGGTACGGTCTTCCCCTTCGGGGGTAATTTCCAACGCGCAGGAAAGCCGGCGCAAGCCATCCGTTTCCGTGAAGGAAAGAATGTTGCCTTCCATCTCCACATCCTCAGGCAGCGCCATGGACAGCGCGTTCCTGTCGGCACCGTACCGAGCTACCAGCGCGTCCAATTGGGCGCGTTTTTCCTCAGCCCGGCCGTGCAGGGCATACACCGCCTGGGCCACCTGCACGCTCCGCTCGCTCAATTTCACGTCGTTGCGGCTGTTCATCAGCGACAGCACGCCCAGCACGCTCATGGCCAGCACCACAAAAATCAAAATCAGCGAGGACGCGCCGGGGCCAAAGCTGATCGTGCTTCTTCTTTTCGTGCTCATGGCCGCGCCTCCACATAACGGGAAACCGGCAGGGTAAACAGCCGTTCATCCCCCTGATACGCTTCCACCTCATGCAGGCGCATCAGCCCCGCTTCCCGGTCCTCCGTGCTTGAATAAACCAGCAAGGAATATTCCCCTTTTTCCAGCCGCGCGTCCCCGGCGGCCCCAAACGCGAACCCCATTTGCTTGAGGGTCTCGTTCGTTTCAGCGGGGGATTGGGCGGTATACAGCCGGTCGGCCACATTCTGCGCCTCGTTCAGCGCTTCCGTCAGCATGCCGGCCCGGGCGCTCTGGGCGCGGGCGGTGGAATACACCTGCAAAAGCACCGTGGCGGACAGCATGAAAAACATCACCACGATCAGCAGTTCCACCAGCAGCGCGTTGCTTCGATTGCCTGCTTTCATTTCCTCACCTCACCGCGCCGAGCGCAGGGCGATTTCGACCCGCGTCCACGCGTCCGCATTGCGCAATTGAATGGTCAACAATCCATTTTCCATAGCGGCGGTCATTTCATCCGCCAGGCAGACGGCCTCGCCGTTTTCCGGCTCAAATTCGGTTTCCGCGTCGGTGAACCACTCCCGCAGCATGCCGTCGCACACGTAGATGCGGGTAATATAGGTTTCGTCGTCATAGACGTTTTCCATGGCGACCGTTGTCACGCCGTTTTGATCCTCCACCCGCAGGGCGCCCGCTTCGTCATCGGAGCGCACCATGCTGCGCACATAGGCGGCGGCGATGCGGGCGGCGTTATGGTCGGCAGCCCGGTCGGCGCTGCCCTTGTAGGCCTTAGCCCCCAGCAGCACCATCACCGTGGAGAACACGGCGAAAATGCCCAGCAGCAGAAACACAAATACGCCTGAAATGGCGTGAGTACGCGCTTTCATCGGCTTCATGGCGTTTTCGCCCCCACTTCCGTCACCCAGATATCCGGGATCATGTTGGAGGCAAAGGCCTCGTAGGTGATCAGGTACCGGTCTTCGTCATACGCCAGGCGGTAATTGTCCCGCAGGTATTCGATGCTGTCGGGATAAGCCCCTTCCACGGCATAGCAGGTCAGGGCGGCGTTTTTCACCGCGTCCCGCACAATTTCCGTCTCCGCCGTTTCGTGGGCCGAGCTGATCCTGTTCACCAGCGCCACCGCAAGCACCAGCACGGCCACGGTCAAAAGGAGCTTCCCAATGTCCCTTTTGTTCATGCAATTTCTCCTTTACCGGAAATCGGCTTACAAACTGGACAGGATGCCTGCCATGGGCAGCATGACCGACAAAAGCACCGCGCCAATGACGATGGACAGCAAGGCCACCAGTGAAGGCTCAATGATGGAGATCAGTTGGGTGATATCTTCCTCCGCCTGTTCCTCATAGAGGCCGGCCAATTTCGAGAGCACCTGATCTTCCTGGCCGGTGGCGCTGCCCATCTTGACCATGCGGTTATGCAGGTCCGTAAACAATTGCACATCGGTAATGGCATCAGCCAGGGTCTTCCCGTCGTCCAGGCCCTTGATGATGCCCTCCACCTTCGAGGCGGCTTCCCGGTCATTGAGCACAGCGGCGGTCATTTCCAGCGCTTCGCCGGTGGGGAAGCCGCTGCGCAGCATCATCGCCAGCACGCTGGCCACCCGGGAAGCGGACAGCTTTTTGTTCACCCGGTGCAGCATGGGAAAAGCTTTGCGAAGCAGGCCCGTCACCTTTTCCTTATGCTTGGTGCGCATCAAAACCACCACCGCGATCACGGCGATCACCACCACTGCCACCAGGGCCAGCACAATCCAGCCCACGGCGGCGCCCAGGCGCATCATCGTGCTGCCCGATTCGCTCATGCCCACGCCCATGCTGCTGAGCACCCGGCGGAACACCGGCAGCACCCGCCACAAAAGGATGAGCACGATCAACACCAGCATCACACCCAACACGATGGGATACGTGATGGCGCTGCTGACAGAGGAGCGGATGCGGTCCTCCCGAGCGTAATATTCCTCCAGGCCCCGCATCACCGTATCCAATTGGCCGCTGCGCTCGCCCACGCCCACCATTTCCACCAGGTACTTGGGCCAGCGGTCGTCCTCCTTGAGGGCGTCATACAGCGAACCTGTTCCCGTCACAATCCTGCTGGCGGAAGCGTAGGCGTCGGCGTTGGCGCTGTCCCGGTCGGCGCCGGCCAGGGTTTCCATTCCGTCGTACAGGGGCAGCCCGGCCTCCAGAATCAGGGCCACCTGGCCGCAAAAATTGCTCAGCTCCGCGGCGGAAAGGCCGCGCTTTTCCTTCTTGCTCATGTTTCTTCCCCCTGCATCAGTAATAGCGTTCCGTGGAATAATCCTTGGGTGCTGAGATGGCGTTCAACGCCGCTGTTGGATCAAAAAAGATTTCCTTGCCGTTGACGGTAGCCGTGGTCCAGGCGTGGTAGTTTTTGTCCACATAGCCGATCACCAGCTTGGCCGGAATGCCCTGGGTACGCAGCATGCACACCATGATGGCCGACAAATCCTGGCACACGCCCATCTTCTTTTTGTAGGTACCGTCAATGTCTGGCAAAACGCCAGCCTTCACCGTGACGGCCTTTACATAGTCGTACACGAAGGAGTTCGTCATAAAATCCTGCACGGCCTTATAGGCGTCCGCCGTTTTTTTGCCTTCGCATAATTCGCCGGCCTTCTTTACCGCCTCGGACGCCTTGGTATAATCCACATACTGGTTGGGATACAGGAAAGGGAAGGAATCGTCCTTCAATTTCACCGTCAGTGTGACCTTGCCCGCGGCGGAGTACTTTTTGCCCGACACGTTTTCCCACAGGGAAATTTCGTATTTCCCGCTGCCGTACTGGAAGGGAAACACCTCGTAATCCCCTTTTCCGTTCAAATCGTAGGTCAGGCTTTCCTTGCCCTTCACCACGCGCAGCTTCATTTTTTTGCTGCTTTTCTTTTGCAGCGACGCCATAAAATAGCCTTGGTTGATGTTGGAGGCGTCCACCTTCAATTTGCCGTTCTTCTTCACGCTTTTGCCTGAAGCGACAGGCCATTTGGCACTGGCCCCCATGGCGGCTGTTCCCCATACGGCGCCGGCCGCCGTCACAAGCAAAGCGAGCATCAAACACAGCAGCACCCTGCGTTTCATTGGCATTCCTCACTTCCGTGGATTCAAAGCAAAGCCCGGCAGCGGGAGCAGGATCAGCTTTCGATCATACCCCGCGGCGGTTACACAGCCGGTTACATCCGGCCATTAACGCTAAAAAATTTCATATCATCCCGCCGCCCAACGGGCTGATGCGGTAATGCACGGCAACGCCCCGGCTGGGATATTCCTCATAAAACAAATGCTCGATGCGCTCCATCACCATGCCGCCGGTGGCATAATTCACCGTGGGCAGCAGCATGGCCAGCACCGCGGGGGAAAACCGGGTGACGATATCGCCCTTGCGCAGGTGATTGCGCAGGATCTCCGTCAGAGCCGCCATGGCGCTTTCCCGGGCCACGGAGGAGAGCTTTTCCCCCGCGTCCCCTACCATGATCACCCCCAGGAACATGGTGGAGCCCAGGCGCTCCAAATTACGCATTTGGATATTGTAGATTTCCTTGAACGCCGGATAGTCACAGAAGAAAGGGCCATGGCGGCTGTCTTCCTGCGCCGCCAATTCGTTGCGGATGCGGTCCAGGTTAAAGTTGAGCATTTGCCCATCCTGCGCCAATTGGCGGTAACTTTCCTGCAAATCCTCACTGGGCTCCGCGTCCAAGTACTGACGGCTGAGCCGGGCCATGCGCCGGTATTCCGCCGCCGCGTCGGAGGAGCGGTTCAGGCTCACCATGGCGCGCATGAGCTCAATATGAAGCGTTTCATCCAAATCGTCAATCTCGATGGCCCGGCGGCACACCCGGCAAATTTCGTTGTACGCTTCCGCCTTTTTCAGGATCTCCACATAGGCGCACACCGCGTCGATATATTCCCGGTGCAGCCAGCTCACCTGCATGGCGCCGTTGCAGATGTCCCCGGTGTGGAACAGATCGCCTTCATACAGGCTGATCACCTGGCGGTAGCAGGCCGCTCGTTCCCCATCATCGTCCGTTTTCCTTGCCTGGGCCAGCGCGTCCAGCATCTCCAGCACGTCCACCCGCACCCCCGGCAGGCTTGTCCACTGGTAAGCGCCCTGGCTGCTGGCAATGCATTGCCCCAGCTCCGGGGAAATGCCGTTCAAAAGCGCCCGCAACCGGCTGACCATGGTTTTCAGCGCGCTCTCCGGGCTGTCGTTGTGTTTGCCTGCCCACAATTCCCGGATCAGTCGCTGGGCCGACACCGGTCTGCCCTGCTGCAAAATCAAGTATTCCATCAGGCTCACGCCCTTGCGGCTCTTGGCCGCCAGGTTTTCCACTGTCCGGTCTTCCACCGTAACGGCGCACGCGCCAAGCAGCCGGAAACGCACTTGCTGACTCATTTCATTTCCTCCCCGCTTTCAGGAAAAAACCGGGAATCGCGGCCATGAAAGGCACCTTAAACTATTTTTTATTATACTGAAGAATCCCTGCCATTGTCAATTCATTTTTCCAGTTCATGGAATACCGAAAAATGAATTCCCCGTCCGCAAAAAACGCCAGGGAAAGCATTCTTTCCCTGGCGTTTCCATGGTTTTTCTTATGCTTCCAGCGCCCTCAAATCCGCCAGCGCCTGCTGAATACGGGGCAGCAGATCGCCGGTATCGATGGGAGCGTCGGCATGGCGCAGCAACTCAGTGATTTCGTAAATGGGCGTATACAGGGGCGTCAGGGCCAGGTTGCCCACAGCCCCCTTCAAGGCATGGGCCGCTTCAAAAGCGGCTTTCATATCCCCGGCGTTCAGGGCGGTGGCCAGGGCGTCGAAATTGCCATCGGCCAATTCCATTTTCACCAGGCGCAGGTAGAAATCCTTCATGCCCATGCACCGGGCCAGGCCCGCTTCGGTATCGGCGCCATAGGCCTGCAACGCTTCCAAAGTCATCATGCGCGATTCTCTCCTTATGTTCTCTCTGTCTTACGCCGGCAACTGGATGCCCGCTTCCTTGGCGCAGGCCACCAGTTTATCCAGCGCTTCGATGATTTCATCGGGCTGATGCTCGGAAATGACGCAAAAACGCAGGCGGGCCTTGTTTTTCGGCACGGCGGGGTACACCGCAGGCGGCACGATCACGCCTTTTTTGCGCAGACGATTGCTCAGCTCCCAGGCGTCCTCGTCCTTTCCCACCAGAATGGGCACGATAGCCGTTTCCCCTGCCAGGCAGGTGTTCAGGTTCCGCTTATGAGCCTCCTCCACAAAGCACTTGATGTTGCGTCGCATCCTTTCCATGATGCTGGGATCACTGCGCAGCAATTCGATGGCCTTGAGGGACGCCGCGGCCAAAGGCGGGGAAATGCCCACGGAGAACACGAAGCCGGGCAGATTATAGCGCATGTACTCGATCAGGGCGCGGCTGCCGGCCAGATAACCGCCGCAGGTGCCCAAGCCCTTGGACAGGGTGCCGTACTTGATATCGATATCGTCCGGGGCCAGGCCGAAATACTCGTCCACGCCGCCGCCGGTCTGGCCGATGACGCAGGCGGAGTGGGCCTCGTCCACCATCAGGAAGCAGCCGTACTTTTTCTTTAATTTCACGAATTCGGGCACCGGGGCGATATCGCCGTCCATCGAATAGGCGCCCTCGATGACAATGAGCACCTTGGCGAACTTGTGCCGCTGGTTGCGCAGGATGCTTTCCAGTGCTTTCACGTCGCTGTGGGGGAAGGGCTTCGCCGTGGCCTGGCTCAGGCGACAGCCCTGCTCGATGGAGTTATGGGCGATGGCATCGTAAACGATCAGGTCACCCTTACCGCAGAAATTGCCGATGCAGGTAACGTTGGTCGAATGGCCGCCCACCAGCACCAGGGCATCCTCCGTGTGCTTCCAATCGGCAATGGCGGCCTCCAGTTCCTTGTGGATGGTCTTTTCGCCGGCAAGCAGGCGGCTGCCGGAGGCGGAAGTTCCGTACTTGTCGATGGCCGCCTTGGCCGCGGCCTTGGTTTCCTCTCGTCCGGACATGCCCACATAGTTATAGCTGCCAAAGTCCAGCATCCATTGCTCGTCCACATAGCTGCGGTCCAGCAGAGGTGAATCGTGGGCCACAAAATAGGGATTTTCCTGGCCGTCGCCCATCAGGCTCTGGTAGCGTTTTTCAAAGGCCTTGTATTCCGGGGAATCCTCAAACCGGGTGATCGGCGTGACCGGCTCCTGGTTTTCCGGCGCGGCGCTTTCATAGGCCACGTTGCCCCGCACCCGGGCGTACAGCAGAGCGGCCAGGTCGTTCACCGTGGTGCACTTGCCGTATTCCTCCGTGGGAATGAGCACGTTGAACTGCTCCTCGATTTTCAGGCTCATGCCCAGCACCTGCAGGCTGTCGCCACCCAGGTCGTCAATGAAATGGGCGTCGTCCTTGATCTGGTCCGCCGGGATGTCGAGGGTATCGGCATACACCTGGCGCACCTTCTGCTTGATTTCCTCCAATTGCAGGTCGGAGGGCGTTTTTTCCTCCTGCACGATGGGCTTTTCCTCCGCCGCGTTTTCATCCCGGCGGTTGAAATCGATATCCCGGTAGGCCAGCTTGTTCTCTTCGATTTGCTTTTTGAGCGCCAGGCGCTTGACCTTGATGCCCCCGGCGGTCTGGAATTTTTCCGCCGTGGCCAGCACCCGGGTGACCCGCTTTAAGGACGGCAGGGTGCTGTTGATCTTGCGCACCTGGGCCATCAGGGCGGCGATGTACCCATCGTCCTTATAATGCTGGCCCACGTTGATGACCAGCGTGATATCCTCGTAATCCACCACGCCCTTCTTTTTCCCGGGCAGATGGGGGATGTGGGAGAGGATGCCAGTTTTTTCATCCTTTTTGTTCCGGGCCTTCACGCCCAGCACGCAGAACTGCTCAACCCCCTCCAGCGCGCCGAACGCGTCCTCGATCTCGTCGGGGTACACGTTCTCGCCGGACTCGTTGATGATCACGTCCTTGGCCCGGCCTTCCACATACATGCGGCTGCCTTTTTCCAGGCGCACCACATCGCCTGTGCGGTACCAGCCCTCGTCATCCAGGGCCGGGGGCAGAAGTTTTCCGTCCACCAGGCGGCCGGTGTGGATGGTGTTGCCCCGGATGTACATTTCTCCCCGGTTCGACTTTTCCCCGTCGCTCTGCACCCGGTATTCGGCGCTGGCCAGGGGCCGGCCCACGGAACCGGAGGTGCGGGTGATCACGTTCATATTGGTTTCCACGCTGGTAACGCCCGTTTCCGTCATGCCAAAGCCGGAAACGGTGAAATACCCCAGGGCGCTGAGCGTGCGCATATGCTCCTTGGGCGTATGGCTGCCGCCCAGGATGACGCACCGCACATCGGGCCCCAGGATCTGGGATACCACCGATTTAAACAGCACGTTCCTGGCAAAATCCAGCCCAAACCCGGGAGCAACGGACTGCAAACCCAGGGAAATGCCCCGCAGCGTTTTAAAGGATGCGCGCTTCAAGCGGCTCTGCTTGGCCACTTTCTTGTTCAGCGCCACGCACAGGTTGTTGGCCAAAAGCGGCACCGCCATCAGGTGGGTGATTTTGAAGCGCTGGGCCGTTTCCTGGATGCACTTGGGGCTGCGGTCATGGAGGTAAATGGTTTCGTAGCCCAGGAAATGAATCCACTGCAAACACACCATGAAGCCAAACACGTGATGATACGGCAGGAACGCCAAATTCCGCCGGGGCTCATCGCAGATGATGCGCTTGTTGGCGTGGTAAAGCATTTCGGCATTGAGCACCTGGCTGCACACCGCCTGGGCGTTATAAACAAACACCCGGCTGGTATCGGTGGTGCCGGAGGTGCACAGGGCCACCATCTCGCCAAACTCCGGCTTGAACGAAGGCACAAACCGGGCCTCCCCCATCTGCCGGAGGGTGAACTGCTTCACATTCGCCGTCAAGTTCCGAGGCGCTTTTGTGATCAGGGCAATGGCGCCGGATTGGCCCAGGATGTAGGAGGTCATTTCGTCGCTGAGGGCAAAATCGATCAGCACCGCGTTATACCCCGCGGCGATCACGCCCCAGAAAAGATAAAAGTATTCCGGGCAGGTATCCGCCTGGATGCCCACAAACGCCCCTTTTTTCTCCGCGCCCAGCGCGTTGCGCAGCAAGGCGGCGCAGGCAAAGGTGCGCTCCCGGTATTCCCCGAAAGTGATGGTTTTTTCCTCATCCTTCTCCAGGTACCGGGCAGCCACTCGATCCTTTTCCCCGCTGATCAATTCAAACAAATTTTCCAGCGTCATATTTTCCCGCAATTTTTCACTGCGGGCGAGCACTTCGCTCATTCGAAGCATCCCTCTTTCTTTGGTCGTTGGTTACTTCTTTGGCTTTTTGTAATAGGAGCCAATGATCCGGTCAAAGGCCCAGGCGGGCAGCACATCGTGCAGCACCACGGCCAGGCGCTGATCCCCCTTGGCAACGCGAAGCCGCTTGGGCAGATGCCGACGTTTTAACACCTTGGCCATTTTTTCTCCAAGCCGGTCCGGGTCGCTGCCGTTTGCCTCGTCATGGGCGATCACCCCGGTGCCGATATCAAAAGCAGCTTTGTAGGGCGATGCTTCCGTGATGCCCCCCGAATGGCGGCGGTACGCGGCGGACCCGCTTTGGTGGTCCCCCGGCTCCACCAGCATCACTTCGATGCCGTAGGGCTTCACTTCCAGCGCCAGGCATTCTGAGAACCCCTCGATGGCATGCTTGCTGGCGGTATAGGCCCCTTCAAAAGGAATGCCCAACAAGCCGTTGATGGAGGAAAAATTCACTATTTTTCCGCCGTCCTTTTCCCTCATCAGGGGCAGCACCTTTTGAATCATGCGCACCTGGCCCAGGAAATTGGTGTTCATCACCTGCTCAATTTCGCCGATGCCGTACTGCTCGCAGGCGCCCAGGATGAGCATCCCGGCGCAGTTGACCAGGATATCCGGCGGCCCGGCCATTTCCAGGGCCCTTTGGGTAAAGGCGTCAATGCTCTTTTCGTCCGTCACATCCAAAGGCAGGCTGCGGCAGTGCTCCACCGCCTTGCCCTGGCCGAAGGAACGGGCCCCGGCAATCACGTCAAAGCCGTGCATGCCCAGCTGCCGGGCCGTGTGCAGGCCCAATCCGCTGGACGCCCCGGTGATCCATACCACCTTGCCCATGCCGCGCCCTCCTTGCAGACAAAAATCATTTCTATTATACGCTAATTTGTGCTATAATGCAAATGTTCCCGCACATATAAAACCGCGGGAATGGCAAAAAAGCAAACAAAAAATACAAATCAAGAGAGGAATTTTCATTCATGAGCGACATCATTCTGCTGCCAGGGAAAGAAAAACGGGTCTGGACGGGGCATCCCTGGATCTTCCGCAGTGATATTGCACGTTCAAAGGGCAGCCCTCAGCCGGGCGACACCGTGCGCGTCACCGCCTCCAACGGCCGCTTTCTGGCCATGGCGGTATACAACCCCGCCTCCCAAATCGCCCTGCGCATCCTGAGCCATCGGGACGAGCCCATTAACGACGATTTCATCCGCGCCCGGGTGCGCCGGGCTATCGATTACCGGCGCAGGTTTGCCGACCTGCGCTCCTGCCGGCTGATCTTTGCCGAATCCGACGGCCTGCCCGCCGTGATTGTGGATGCCTTCGGGGACGTGCTGAGCCTGCAATGCCTATGCCTGGGCATGGAGCAGTACAAGAACGTAATCTGCGATGCGCTGATGGAGGAGGTACACCCCGCCGGGATTTACGAGCGGGGCGACGTGCCGGTTCGGGAATTGGAAGGGCTGCCCCAAGTCACTGGCGTTTTGCGGGGCGAGGTGCCCGATCGAGTGCAGATGGAGGAAAACGGCGTCAAATTCTGGGTGGATGTGAAAAACGGCCAGAAGACCGGCTTCTTCCTGGATCAAAAGGAAAACCGTGCCGCCATCGCGCCCTTTGTGAAGGACGCCCGGGTGCTGGACTGCTTCACCCACACCGGTTCCTTCGCTCTCCACGCCGCCCGTTACGGGGCGAAGGAAGTGACCGGCGTCGATATTTCCGAATTCGCCTGCGACTGCGCCCGGGAAAACGCCGCCCTCAACGGCTTCACCAACGTGAATTTCGTGGCCGCCAACGCCTTTGATTACCTCAAGGAGCAGTGCGCCGCCGGGGAGCAGTACGACGTGGTGATCCTGGACCCGCCGGCCTTTACCAAATCCCGCTCCGCCGTGGAGGCCGCCGCCCGAGGCTACAAGGAAATCAACCTGCGGGGCATGAAGCTGGTCAAAAACGGCGGGTATCTCATCACCTGCTCGTGCAGCCAGCATATGCTGCCCGGCCAATTCAAGGATGTGGTGCTCTCCGCCGCCCGGGACGCCCACGTGAACCTGTTCCAGGTGGAATACCGCACCCAGGGCCGGGATCACCCCATCCTCCCCGCCGCCCCCGAAACCCAGTACTTGAAGTGCGGCATCTTCCGGGTGGACAAGTAATCAAGTGAATGAAAAAATAAAGGCAGGGGGAAACCGCTTTTTGAAGCCCAAAAACGGTTTCCCCCTTGCACTCCCTTCCGAAAAAGCCGCAAGGGATAAGAGCAAAACAGGGAATACGAACAATCTTCCCCGGATCATTGGGAATGTTGGGTTGAACGGCGCC
>JAFUFC010000113.1 GCA_017470095.1 Clostridia bacterium | reverse complement strand
GGAGTGATGTAACCAAGGTTCGATGAACAGTGCTGTTCATCGAACCACAGCCCATTGTGCTTCTTTGCTGTCCTGTCAAGGTCGGGTCGTATTTTTCGGCATTCGTATCGCCGGAAAATCTCCACCCTTCCCTTGACAGGTCGTTGCTTGACTTTCATGTTACCGATGCTTGACGCCCGTACACCCCGGGCGATTGTTCACTTTTTCCGGTACACCACCGCGCACACGCACAGGCTAACGCTTTGCGCTCCCGCGTCTCGCAGGGCCCGGGCGCAGGCGTAGGCCGTACTGCCGCTGGTGCGCACATCATCCACCAGCAGGATGCGTTTGCCCTTCGCCTCCTTTGAGGCGGAAAAGGCGTTTTCCACATTGGTTTTACGTCGGGCTGCGTCCGTCAGGCTTTGGGGCTTGCCGTACCGGGTTCGTTGCAGCAGCTCCGCCACTGGAATGCCCGTGCGCGCAGACAGCCCCTGAGACAGCAGCAGCGCCTGGTTCACGCCCCGCTGGCGCAGCCGCTTGATATGCAGGGGCACCGGCGAAATGCAGTCAAAATCCCGCACCGGGAGCGCGTCGGCCATGGCATCGCATAACAAAGGCAGTGCCTCATTACAGGCGTCGAATTTGTAAGCGTGAATCAGTTGCCGCACCTCCTCGGTATACCGGTAGGGAGCAAACGCACGGTCAATAGACGCCATCAGGGGTGACGCGCAAAAGGCGCAGGGCTTTCCCGGCCTTACCGGGGACAGGCAGCGATCGCAAGCGGAAGGCGGCAACCGCTTTTGCTCGATTGCCCAGCGGCAGGAATCGCATAAACAATCCGCCGCCGACGCTTGCCGGGGATCACCACAGCACAGGCAGTTGGCCGCCCGGGGATACAAAAGCCCCGCAATTCCCTGCGCGCAACGGCGAAGCAGGGCGTGCTGGCCCGTTCTCATTTGTTCATCTCCCGATTTCCCGCTTCTTTTTCACAATGAATGCGATATAGGGACGAATAGTTCTGACGGGCGAATGATATTCGCCCCTATAAAAATGATGATCGGTGACCAGGAACAAAAAAGCCGGCTGAACGCCCGTTCAGTCAGCTTTGTCCGCCGTTGGCAGGAGGGTGGCATTGAGCAGATCGCCCGGCCTGATTTCCAGCGCGTCTGCTATATTATACAATGTTTCCAATGAGAAGCCGCGCACCATGTTGGGCGCTTCGATTGCGCTCAAATTGGATCGACTGATGTTGGCCTTCTCCGCCAATTCTTCCTGGGACATCCCCCGCATTTTCCGCAGCGCTGCAATGGTAATGCCCAATTCAACGAATCGATCCCGGTTCTTGAATTCCACTTCCCTGCTCACGGAACATGCCCCTTTCCTTGATCTTGTTATTATTATAGAATTGGCCAAGGAATTATTCTGCATTCATTTTGCTTATTTTGCATTCAATATTAGATATTTTGTGTTTTTTAAATATTTTTTATTTATCTTTTGTGCATGCTATTTCCCCTTTTGAAAAGGCTATGAGGAGCGCCTCCTTAAAACAAAACGCATTCCGCCTGTGAACCATGTAGGGGCGGATATCATCCGTCCGAAAAAACGCACAATCATTGCAAATAAAACAGCAAAATCAGCGCGCTTCCAACGGGCGGATGATATCCGCCCCTGCAAAAACGGTTGAACTCGTCGTGATTCGTTTCTTTTTGCTCAGCATGTCAAAATGCCTGCCGGAAACAAATTCCATTTTTCCCCATCCTCCGACATTTTTACAGGAAAAGCGCCTTTTCACTTGACATGGTTGTTTTTTAATTGTACAATTTGGATTGTATACAAAATTGCCACAAGGAGGCCCCGGTATGTCCTATCAATCCTTTGATGCCACGATGGAAAGCAGGCCCATTCGGGACATCGCTTATGAACAATTAAAGCACGCCATTATCACCGGCCAAATTCCAGCCGGGTCCCGAATCGTGGAAACGGTATACGCGGATCAATTGCACATCAGCCGCACGCCCCTGCGGGAGGCCCTGCGCCGCCTGGAGCGGGACGGGCTGGTGGAATATGTGCTGCACCGGGGCGTGGTGGTGCGGGCTTTTACCATTGAGGATATCGATGAAATTTTTACCATCCGCAATGCCATGATGATGCTGATCCTGCCCTCCGTGATCGAAAACGTAACCGAGAAAAAAATCGAAGAGCTGCGCAACATTTTAAAGAAAATGGACGTGGAATACGAACGGGCAGACGCGGAAGCCCTGGCTGTGAGCAACCGGCTCTTCCACGGCACCATTGAGCATCTGTCCGATAAATTGCGCATCCTACGGGTGATCGACAGCCAAGAGGAATACATCAAGCGCTTCTCCGCCGTGGCCATCGCCAGCGTGGTGCGCCGCACCAACGCCCATCAGGAACATCACGACATGGTAGAACTGCTGGAAAAGAGGGACCTGGACGGGCTGACCAGCCTGATGCTGCACCACCTGGACGAAAGCAAGGAAACCTGCCTGGCCGCCGTGCGGGAGCGGAACGCGAAAAAATAAGGGCTTCGCCCACAGGAGGATTCAATCATGGATTGGACATGGGATTTATCCGTACTGTACAAGGACTTTGACGACCCTCAAATTGAAAAGGACTTTGAAACTTTAAAAAACCTGTGCGGCCAGGCTGCCGGGCTGATGACCGGCGATCACAAAACCGCCCTGGAAAACACTACCGACGCCATGGAGGAAATTTCCCGTTTAACCTCCTCCTTAAGCAGCTTTGCCAGCCTGACCTTGGCCACTGACGCTACCAACGAGCGGGCCCAGCAACTGATGGACCGGATCATGGTCTTTTCCGTGCAATTGTCCCTTTTGTCCTCCGCCCTGGTGCGGTACATCGGGCAGATTGACGAGATCGAAAAGCTGATCGCTTCCTCCGAAAAGCTGCAAAAAATTGACTTTTTCCTGCGCAAGGCCCAGGCTGAATCCCATCATCTAATGGACCCCGCCATCGAAGAATGGATGCTGAAAATGAGCCTGAGCGGCAGCGAATCTTTTTCAACCCTGCGGGATAAGCTGGACGCCACGCTGATGGTGGATTACAAGGGCGAACAATTACCCCTGGCCACCGTGCGCAGCAAGGCCTACGACCCTGATCCCCAGGTGCGCAAGGACGCTTATGAAGCCGAGCTGGCCGCTTACGCCAAGACCGAAATTCCCATGGCCGCTTGCCTGAACGGCATCAAGGGGGAAGGGCTGACCCAGATCGAAGCCAAGCATTTTGACTCCATCCTGGATGAAACGCTGTTCAACTCCAACATGGATGCTCAAACCCTGGACGCCATGCTGACCGCCATCCGGGAAGCTCTGCCCGCCTTCCGTAAATACCTGCGCAAAAAGGGTGAAATTCTGGGCCATAACAATGGCATCCCCTTCTATGATCTGTTTGCCCCCATTGCCGCCCCCGGCTATGTACCCAAGACGTATACCATCGAAGAAGCCAGGAAAAAGCTGATCGATGAAATGAGCAAATTCACCCCGGATATGGGCGCGTTCATCGATCACGCCTTTGAAAACCGGTGGATCGACGTGTATCCCCGGGAAGGTAAAGGCGGCGGTGCGTTCTGCGCAGAGCTGCACTTCCTGGATCAAAGCCGGGTGCTGACCAATTTCTCCGGTTCCTTCTCCGATGTGAGCACCCTGGCTCACGAATTGGGCCACGCCTGGCACAACCGCTGCATGGCCGGGCTGCCCACCGCCATGATCGACGCGCCCATGCCCCTGGCGGAAACGGCCTCCATCTTCAATGAAACGCTGCTGGCCAACGCCGCTATGGCCCAGGCCGACGAAAAAGAACGCTTCTCCCTGCTGGAAGGCAACCTGATGGAAACCACCCAGACCATCGTGGATATTTACAGCCGGTATTTGTTTGAATCCAATGTGATTGAGCAGCGGAAGAACCACACCCTGTCCGTGAGCGAACTCAAGCAAATGATGCTTCGCGCCCAGGAGCAGAGCTATGGCGACGGCCTGGATCCGGAACTGCGCCATCCCTATATGTGGTCCTGCAAATCCCATTATTATATCCCCGGCTTCGCCTTCTACAATTTTCCCTACGCTTTCGGCCAGCTCTTTGGAGTGGGCATGTTCGCCCAGTACAAACAGGAAGGCGCCGCCTTTGTGCCGAAGTACAATCAATTGCTGCGTTCCTGCGGCTCTGGATTGGTGGCCGATGTGGCAGCCAGCGTGGGCATCGACGTCCGCGATCCCGATTTCTGGCGTGCCAGCCTGAAAGTGTACACCGACGAAATCGAAGAATTCATCGCCCTGGCGGATAAATTACTATAAGGAGACAATGGACTACTATGCAGTCTTTAAAAGCGCAGATTCTGGAAATCCTGTCCCAGGATTGCCGCACGCCCCTGGAGCGCGTCGCCATTATGACCGGAGCGAACCTGGAACAGGTCGCCCAGACCATTGATGAGCTGGAGCGGGACCGGGTGATCCTGCAATATTCCCCCGTCATCAACTGGGACCGCACCGACAAGGAACGGGTAGAAGCCATGATCGAAGTCAAGGTGACCCCTCAGCGGGATATGGGCTTTGACGCCATTGCGGGCCGCATTTACCGGTTCGAGGAGGTTAAAAGCGTGTACCTGATGAGCGGCAGCTATGACCTGCTGGTGCTGGTGGAAGCCCGCACGCTGAAAGAGCTGGCCCTGTTCGTGTCCGAAAAGCTGAGTCCCCTGGAATCTGTCACCGGCACATCCACCAGCTTCGTCCTCAAGCGCTACAAGCAGGATGGCGTGATCTTCGTGGGCGAAAGCACTGACAAGCGAATGGCGGTGTCCCCGTGAGCAATCGATTCGTATCTCCCCGGGTGGCCGCCGTGCCGCCCAGCGGCATCCGCCGCTTCTTCGACGTGGCCGGCACCATGAAGGACGCTATTTCCCTGGGTGTGGGCGAGCCGGATTTTGTCACGCCCTATCACATCCGTTCCGCCGCTATCGACAGCCTGCTGGACGGCGAAACCCAGTATACCCCCAATAAGGGATTGCTGTCCCTGCGCAAAGAAATCGCCCTGTATCTTCAGGATCGCTTTTCCATATCCTATGATCCGGAAAAAGAAATGATGGTCACCGTGGGCGCCAGCGAAGCCATTGACCTGGCCTTGCGGGTGTGCCTGCGCCCCGGGGACGAAGTGATCCTGCCGGATCCTGGCTACGTCAGCTATGCCCCTTGCGTCACCTTTGCCGGCGGGACGCCGGTGCCGGTGACGACAAAAGCGGAAAATGAATTCCGCCTGACCGCGCAAGAGGTAGAAAGCGCCATCACCAAAAAGACCCGGGCCCTGATTTTTCCCTACCCCAACAACCCTACCGGGGCCGTGATGACCCGGGAGGAAATGGAAAAAATCGCACAGGTCGTGGAAAAACATGATCTGTTGGTCATTGCCGATGAAATCTATATCGAGCTGACCTACGAAGGAGACATGCTCTCCTTCGCTTCCCTCCCCGGCATGAAGGAACGCACCGTGCTGATCAACGGCTTCTCGAAAGCCTTCGCCATGACCGGCTGGCGTCTGGGCTATGCCTGCGCGCCGGAGGAAATCCTCTACGAAATGAACAAAATTCACCAGTACGCCATCATGTGCGCCCCCCGCCAGGCCCAGGTAGCGGGCCAGCAAGCCCTGAAAAAAAACCGGGAAAACGGATATGAGGACGTGCAGATGATGCACCGCAGCTATGATCGGCGGCGACGGGTGATGGTGGACGCGCTGCGCAAGATGGGCCTGAGCTGCTTTGAACCACGAGGCGCGTTTTACTGTTTCCCCTCCATCCGGGAAACTGGGCTGACCAGCGAAGAATTTTGCACAAGGCTTCTGCGGGAGCAAAAGGTGGTCTGCGTGCCTGGGGACGCCTTTGGCCCCAGCGGCCAAGGCCACATCCGTTGCTGCTACGCCACCGACCTGAACCGGATGATTGAGGCCTTCCACCGGATGGACAAATTCATTCAATCGCTCTAAGGAGGAAACCATGCGCAAAATCTGGCCCATTCTGCTGGTACTGATGATGATGGTCACGCTGTGCGTGCTGGCCGAAGAAGAGGAGGATGTATCCTTCTACGATATGATGAATCCCCCCACCGCCGTGCCTGTGCCTGACCCGGACGCCACCCCTGGGCCCACCGCCACCCCCGTGCCCACCGCCACCCCGGTCATCCAGGCCGACGGGAGCAAGGTGGTCACCATCACCGCCGTGGGCGATGTGACCATCGGCCG
>JAFUFC010000112.1 GCA_017470095.1 Clostridia bacterium | reverse complement strand
TCCTCCAATTCATGCTCAGAGATACCCGTTGCATCCTGATAGGCTTTCCGTGCAATCTTATAGGCTTCATCGGCGGAAATATCGCTTGTATCTGGAATCCCGTAGATGCCAGGGAATTGCTCGGCTTGCTGTTCAAAGGTCCATGTGATGAGCAATCCACGTTCTTCTTCTAACTGCTCCCGTGTAGCCTGTCGTTCTTCATTGCGTCGGCTGTTTTCTTCCAGCGCAACATTGAATTGCTCCGGGATCGGGGCAGTGTACGGATCAGAAAGCATTTGTAGCGGCTCCGTATCGGTCACACAGCCCTCAAACCACAGGAACCGGTCTTGATCTCGATAATGGACACACCAGAGATGGGTTGATTCATCCGGGTAGGATTGAGCCAGTTGGCAATTTGTCCGGGATCATAGTTGGAAGAGGTTCCGAAGATGTGCTGCTGCTGGAAGTATTCCTGCACGCTGGTGGTATCGGTCAGCTGGTCTGCGGGCATATAGCCGGAATCAGTCCAGCGCTTCATGAGCTTCCAGAAATCACGCATTTCCTGGGTATCGTAAACATTCACGACGGTCGTTGAATTGGCGGGATCCAGGATGCCGCCCATCGTGCTTTTGCCAAAGTAATCGCCGCCGTAAAAGAATTTGTACATGCACTGATCCTGGTTGCCGATGGTGGTCAGGTAAATGCCGTTTTCCTTCAGCTTTTCGCCTACTTTGGTCAGATCGTCCATGGTCATGCCGTCAAACATTTCAATGCCAAGCTGAGCGGCCATGGTCTTGTTATACACAAAGCCTGCGGCCATAGCGGCATAGGGGTAGCCGGAGATGGCATAGGTTTCGCCGTTGATTTTTTGAGCGGCGGCTACGTGCTCGGTGATTTTCAGGGCATCCTGTCCATATTCCGCCAGCAGATCATCCAAGGGCAGAAGCAGATCGTTTTTCACCATGGTATCCATGGGAGAGGTCAGGCCGGCTACAACCACATCCAATTTTTCATCGCCCGCCACGCCCAAAGAGGTGGTGGAAGACAATTTACCGATGAACAGGGGCACGATCTTCACAGTGCAGCCGATCTTTTCCAGGGTGATCTCGTTCAGCGTGGCTTCCACATTGGCAAGATTCCTGTTTTCCTCATGCAGGCCAACAAACTGGATGGTAACTTCATAGGGGGTGTCGGCCAGCGCCGGAGCGGCGGCCAGGGCAAGCAGCATGATGCTGAGCAGCAGGGCAACGATTTTCTTCATTGATTTCTCCTCCATTCGATCGTTGGGAATGAATCATAGTGTCTGGCAATATTCTAACAATCCACGTTTTTATTAGATAGACCAATCGTGACTTTCCAATCGTAGGATTCTGACTTTATTTCGGAATAAACCTGAAGGAGGAAAATAATATACTGTGCGATGCTTCCATGGAACAATAGCTTCTTGAAGCCGGTTCTTAATAATTGGTGTTTCATTAAGAATCAGGTTTATCATGGCGAGGCCGGATTGCAGTTTTCCATCAATTCCACCGATAATCAGCAACGGGATAAGCAATTCCAGGGCAGAAGTCATTCGCTTGAAATTATTTCTGGTCTTGCTGATGCTTTGCCTATGCCGATTGGCAGGAAGTACACACTGAATTTTGCCGTAACGGAAGACACGATCCTGAATGCGAAAGATTTGTCCATTCTGTTTGACAAGAAAAATTCATCGTGAAGATCATCCCGATCCATAAAACCAATTCTGCTGTCAAGAATGGCTTTAATGTCACTACTTCTTATATGGATTTTGACGTGTATCGGAAGTTTGAGCAGCCTCTTCTTGAAGAAGGGTGGGATGTGATTGTGTTCGTGCCGAGCGAGGAAGAAGATTCTGATAGAATTACTTGCGGGAACGCATTGATTTCTAAAACTGCTTGAGTTATAATGCAACGTGAAAAGATGTGAAAGTCATGACGACTAAAGATTATCAGCATGAAATGGTGAAAAACGCCTTGAATGCTTGGCGCGATGCGCAGACCGAAGAAGAGAAGCGCAAAGCCATGAAACTGTTTACTGAGTACATCAATGACGAACAGTTTTGGACAGAGGAACGCATGAAGGATTATCTGAATTATCAGGATGAGCCTGTTGGCAGCGTTTGTCCGATGTTCAAGGCGAAATAATGTAGAGGGTAAAAGCAATGTTTCGTAATTCTGGGCGGATCGTAAAGGAATGGGCAAAGATTCTCTTCGCGCTTGGCGTGATTGGGTCTGTGATCTACTGTATTGTGCTGATCATGAATAGCAAAATCCTTCTTTCGATTGGCATTCTGATCGGCGGAATTTTCATGTCGTGGATCACGTCGTGTGTTCTGTATGCCATTGGGCAAGCCGCAGAAGCCAGCGAAAAAGTCCTGGAATACGCACGAATTGAGAACCGTGCTTATCTTGCACAGCATTCACAGGAACAAAAGCAGCAACGTCAGCCCGCGCCGCCGCAGGATCAACGCCGTTTCCAGCAGAAGTAAAAACCATATAAACCAGATTAAAGGAGCTGTCCAAATGAACGAGCAGGGCTTTCCTTAAACCGAGGGTGAAAGGAGACAGCTTAGTCGAAGAAGCGATAGCTGATGAATTGGCGGCCGCGTTGGTTTGATGAAGAAGAAAACAGGCGGTCGATACTTGGGATGGCAGCGCGCTGTAACACAAAAACATGCACGCGCTTGAAGCGCATATTATTGATCGTCTTCCATCCCAACAGCGCGGCGACAAGCCGCAGGCATGACGCATTGCCGATCATTCAGCCCGTTTCATACAATGCATACGAATAGCCGTGTCGGCTCCTTCCGGCATGGCGTCTTTTTAGCTGTGCAAAGACATAAGCCGAACCCTATCTATCTGAGCCCAATAGGACGGATGGGTCCTCTTCAGTCTGTCAAAACCTTTGAATATACTATCGGTTTTCCAAATAAACACAGCGGCGGCTGATATCTTTGCCCTTTGAAAACAGGCGGCCTGTTATCAGCTGCCTATATACATCCATGTATAAATTGGCGATTTCTTTATTTTTTTCAACATTATCATAATTTTTATCATTGGTTTCAGGGAGAGGGTTCTTTATAATATACTTGCAAGGATGTGATCAAAATGGAGAACAGGCCTCCGCTTCCCGCTTCCAGGAAAACGCCGTTTGCCAAACGTATTTGGAATCAGCGGATCCTGGTGCTGATGGCGCTTCCGTTTTTTCTCTGGATGGTCGTTTTTAATTATCGGCCCTTGGTGGGCTGGGTGATGGCGTTTGAAAACTACAAGCCGCGGACGGGCATGTTCGGTTCGCCGTGGGTAGGGTTCAAGTGGTTTCAAGAGTTCTTGGGAGACAAACGCTTCTATGAGGTGCTGCGCAACACCTTCGCCATGAGTTTCCTCAACATTTTTTTCGGCACCGTCTGCGCCATCCTCTTGGCGGTGTTTCTCAACGAGGTACGCAGCAGGCATTTCAAAAAGACGGTGCAGACTGTCAGCTATCTTCCGCATTTTATTTCCTGGGTGGTCGTCAGCAACATTTTTTACACCTTCTTATCTTCCGAGGGCCTGCTCAATCATGTTTTGCTGTCCCTGGGGCTGACGAAGGAAGCGGTCTCCTTCATGTCCAAGGAGAATTCCTTCTGGGGCATCGTAACGGTGGCCCAGGTGTGGAAGGATATGGGCTGGAACGCTATCCTGTATCTGGCCGCCATCACGGCCATCGATCCGCAATTGTATGAAGCCGCCCGGCTGGACGGCATCACTCGGTGGGGCAAGATCCGCTATATTACGATCCCCTGCATCCTGCCCACCATCGTGATGCTGCTGGTGCTGAACATCGGCAACCTGCTCAATTCCACCGGCTTTGATCCCAGCTATCTGATGGGCAACGATATGACCATCAATTACTCCCAGAACCTGGCGGTCTACGCCTATACCTACGGCATTGAGCTGGGCCGCTATTCCATGAGCACCGCCCTGAGCATCTTTAACTCGGTCTTCAGCCTGCTGCTGGTCTGCACGGCCAATCTGCTGTCCAGAAAAGTGGTTGAAGGCGGCATCCTGTGAAAGGAGGCGGCAATATGACCGGCATATCCTATAAAAAGCGCCGCCGCATCAAGGAATCCTGGGGCGACCGCTCCTTTTCCATCGTGCTGTATATCCTGCTGACGCTGCTGGCGCTGGTGACGCTGTATCCTTTCTGGAATGTGTTTGTGCTGGCGGTCAACGACCCGCTGGATACCCTGCGGGGCGGCGTGTATTTCTGGCCCCGGAAATTTACCTGGAACAATCTGCTGCAGATCCTGCAAATGCCCTCCCTTTCCCGGGCCTTTGTCAATTCCGTGCTGCGCACGGCCATCGGTTCCACCGTATCGGTGATCTGCATCACCATGTTCAGCTATGTGCTCACATACCGCAAGTTCGTGTTCCGCAAATTGCTCAGCCGCATGGCCGTGATATCGATGTACGTGTCCGGCGGGCTGATTCCTTACTTTTTCGTGATCAGGGATTTGGGCTTGATCAATCATTTCCTGGTGTATATCATTCCGTTCATGTTGAATGCATACTATGTGCTGTTTACCCGCACGTTCATTGAACAGATCCCGGAGGAGCTGCGGGAATCGGCTCAGATCGACGGGGCCAACGAGCTGGTGGTATACATTCGGGTCATCCTGCCGCTGAGCCTGCCCATCATTGCTACGCTGGTGCTGTTCACGGCGGTGGACCAGTGGAACAGCTGGTTCGATACCTATATTTACACCAAGGCCACCGACCTGACGACCCTGCAATATGAACTGGTGAAGGTGCTGAGCAAATCCACTTCCTCCATCAAGAGCTACCGGGATCTGCAAAGCCAATTGAACGCCGGCGGCGCCGTGACCAGCACGCCCCAATCCATCCGCATGGCGATCACCGTGATCACGACCTTGCCCATCCTATGCGTGTATCCTTTCGTGCAGCGGTATTTCATCACCGGCCTCACCCTGGGCGGCGTGAAGGGATAAACGAGGAATCCAACAGGCAGGCCCATGCCTGTTGAAATAAAAAAGGAGGTTCTGCATATGTTGTGGAACAAAAAGGCTGCCCTGTTCCTGGCGCTCGTGATGGTCCTGTCCATCGCCGCGCCCATGACTTCTCTGGCTGAAAGCGCCCGCCCGGTGGTCACCGTGTTTGACTTTACCGAGGAGCTGAATCAGGAGCTGATCAATAAAGCGCCCACCATCCTCAAGATGGAAGAGGACCTGGGCATCGATCTGCAGATCGAAGTGGTCAGCGGCATCAGCAAGGAAGAAAAGATGGCCACCATGATCGCCAGCGAGGATTATCCGGACATCATGTTCCGCGTGGATGAACGGATGATCGAAGCAGGCGCGCTGCTGCCGCTGGATGACCTGCTGGAAAAGGAAGGCCAGCATGTGCTGTCCGCCTGGGGCGGCTCGCTGAACAAGCTGCGCTATCCCGGCGACGCCAAAGTGTACTGGATCGGCTCTCCCAAGAACCGGCCGGAGGAGATCGCCGATGCCGGCGCCTGCCTGCTGGTGCAGTATGATGTGCTGGAAAAGCTGGGCTATCCCGCCATCAAGACCCCGGACGACCTGTACAAGGCCATCACCGACTATCTGGCGATTTCACCCGATCTGAACGGCACCCCCTACATCCCCTACGGCGTGTGGGCCGACAGCTGGGGATATAACCAGACCGTCAATAACCCCGCCCTGTGGATCAACGGCTTTACTGATGACAGCGACGCGTACATTGATCAGGAAACCTTCGACGTGACTTACTTCAACACCACCGACTACTTCAAGACCTACCTGGCCTTCCTGAACAAGCTGTATAACAACGGCCTGCTCAGCGAAAACGCCTTCATCACCAAGTATGACGAGTTCAACAGCCAGGTGGCCAGCGGCCGCGTGCTGGCGACCATCTACAACGCCGGCCTGATGTCTGAGCCGGAAGCCGCCCTGCGTGCCGCCGGTATGCCGGAGCGCTGCTACGCGCGCTTCCCCATCACCCTGAACGAGGACGTCAAGGATCGCAGCCAGGTATACTGCGAATCCTATGACAACGGCGTGGGCATTTCTGTGAACTGCAAGGATCCCGAGCTGGCCATGAAGGTGATCGATTACATCGCCAGCAACGAAGGCAACGTGCTCTTCAACTGGGGCATTGAAGGCGTTCATTACGACGTCGTGGACGGCAAGCGCGCCTGGAAGCCCGAAGTGAAGGATGCCTATGCCTCCGATCCCAATTATCGCTATCAGGAAGGCATCAGCTTCGCCAATTGGTGGCCGATGTATGTGGGCTCCATGAAGCTGGATGACGGCGATTTCGCTTCCCCCGCTAACAAGGAAGACTTCTACAAGAACGCGGATGACGCCACCAAGAAGGTGCTGGACGCCTATGGCATCACCTGCTGGGGCGATAACTTCGATACCACCGGCACGCCGACGCCTTACGGTTACGCCTGGACCCTGGTGATCGAAACCGGCTCTGACGCCGACCTGGCCAACGCCAAGGCCAACACCCTGCGCCATTCCATGGTGCCCACCATCGTGATGAGCAAGACGGAAGACGAATTCAACGCAAACTTTGATTCTTTCGTCAATCAGCTGTATAATGATTGCAAGATCAACCTGTGGGAGGATGCCATGCACCAGGCGATCCTGGACCGGATGGCCATCTGGGGCGAGTAATCGCCAAACCTCAGCCCGGCAGGCAGTTCTCTGCCTGCCGGGTTCTCCATAAGAGGAGGGAAGGGTATGGGCAAGACCGGCGCGCCGTCCGCGGAGAAAACAAAAAGAAAAGCGTTTCATTTCCGGCACATCAGCACCAAGCTGCTCACGTCCTACCTGCTGATCCTGGTGCTGCCGGTGACGTTTTTTGGTTTTGGGCTGGCCCATTTCCTGCAAAACGCTTATCGGACCGAAACGGAGCGCAATTCCCAGGAGGCGGCTCATACGCTGGCCGAAACCATGAAGTACACCTTCGACGGCGTGACCGGCGTGCTTTCCAATTTTTGCTCCAACAGTGAAATCTGGGGATATTTCAATAAAATCTACCAGTATCCCGAAAACAGCATCCAGGGCTATTATACCCTGGTGCGTCCTTTGATGGATTCCTATATGGCGCTGCATTCCGAAATCCTTGCCCGCACCATGTTTACGCTGAATCGAAGCATCGTCACGAACCTGAGCGAGATCCGCTGGATCGGGGAAGCGCCGGTCATGGAACAGCTGATGGAGGATATGCTGAACGGCAATATGCTCTGGACGGTGACGCGCGTGCGCAGCGAAAGCAAGGAAAGGCTGGTCGCCGCGCAGATGTTCCGTTCCTACGGTAAGCCAAACGGGCTGTTCTGCTTGGAGCTGGACCAGGACAAGCTTCGGCTGCTGCTGGGCGAGGGGGATGAAGATACCAGCTGGAGCGTGATCCAGCCGTATGGCGAGGTGATCCTCTCCACGCTGCCCGCGGAGGGCGTGGACGCCCTGAACGCTGCCGTGGCGGAGCACCCCGGGGATGCGGGCGGGATCCAAACGATGGATTTTGCCGGCAAACGGCATCAGGTGTTTTCCGCGCCGTTCATTCTGCCCGATTACGGCGGCACCTGGTATATCATTGAAACGGTGTCGGACGACGCGCTTTCCCAGGTGGCGGCGGCTAATATCCGCTTGTTCACCATGCTGCTGGCTTCCCTGCTGATCCTGATGGCTATTTTGTCCTTCGTTTTTTCCGATCGCCTGGGCGGCCGGCTGCGGGATATCCGCCAGGGCATCGCCGAAGTGGAGCAGGGGAATTTCCACGTGCAGATCCCCGTTCAGGGGGAGGACGAAGTGGCCGATTTGGCAACTTCTTTGAATCATATGACCCGCCGGCTGGATCAGCTGATCCATGAAAACGCCGGCATGATGACCCGGCAGCGGGAAATGGAAATCGCCAGCCGGGAAGCGTCCCTGAACGCGCTGCAAAGCCAGATCAACCCGCATTTCCTGTACAATTCTCTGGAAGCGATCCAATACGGGATCGCCCAGGGCGATCGGGATACGGGGCACATCGTGCAGCTGCTGGCCAAAAGCCTGCGCAGGCTGGCATCCTGGGAGGAGCCCACCGTTACGCTGCAGGAGGAGCTGACCTGCATCGATGAATATTTGCAGATTCAAAAGTACCGTTTAGGCGACCGCCTGTCCTATCAGCTGGATATCGCGCCGGGCTTGGAGCAGATTCCGCTGCCCAAGCTGATCCTGCAGCCGCTGGTGGAAAACGCCGTTTCCCACGGCATTGCCCGGAAGCCGGAAGGCGGAACCGTGACCGTGCGCGGCAGCCGGGAGGGGGACAGCATTCGTTTCCTGGTAGAGGATGACGGGGAAGGCATGGATGAATTTGCCCAAGAAGAATTGCGGCAGATCCTGTCCAAATCCAACAGCCGGCCGGGCAAGAGCATCGGGCTGAAAAACGTATATGAGCGCATTCGGTTATACTATGGAGGCCGGGCGTCCCTGACCTGGGAAAGCCAGCCCGGGGAATACACCCGTTTTATCCTGTCGATCCAGGGAGAGGATGGCGAAAAGCATGCGCGTACTGGTCATTGACGACGAACCCAAGATCCGGCAGAATTTGATGCGAATGGTCGCCTGCTCTCCCGGTTTTTCCGCCGTTGGCAGCGCGCAAAACGGGGCGGAGGCCCTCGATATGCTTTCTGACTGCGCGCCGGATATCATGATCACGGATATCCGGATGCCGCGGATGGATGGCTTACAGTTCATTCGAGAGCTGCGCCGCGCCGGGTCCGACGCCGTATGCATCGTGCTGAGCGGGTATGATGATTTCTCCTATGCCAAATCCGCCATGCAGCTGGGCGTGCGTAATTATCTGCTCAAGCCCGTGGGACAGGAGGAGCTGGAGGCGGCGCTCCGCCAAGCTGCCCAGGAGGTGGAGCAGCAGCGATCGGTGATGTTTCGCTTGCGGCAGGAGGAGCAGGCCCGCCGAGAAAGACGGCTGCTGCAGATCCTGCACGGCCAGTTTGCCAGCGCAGACGCGGCCTTTTCGCAGGAAAACATGCGCCTGTACGTGGCCGATATTTTTGCGGAGATCATGCCGCATAATGAAGCGCTGCTCCGCAGCCTGACGGACGGGGAGCATATCGTCGTTTCTGTCAGCGAGGAACGGGTGGCCATGCTTGCCTTGTCCGCGGAGCCGCCAGTCGCCTGCGCCCGTCGGCTGCATGCTTGCCTGCAAACGGAGGAAGCCCGGGTGCGGGTGGTGTACAGCGAAGCGCTGCATGCGCCGGAAGGGATCTATCAAAGCTATCGGGCTATGCGGCGTTTGCTGGACTCCGGCTGGCTGATCAAGGGCACGGACGTGCTGTGTATTTCAGAAATCTCCTTCGAGCCCAATCCACAAGCGCTGGAACAATTGCACCGCTGGCATCACGCCCCGCTGGACAGCGCCATCAACAGCGGAAACATGGAGGAGATCGCTCGGCAGGTGGAACGGTTTTTTCAGCTGCTTTCCGATGCTCAGGCGCCGGATGAAGCGGTGCGCTCCTACTTCATTGAGGAATTGATCCACACCATGAAGCTGGTCACCGACCCCGGCGGCGACGCAGAAGCCATCCTGGAAGGCACCTTGAGCATCAGCGAGCTCATGCATAGCCACACCATTAGCTCCCTGGAGGCCTGGTATCTGGATTTTTGCCGGAATATTGCCCGCTATTTGGACGGCATGCGGAGGAAGCGGCCTTCAAAAGTGGCCGATCAGGTGCAGGCGCTGTTTTTGAAGGATCCTTCCCGCTCCTATTCCCTGGCAGAATTATCCGAAACGTTTTATATGAGCCCTGTTTATCTGGGGCAGGTATTCAAAAAAGAAACGGGCCAGACGCTGCACGCCTATCTGACCCAGGAGCGCATCCGGCTCAGTAAGGAAAAGCTGGCCTCTACCAGCGATCCGGTGTATGAGATCGCCGAATCGGTGGGCTATCAAAACCTGCGCAGCTTTTACACCGCCTTCAAAAAATCGGAAGGCTGCACCCCCAACGAATTTCGGGAGCAATACCAAAACCATTGATACAGGAGGGATTTTTATGGCGTATACCTACAAAAAGGGCATCAATCTGGGCGGATGGATGAATTGCTATGAGGACCTGACCCATGATTACAGCTGGCATTTGAAAACCTTCATCACCGAAGCGGATATCGACCGCATCGCGTCCTGGGGCGCCGATCACGTGCGGCTGCCGTTCCAAAACAGCGTGCTGAATGATGAAACCTACGACATGATGGAGCAGTGCGTCCAATGGTGCAACAGCCGTGGGCTGGGCGTGATCCTGGATCTGCACTATTTGGACGGCATGACGTGCAATCCCCTGATCAAGGAAAACCCGCTGTTCCTGCCGGAAAATCAGGCGCTGTTCGTCCGCGTGTGGCAGGACGTCAGCGCGCATATGGGCCATCACGACGACGGCGTGCGGTATGAGCTGCTCAACGAAGTCACCGATGGGATCGGCTACCTGTGGAACCAGCTGTATCCCCAGGGCGTGCGGGCCATCCGGGAAAGGGAAAAGGAACGGATAATCTATGTGGGCAGCAACCGGATGAATGAGGTTTCCTGCCTGGTGGAGCTGCGTATCTTGGAGGATGAGCATCTGATCTATAATTTCCATTACTATGCTCCCCACGCTTTCACGCACCAGCGCGCGCCGTTCGACGAGGATATGCGTCAATTTGATCACGCCTATGATTATCCCTGCTTCTTTGGGGATGAATTGTATGCATACGTGCGCAATCATCCCGATTACGTGGAGCGCTGCCCGGGCGTACTGCTGACGCATAATAATCGGGAACGGCTGGAAAAGGATTTGCGGGCCGCTTCGGATTTTGTTCATTATACCGGCAAGCCGCTCTATTGCGGCGAATTTGGCGTGATCGAAACGGCGGAGGAGGCCTCGGCCGTCAAATGGGTGCGGGACATGGTGGATATCCTGCGAAAGAAGGAGATCGGCTATTGCTATTGGTGCTACAAGGTTCGGGACTTTGGCATCGTGGATCTGCAAGGCAACGTACGCAAGCCGCTTTTGCCGGATGTGCTTTTCAAGGATTGAACGGCAGGGGCGATGCTGCCAAAAAGGGAACGCCTGCGGAAATAACGGTTCCATATGAAAAATCGGCTTCCATTGGAGGAAGCCGATTTCTTTATGAATGATGCTCAGCCGCGATCCAGCACGATATGAGCATGATGCTTGATATGGATGAGCGCCGTAAGCTGCGGTTTCAGCGCTGCCAGGGCGGGCTCGTCCTTCCTTTTGAGCGCACGGAACAAAGCTTACTTCTACCAGATCAGCGATCAGTAATGCGCAATGACCAATTGGGCTTGCAGTTCTTCAGCGCTCGTTTCGGCCAGCGCCCCTTGCCGACGCAGGGTCACAGTGACAGGCATGTCCCCATGGATATCGAACCAGTTATCGGAGAATACCGCGTCGTGATCCCGCAGCGATAAGCATACGCTCTTCACAAAGCAGGATGCTGTGAATTGAAGCACAAACAGCCCCTCTTTTTCGCTGATCCGACAGTCGATTTGCGGCGCGATAAAGTCGAACGCCTTGGGCCGCACAAACAGCGTGGCGCCGGCGCTCAATGCTTCTCCGTCCCGAATCAGCGCGAATTCGATATACTTCGTACGCCTGTCCTGCGTCGTCGCCAGATCGGCAGACAGATCAAGGCGCAGGCATTCCCTGGCGGTCAGGGCGGGAACGTGTGCTTCCGCGGAGAATGCCCGCAGGACGCGGGCCTGGTTGTCCCGCAGGCGGCAGACCACATGGGCCTTTACTTCTTCCCGCGTATCGTTGGTCACATACAAGATGGGATGCGCTGGATCGCTGTCGTCGCAGCTGAGCAGCACAGGCGCGTAGAAGCGGCGCGCGGCGTAATGAAGCCCTTTCCAGCGGCCAAAGTAATCCATACTGCTCCAGGAAATGATGGGATTGGAATCGTTTACCTGCCAGTAGACGCTGCCCATACAGCGCCCCCGGGCGCGGCGCATATGCTCCACGTTGGAGCGGATGCAGTCCGCCTGCACCAGCTGGGAGCAGTAAATCAACCGCTCAAAATCATAGGGATAGTTGACCATCTGGGCCAAGTAATACATGATCTTTTCGTTGCCCTGCGTGCATTTCTGGTGCGCCTCCATCACGTGGCCGCACAAATCCAAATCCTGCGTCTTTGCAAAGGCGCGGATGGTTTTGATATCCGGCAGGCTTTCAAAGCCGTATTCCGAACAGAACCGATAATGATACTGCCTAAACGCCTCGATGGGCTGAAAACCGTGCCAGACGGCCCAATAGTGCATATCGCCTGCTCGGTTGGAGGAGGAATCCCTGAACCCGCCGCCGGAGGAAGGGGAGGACGGCCAATAGAAGGTTTCCGGGGCCAAACCGCGTACCATTTCCGGAATGATGCCCTCAAACAGTTTCAGGTAATCGGCTTTAGCCTCCGGGTCGTCGGGCAGGCCCCACCCTTCCCAGGCGGATTCGATCTCGTTGTTGCCGCAAAGCAGCCCCAGGCTGGCGTGATTGCGCAGGCGAAGCACAATGTCCCGGATTTCCGCCCGGATGGTTTCCTCCATTTCCGGGGTCAGGCGATAGGCGGAGCAGGCGAACATAAAATCCTGCCACACGATCAGGCCGTTTTCGTCGCAAAAATCGTAAAACGTATCGTCGGGATACACGCCGCCGCCCCAGACACGGATGAAATTATAGTTGGCCGCTTTGCAGTCTTCCAAAAGCCGCAGGGTGCGTTCCTTCGTGGCGCGGGGAAGAATCTGATCTTCGGGAATGTAATTCGCGCCCATGGCGAATACCTTGACTGATTGTCCGTAAAACATAATTCAGAACAAATGGCCTCCAATGCAGGATTGGCAATACTGAATTATGGAGGAAAACACAATGAAATCTTTGTTTGAAGAGCTTGGCGGCACCTACACCCTGGGCAAAGACGATATGTATTATCCGAACCTGACGATTGATGATAACGACCAGCGTCCCGTCGGGAAATGGGGCAGAATGCACAAGGCATACCTGGAGGAAGTACATCCCGGCCTGTATGAAAGGTTGATCCTAAACGGCAGTCTGCACAGACACCTGGCGGATGCGAATGAGAGAGCTGAGGCCATGATGGAACTGCTGACAAAGCAGATGAAGGCCCGGGAGAATATCACTGAGCAACTCAAGGCTGAGCAGCCCATGGTATGGGTGGGCAGGATGAACAGTATT
>JAFUFC010000111.1 GCA_017470095.1 Clostridia bacterium | reverse complement strand
AGTGAAGCCGGAAATTTCCTTCAGTTCCCGGATACGGGCGGCCACATCCCGCAGCATTTCGGGGGCTTGGGTCACGGTGGACATGGTGTTTCCTCCTTGCTTTCTGAGACAGGCAAAAAGCCCGCCCCAAAGTTGTTCTTTGAGACGGGCTGAATTTCATCAACTCGCGGTACCACTCAAATTGTGCGCTTGCGCACCGCTCTTCAGGCTCCTTTTGAAGCCCTCCGCACTGACGCAGCGGTCATCGGGAGCCCCTACTGCATTGTTCAGGGCACCGGCTCGGGAGCCACAGCGCATGGTTTGCCGCCTCGCCGGCTTTCAGCAGCCGCCGGCTCTCTGCGGGGGCGCGCAAATCCGCCTTCTCCTTCATCGCCTTTCTATGCGATTGACCATAGTTTAGCAGATGACGCCCCGCTTGTCAACGGGAAAAATACAGTTTTTCTCATGCTTATACAAAAAGAATACAACCCGGAAGGATTGACAATTGTATCACAAAGCGTGATAATGAAATGAAGCATCCATTGCACCCGAAGGGAGGACGGCCATGAAGCGCGTCATCGTCATCGCGGGCCATTACGGCAGTGGCAAAACCGAATTAGCCGTGAGCCTGGCCATGCAATTGGCGGCGGAGGAAAAGAAGGATTTTCCCCGGCTGTCCGTGGTCGATCTGGATATCGCCAATCCCTATTTCCGCTCCCGGGAACGAATGCAGCTTTTGCGGGAGCACCACGTGTCCCTTTACGCCGACGCGTTCGAATCCACCGGCACCACCGCGGAATTGCCCGCCCTGACGGCGGCGCTGCGGGCGCCCCTGGAAGACGAAGGCTGCCGCACGATCATCGATCTGGGCGGCAACGACGCGGGAGCCCGGGTGCTGCGCCAGTTCGGCAAATATTTTGAAGGGGACGGCCATGAATTGTGGGCGGTGGTCAATTTCCGGCGCTACGAAACCCGCACCGTCGAAGCGGCCCGGGCGCACGTGGACGCCATCGCCGCCGAGCTGCAATTGGAGGTGACCGGCCTGGTGAACAACACCCATCTGCTGCGGGAAACCACGCCGGAGATCATCCGGGAAGGGTACACCCTGGCCGCGCAATTATCCGCGGAGATGCGCAAGCCGCTAATCCACACCTGTTATCCCGCGGGTATCATCGCGCCGGGGGCTCTCCAGGGCATCCCGTCCCTCATGCCCCTGGGGCTGTATATGCGGCCCGCCTATTTGGATAAATAATCGCATTTTGACTCAAAACCACGGGCGGGCCCCCGTTCCCGTCCCGCGGACAATCAAAGGAGGAGAAGAAGGAAGATGCGCTCGTTCAAGCTGATTTTCCATCCGGAAAAATGCAAGGGCTGCGAACTATGCCGGTCCGTGTGCCCCAAAGGCGTCATTGGAATGAGCAAGCAGGTGAACCCCAAAGGATACCATCCTGCCTGCGCGGAAAAAGAAGAAGCGTGCATCGGCTGCCAAAGCTGCGCGCTGATGTGCCCGGACGGAGCTATTGAAATTTATCAAAAGGAGGAGGGCGACCAATGACCACCGATAAAGTGCTCATGAAAGGCAACGAGGCCTTTGCCGAGGCCGCCATCCGCGGCGGCGCCCGGCTGTATTTCGGCTATCCCATCACGCCCCAGAGCGAAGTGCCCGAATACATGAGCCGGGAACTGCCTAAGCATGGCGGCGTATTCATCCAGGCGGAAAGCGAACTGGGGGCCATCAACATGGCCTATGGCGCGGGCGCGGCCGGCGGCAGCGTGTTCATTTCCTCCTCTTCCCCCGGCATCGCCCTGATGCAGGAGGGCATGAGCTTCCTGTGCTCCGCCGAGGTCCCCCTGCTGGCCCTGAACGTGAGCCGCGGCGGCCCCGGCATCGGCGGCATTCAGCCCGGCCAGGCCGACTATTACCAGGTCACCCGGGGCGGCGGCAACGGCGATTACCGCATTCCTGTGTTCGCCCCCAGTTCCATCCAGGAAGCCGTCGACCTGCTCTATGAGGGCACCGAATTGGCCCAGACCTGGCGCAACCCCATCATGGTGCTGGCGGACGGCATGATCGGCCAGATGATGGAGCCCGTGCGCCTGCCGGATTTCAAGCCCGTCTACCAGCCCCACGAAATCGCCGCCCACCGGGATTGGGCCTGCACCGGCTATGCCGACCGGGGCGGGGATCAAAACCGCCGCGTAGTTAAATCCCTGCGGATGCAGCCTGAAAAGCTGGAAGAACATGTAGAAAACCTGTTCAAAAAATACGACCGGGCCGAAAAGGAACTGGTGCGGTACGAGAGCGAAAACCTAAACGGCGCGGATGTGGTGTTCGTGGCCTTCGGCACCACTGCCCGTATCTGCCGGGAAGCCTGCGAGATCCTGGCCGCTGAAGGCGTCAAGGCGGGCCTGATCCGGCCCATCAGCCTATGGCCCTTCCCCAACAAGGCTTTCGACGAAATTGATTTTGGCACCACCAAAGCCGTGGTGGCCGCGGAGCTCTCGATGGGCCAGATGATCACTGACGTGCGCCTGGCCCTGAACGGACGGCTGCCCGCCTTCCTGGCCCACCGCACCGGCGGCATGGTGCCCACCTCTCCTGAAGTGGCCGCCCGGGCCAAAGCCGTATTGGAGGGATTGAAATGAAGCCGATTTTTGAATACACCAAGGGCATGACTGATATGCCCACCCATTACTGCCCCTGCTGTACCCATGGCATCGCCCATCGGATCATCATGGAAGTGCTGGATGAAATGGGCCAGCTGGGCAACACCATCGGCGTGGCCCCCATCGGCTGCTCCGTCATGGCCCACCAGTACATGAACGTGGATATGTGCGAGGCTGCCCATGGCCGCGCCCCGGCCGTGGCCAGCGGCATCCGCCGGGTGCACCCGGATAAAATCGTGTTCACCTACCAGGGCGACGGCGACCTGGCCTCCATCGGCACCGCTGAAATCGTCCACGCCGCGGTGCGCGGGGAAAAATTCACCACCTTCTTCATCAACAACGGCATTTACGGCATGACCGGCGGCCAAATGGCCCCCACCACCCTGATCGGCCAAAAAAGCACCACCAGCCAGGAAGGCCGCAGCAAGGAACTGAACGGCATGCCTATCAAAATGAGCGAAATGCTCTCCACCATCGATGGCGCGGTGTACGTGGAGCGGGTGGCGCTGGACAGCCCCGCCCACATCCGCCAGGCCAAAAAAGCCGTGCGGAAAGCCTTTGAAATCCAGCAAAAGGGCCTGGGCTTTACACTGATCGAGTTCCTGTCGACCTGCCCCACCAACTGGGGATTGACTCCCGTAAAGGCCCTGGAATGGGTGCGGGAAAAAGTGATGCCCTACTATCCTCTGGGCGTGATGTGCGAGCCGAAGGAGGGCGATGAAGCATGAGCACCTACAAAATGTTTTTCGCCGGTTCCGGCGGCCAGGGCGTGCTGCTGATGGGCCAAATGATCACCTATGCTGCCATGCTGGAAGGCAAGGAAGCCACCTTCCTGCCCTCCTACGGCCCCGAAATGCGCGGCGGCACCGCCAACTGCACGGTGGTGGTATCCGACAAGCCTGTGTCCTGCCCCCTGATTTATGAAGCGGACATCGCCGTGGTCATGAACCTGCCCTCCATGGACAAGTTTGAGCCCATGGTCAAGCCCGGCGGTTACCTGTTCTTCAACGAATCCATCATCGACCGCAAACCCAGCCGCGGCGATATTACCGCCGTGGCCGTCGACCTGGCCGCCCGCACCGCCCAATTGGGCAACGATAAGGTGGCCAATATGGTCATGCTGGGCGAAGTGGTAAGGGGCACCGGCGTGGTGCAGGTGGACACCATTTTCAAGGTCTTTGAAAAGGTGTTCACCGGCCGCAAAGCCGCCCTGATTCCCCTCAACAGGAAAGCCTTCCTGGGAGAATAAAAAAAGCTTCACTTCAAAATGGCGCGAAGCCCCCGTTCATTTCCGTAGCTTCGCGCCATTTCGCTGTGAAGGAACACGCATGATACAGCCGCGTCAAACCTTCATGGCCTTGCGCAGACGGGGCGCCAGCAGGGCGCTGAGGATGATCTTGGCCGCATCGCCGGGCAAGAAGGGAATCACACACAGGCCCATGCTCTCCCCCAGGGTGCGGCCGGTGGAATGCATAAACCAGGCAGTGCCCAGGGTGTAACAGGCGATGGTGCCCAGCACCAGCAGCACGCACCGGCCCCAGAATTTCTCCTGCAAGGAAGGAATGGCCAAACCAGCCAGCAGCGCGTAGGGCAGATAGCCAATGATGTAGCCGCCAGTGGGGCCCATCAAGGCGGAAGCAGCCTTAAAGTTGGCAAACACCGGCACGCCCACCAGCCCCAGCAGGATATATACCGCAATGGCGATCACGCCGTATTTCCAGCCCAGGATCAGGCCGCACATCATAACGGCAAACGTGGACAGGCTGATGGGCACCGGCCCGATGGGCAGGGCGATCCATGCGCATACCGCCGTCAGCGCCGCAAACAGTGCGCAGAAAACCAGCATCCGGGTGTTGACTTTTTCCATAGAAAAATTCCTCTCTTTCATGAATTGACGAAGCGTAAACGGTTGTAGTATACTGTTTCAGTTCCCAATTGTCAATGATCAATTAGGACATAGCCGGATATCCGGATGAGAAAGGAAGCGGAAACCATGAGCTTCATGGACATGATGAACAAACTTAAGAAAAACTGGATTGCCTCCGCCGTGCTGTGCATTGTGGTAGGGCTGATCCTGCTGCTGCTGCCGGAAAAAACGCTGAAGGTGATCTGCTATGTAGTGGGCGGCATTGCCACCGCCTCCGGCGTGGTGCGCATGGTGCGGTACTTCAAGCAAGACCACACTTACCCCGTCATTTTCCAGAACGACCTGATGGTGGGCCTGCTCAGCCTGGGCCTGGGCCTGTTCATGATCACCGCTCCGGCCGCCGTGGTAGGCGTGATTCCCATGATCTTCGCCGTAGTGCTGATCGGCTTTGGCATCGCCAATATCCTGCGGGCCGTCGACGCGAAAAAAGCAGGCGTGGGGGCCTGGGGCGTGATGCTGGCGCTGGCCATTTTGACGGTCATCCTGGGCTTTGTGCTGCTGTCGTCGCCCTTTGAAACCATGGCGGTCACTGTGTCCGTCATCGGCGGCTGCCTGATTTACGAAGGCGTGGCCGATATCATCACCGTGCTGGCCGTAGGCAAGCGGATTGAGACCTGGCGCAAAGCGCTTAACGGCTGACCCTGCCGCCGCATCATTTCCCTCCGCCAGGCATACAGTGAGGCGGAGGGATTTTTGTATGAAAAAAACCATTTTCACACTGCTGTCCCTGGCCTTGACGGCAGCGCTGGTTCTTTTTCTTCCCCAGGCGATCCGGCCTGAAGCAGAAGCTGCGCCCCGGAAAAACGTCGTGCTGCGGGTGTGGGTTACGGAACGGGAGCCGGCGGTAACCGCCTGGATGAAAAAGCGGGCGGCAGCCTATGAAAAGGCCGGCGGACAGCGGATTTACCTGCGTTCGGCCACGGAACAGGAGGTGTCCGGCGCGCTCAGCGGAGAGGCAAACGCCGTCCTCCCCGACCTGCTGATCGGCAGCGGCGAAACACCCATAGCCCTGCGGGGTTATGCCCTGATCGTGCGGGATGACACCGCCGTCGTTACCACCCCTGCGCCCACTGCCGCCTTGTTTTTCCGTCCGTCACCCTCCCCCGGGCCAACGGCGGAACCGCCCATATTGCCCGACATTTCCGCCATCGGCGCGGTGCTGGCTCCGGCGGAACTCGCCCACGCCCTGCCCGGAACCGTAGAAAGCGCCGACCCACTCAAGGATTTTGCCGCCGGCAAAGCCCAATCCGCCCTTCTGACGGCGGGCCAAGCGGCTCAATTGACCACAGGCTTTCAAGCCTACCCCCTTCCCGATGGGCAGGGCCTGCTTCCCGTTCATGCCCGCGTTTTTTCCCCGTCCGGCCAAGTTTTTCTTTCCTTCCTGCAAACTAAAGACAGTCAAAATGCGCTGACCGCCCACGGCCTGTACGCCACCTCCAGCCGACTGTATGCCGCTGATGATCCCATTCGATTTTTAATTGACAGCAGCCGAATGGAATAATTTGCATATTTTCTCCAGAAATGGGGCATCCTGCCTTCCGGAAGGGAGGTGGAACGATGAAGGAAACATGCATTCTCTGCGGTCAAGCCTTCCCCACAGGGCTGCACATCATGGGCTGCCTGATCTGCTTTCCCTGCGAAAAGCGGCTTTTGGCTCCCAGCATGCCGCCCAGGCGGCGGCGCGCCCTGTGCCGGCTGTACGATGGGAAACAGCGCTTGCGTCCACCACAGCAAATATGATACAATAGCATCCGCCCGGAATCTATTTCGGAAGGATGTTTTTTGATTGTTACCGTATGATGTTGTGATTTTTGATCTGGATGGCACGCTGACCGATTCCCAGCTGGGCATTTACCGCTGCACGGAATACGCCTTAAACAAGCTGGGCCTGCCGGTGCCGGGGCAAGAGACCCTGCGCCGCTTCATGGGCCCGCCCCTGGCGGAATCCTTCATGCGCTACTGTGGCATGACGGAGGCGCAAGCTTCCTACGCCACCGACCTGTACCGGGAGCGGTACATTCCCATCGGCTGGAAGGAAAATAACGTGTTCCCGCTCATCCGGCCCCTGCTGGCTGCCCTGAAAAGCCAGGGGGCCTATTTGGCCGTGGCCACAGGCAAGCCTCAGCACACCTCGATTGATATTCTGCGCTATTTCGGCCTTTTGCCCTACCTGGACGCCGTGGCCGGCCCCACCGACCAGGAGCTGCATGCCGACAAGGGCGCTTTGATCCGCCGGGTGCTGCCGGAAGGAACGCGCCAGGCCGTGATGGTGGGCGACACGGCTGGGGACATAAAAGGCGCGCAGGACTGCGGCATTGATTCCGTGGCCGCCCTGTACGGCTATGGCGAGAACAGCGAAGTACTGGCCGCCCACCCCACCCACGCGGTAGAGGACACCCAAGCCCTGTGTTCCCTGCTCTGCCCAGATATGCCGCCGGTGAAGGGATGCTTTATCACCCTGGAAGGGGTTGACGGATGCGGAAAATCCACCCAGGCCGCCGCGCTGTATGACCGGCTCACCCAGTTTGGCTATTCCGTCCGCCGTACCCGGGAGCCCGGGGGCTGCCCCATTGCGGAGGATATCCGCAAGATCGTGCTGGCCAAGGAAGACGGGGGCATGTGCCCGGAAACAGAGGCCCTGCTCTTCGCCGCCGCCCGGGCCCAACACCTGAAGGACGTCATTCTGCCCGCCGTGCGCAGTGGCCAGATCGTGCTGTGTGACCGTTTTGTGGATTCCTCCCTGGTGTACCAGGGCATGGCCCGGGGGTTGGACGATCAGTGGGTGAAGGAAATCAACCGGGCAGCCTATCGGGAAGGCGCGCCGGACGCCACCCTGTACCTGCGCATGAACCACGCAGACGCCATGAAGCGCCGCCTGGCCGCTTCCGATCCGGACCGGATCGAGCAGGCGGGAGATTCCTTCCACGCCCGCACGGAAGCAGCTTATGAGCAATTGCTGCTGGAAAACCCGGGCCGCTTCCTCCCCGTCAACGCGGCCCAGCCGCCACAGCAGGTAACAGAAGAAGCCTTCACCCTGCTCTTTGCCCGGCTGATCGAAAGGGGCGTGCTGTAAGATGCGGGTAGTGGTTGGCATGTCCGGCGGCGTGGACAGCGCCGTGTCCGCCCT
>JAFUFC010000009.1 GCA_017470095.1 Clostridia bacterium | reverse complement strand
AGCTGGTAGCTTTGGGGGGGCATGCCCACTTCACTGACGAAGCGCTTGCGGAACGTTTCTACCGGCATGCGGGACAAGGCGGCCATATCGCTTAAGGAGAAGCTGTCCCGGTACTGGTTTTTGCGCATAGCGTCTACCACCTTGGCAATTTCGTGGCTCAGCACCGCGTCCATGGCCACCGGCTGGCCGGAATGGGAAGCCAGCATGGCCCACAACAGCTGCTGCAATTGGGCGCTGGAGGCGTCCTCCGCCGCAGCGATGCGCACCGTGGCCTGCACGATGTGCTTGGCCAGGTTCAACTGGCTGGGCAGCGCGCCCTGTTTCATGATGCGGTGGGGCAGCGCGCCCATCCGCTGCAAAAACGCGCCCGCCAAAGTGCCGCCTACCTGCATCCACAACACCCGTGCTTCCTGGTGCACATCCAGCACCACTCCCCGGGAACCGGGTGGCAGCATGCAGCATTCGCCTGCCCGCAGGGATAGGGATACATCTTCGTTTTCCAGCTCCATCGCGCCGCCTTCCACTGCCAGCCAGAGCCAGTGCTCCAGCGTGTTCAGGGCGTGGCTGCCGCTTTGCAGCATGGCGGAACCGGCCGCCGCAATATAAACGCCGCTGGCGCCGGCCAGGGCATCCGGCGTATGGGTGCCTTCCACCAGCACAGCAGGCATATCAACCTGGTCGGGTTTGGATTGAAACAAAATGGATTCAGCCATGATCTTTTCCTCCGTTTCTGATCTGCGTCCTTATTTTATATCCCAAATCGTACATTGTCAATAGAGGTGACCGAAATTTACAAGACTTTCACAAAATTGTGTGGATGTTTTGTGAATATCGCTATATGTGGTAGGAAACAAAAGGGAAAAATGAGAAAATTTTGCCGGTCACGGAACAAAACGACTGGTCAATCCGTCTATTTGTATGTATAATGAAAATTGCTTCCGCGTAAATGCGTGGAATACGAAGGAGGAAAAAAGAAATGAAGCATTCATTCCGGCGCGCGGGGACGCTGATGCTGCTGGTGGCGCTCGTTCTGTGCGCTGGCGTCCCGGCGTCGCAGGCAGCGAAGAAACCTTTGGCTGCGGCCCTCAAAGAAAAGGAAGTAACCCTAACGGAAGGGGAAACCAAGAACGCGGTGGTGACCACCATTGCCTCTACCAAATCTGGCACGGTGACCTATTCCCTGACCGATACGGTGAACGAGCGGGTGGTGTACACTGAAAGCCGCTCCGGCCTGCGTGCGGGCAGCGAAGAAGCTTGGCCGTTGCCGTATGACGATTACAAGCTCAGCGCCGGCCATCCCGTGAAGCAGATGCGGGCTACCTTTGTGATGGATGATCAGCTCTACACCCTGAACCTGTACTACAATTACGCCCAAAAGGGTGGGCAGGCCGCCCAGATCACCGTGGAAAAGGAAAACTGGTATACCAACAATACTGCATGCAGCTTCGGCCCCCAGTTTCGGGATATCAAGCCCAGGCTTACGGACAAGTGGTACATGTTTACGCCCATCGACCTTTCCCAACAGGGCATGCAGGAATTCGAGTATATCGCCAGCAACATGTACGTGATTGGTAAGGTATATGTGACGGTATACGGGGATATCGTGATGGTCAGCTACGAAAATGAAGGCGCGGATCAGGAAGGTAACACCAGCACCGTCAGCGAATATGTGACTTTTTTTCATGACCTGAACAGCGTCAAATCCGTCGATCCCAACCAATTGGGAGCTTCCGCCTTTTCTTTTGACCAGCCCATCCGTATTTCCGAAGATTTGCAGGGGGACACCAACGTGCTTTTGTTCATTCGCAACGAAGTCACTTACAGCCCCTATGTAACGCCGGGGAAGAAGCTGGTTCGTTTCTGGCCCAACCTGACCGAGCGCAAAACGCTGCGGGAGGAAATGCTCAATCTTATGGATTAGAGTCTGTTCATGGATTCGGAAAGATGCATTTTTAACATCACGGCCAGCATTTCTGAGTTGCTTTTCCTCGATTTGCGCACAGGAAACCTTTGTCAAAGCGCCTTGAGATGCAGGCCGATCCACTTGGAACTGCCCATTCCTTATTGTAGAAACCCACGCTAAATTGAATGAATGAAAGGGGTGGATGTGCTGTGCGGATCGTGGAGCACGTGGTGACAGCGCTGGAAGCGGGCCGCACGGTCAAATCCATTGCGCTCAAGGAAATGCGCCTATCCCGGAGCCAGTTCAGCCATTTGAAATTCGCCGGCGGTATTCGGGCGGATGGAAAACGCGTCCACGCGGATGAAAGGCTCTCCGCCGGGCAGCGCCTGACGGCGCAGATTAATGAAACGGAAGGAAAACAGGGCCTGACGCCCTATGCCATGCCGCTGCGCATGGTTTATGAGGATGAGGATTATTTCGTTATTGATAAGCCGGCGCCGCTGCCGACCTTGTGCTCTTCCCATCAGGAAGGGCCCACGCTGGAAAATGTTCTGTACGCTCATTTGGGCTGCCCGGGGAATTTTTTGTTTCGGCCGGTGAACCGACTGGATAAAGGCACTAGTGGCCTGATGGCGGCGGCGAAAAACGCCCACGCCCAGCAACTTTTGCAGCGCCAACTGCACAGCGACGCCTTTGTCCGGGAATATCTGGCGGTGTGCCGGGGCAGGATGCCGCAAGCAAGCGGGGTGATCGACCGGCCCATCGGCAAAAGCGCCTCTGGCGTCAAGCGGGAAATCCGGCCGGATGGGCAGCGGGCGGTGACCCATTATCAGGTCGAAAGGGAAGGGAAGGGCCTGTCCCTTGTGCGGCTAAGGCTGGAAACAGGTCGAACCCACCAAATCCGAGTGCACCTATCCTCCCTGGGCTGCCCCATTGTGGGAGACTATGTGTACGGCGCGGCGGATACCCGGCTGCCGGGTCGCTTTGCCCTGCACGCCTGCCGGGTGGATTTTCTGCATCCTGTTTCCGGCACCTGGGTGCGGGTGGAATCGCCGCTTCCAAAGGAACTGTTCGATTTATGGAGCCAAACGTGAAAGCAGTGTAAATCATTCTGGAAGGGGCCCACATGCGGGGGACCTTTGGTTGACAATGGGTTGGGCTGTATGCTATACTTTATCTGTTTTTTTTTCTGCCCAAAATGGCAGTGGGAAGGGATGATTTTGAATGCGGAATGGACGTAGGCGCATAGCCTGCCTGTTGCTGACGCTGGCTGTTTTAGTGCCTGAATGTGGCCTGGCGGAAGCCCAAATACGCGGATACGACGGAAGCCAAAAAAAGGCGGAGCGGTACCAGTACGTGCAGTTGGGCCAGTATCCGTATGAAAAAGACGGCGCGGT
>JAFUFC010000110.1 GCA_017470095.1 Clostridia bacterium | reverse complement strand
GGCACCCAGGGTATCGTCACCTATATCCGTACCGACAGTGTGCGGGTATCTGAAGAAGCCCTCTCCGCGGTGCGGGCGTACATTCCCCAGCGCTTTGGCCCCGAATATCTGCCTGAAACGCCCAATGAATTCAAAGGTCGCCGCAACGCCCAGGACGCCCACGAGGCCATCCGCCCCACCGATATCACCCGTACGCCTGAATCCATGAAGGCATCCATGACCAAGGAGCAATTCCAGCTCTACCGGCTCATTTATTCCCGCTTCCTGGCCAGCCAAATGAAGCCCGCCCTGTACGATACCCAGTCCATGGAGGTGAACGGGGACGGCGTGGGGCTGCGCTTCTACGGCGAACACAAGCGCTTTGCCGGTTTTACAAGCGTGTACGAAGAAGGCAGCGACGATGTGGTCGAAGCAGCGGAAAGCACCCTGCCTCAATTCACAGAAGGCTCTCCCGTGATCATTGAATCGGCAGAATGCGCCCAGCATTTCACCCAGCCCCCCGCCCGTTACACTGAAGCCAGCCTGGTGCGCATGCTGGAAGAAAAGGGCATTGGCCGCCCCTCCACCTATGCCCCCACCATTACCACCATCATCGCTCGGGGCTATGTGATGCGGGAAAACAAGCGCCTGTTCCCCACAGAGCTTGGCCGCATGATCAATTCCATGATGACGGAGTATTTTGGCCCTATCGTGGATACAGAATTCACCGCCGGGCTGGAAGAACAACTGGACGAAGTGGAAGAAGGCAAGGTCGACTGGCATCAAGTGCTGCGGGATTTCTATCCGCCCTTTGAGAAAATGCTGGAAAACGCCGAGGATGCCATCGAGAAGGTGGAAATCAAGGATGAACCCAGTGATGTGGTCTGCGATAAGTGCGGCGCACAGATGGTATATCGGGTGGGGCGGTTCGGCAAATTCCTGGCCTGTCCCAATTTCCCTGACTGCCGGAACACCAAGCCGATCCTGAATTATATCGACGCCAAATGCCCCCAGTGCGGCGGTCGCCTGCTGGAAAAGACCAGCCGGAAAAACCGTAAATTCTACGGCTGCGAAAATTATCCCGAGTGCGATTTCGTATCCTGGGAAATGCCCGTGGACCAGAAATGCGAAAAATGCGGCAGCTACATGACCCTCAAGCGTTCCCGCAAGGGCGAAAACTGGTTCCTGTGCAGCAATGAAACCTGCCGCCACCGGGTGGCCGCTCCTGCGCAAACGGAGGAAGAAGAATGAGCGTCACCGTTATCGGCGCGGGGCTGGCAGGATGCGAAGCGGCCTGGCAGTTGGTCAAGCGCGGCGTGCCGGTCACGTTGATTGAGCAAAAGCCCCACGCCATGAGCCCCGCCCATCACTCTCCCCTGTTCGCGGAATTGGTGTGCTCCAATTCCCTGCGCTCTGACCGGCTACAAAACGCTGTTGGGCTGTTGAAGGAAGAACTGCGCCGCTTGGATTCTTTGATCCTTGCAGCGGCAGACAAGGCCCGGGTGCCCGCCGGGGGCGCACTGGCGGTGGACCGGGATACGTTCTCTGGGTACATTACTGAAACGCTGAAACATCATCCCCTGGTGACTATCGTATACCGGGAAGTGACAGAAATTCCCGCCGCCCCTTCCATCATCGCCACCGGCCCCTTGACCAGCGACGCCCTGGCCAGCGCCATCGCCGCCATGCCGGAAATTTCAACCCTCAATTTCTACGATGCCGCCGCGCCCATCGTGACGGCGGAATCGCTGGACATGTCAAAGGTATTTCGCGCTTCCCGCTATGGCCGGGGGGATGATTACCTCAACTGCCCCATGACCCGGGAGGAATACGACGCCTTTGTGGAAGCGCTGCTCAGCGCCGAAACCGCCCCCGTTCATGGATTTGAGGAAAAGAAGGTGTTCGAAGGCTGCATGCCGGTGGAATCGATGGCCCGGCGGGGCCACATGGTACTGGCCTTCGGTCCCCTAAAGCCCGTGGGCCTGCCAGATCCCCGCACCGGGAAAGAGCCCTACGCTGTGGTACAATTGCGCCAGGATGACGCGGCGGGCACGCTGTACAACTTGGTCGGCTTCCAAACCAGGCTCAAATTTCCGGAGCAGAAGCGTGTGTTCGGCCTGATCCCCGGCTTGGAGAACGCGGAATTCGCCCGGTACGGCGTCATGCACCGGAACACCTTCCTCAACAGCCCCGGAATTCTGGATGATCATTTCCAAATGATCGCCCGGCCCGGCCTGTATTTTGCCGGACAGATGACTGGCGTGGAAGGATATGTGGAATCGGCAGCCAGCGGCTTTGTGGCGGGCGTCAGTGCTGCCATGCAGCAGCTTGGCAGGCCCCTGCCTGCCTTCACCCGGCAGACGGCCATTGGCGCCCTGGCCCAGTATGTGGCCGCGGAGAACCGAAATTTTCAGCCCATGAACGTTACCTTCGGCATCATGGAGGGCTGGCCCGAAAAGGTGCGGGGCGGCAAGCAGGCCCGGTATGAAAAAATTGCTCAGCGAGCCCTGGCGCAGACGGATGCCTTGGGCCGTATGATCGGCCCCTCTGACTGATATTATGGAGGCAATGGTTTGAAACGGTTATTGGCGCTTTTCCTTGTTTTCTCCCTGCTCTTTGTCCGTTCATCCTGGGCGGAAGAAAGCGCACGGGCTATCTTTGATTCTCTCCTGGCGGGCCGTTATGAGGAAATCCGCTCGCAGATGGACGAAGACATGCAATCCGCCCTTTCCGCAAAGGCCCTTGCGTCCCTTTTGCCCCAGATTGAAGGTTATTACGGCCCGTACGCTGGCGCGCTCGGAGAAGAAAGCGCCCAGCAGGGCGAATACACCGTCCGGGTGCTGCATCTTCGCTATCAATCGAACGGCGTCGCTTTCCGCACGGTGTGGAAAGATGGAAAAATCGCAGGGCTGCAGCTCCAGCCGGAGGCCCTGCCTTCCGATGATGCCGCATTGCCCGATGGATTAACGGAGGAAGATGTATCCATCGGCGATCCGGCCCTGCCCGGCATCCTGACGCTGCCCCGGAATGCTTCCTCACCTTTGCCTGCTGTGGTCCTGCTGCACGGCAGCGGCCCCAACGACCGGGATGAAACGGTGGGACAGACCAAAATGTTTCGGGATTTGGCCTGGGGCCTGGCCAAGCTGAATATCGCCGTGCTGCGCTACGATAAACGCACCTATGTGTATGGCGCGTCCTATACCCCGGAGCAATTGCGGGCCCTGACAGTTCGGGAGGAGGCCATGGACGACGCCGTTCGTGCCGCGCAGCTGCTCAGCGCGGATCCGCGCATAGACCCAAACAAGGTTTTTCTCCTGGGCCATTCCCTGGGCGCTTCCATTGCACTCCGCGTCGCAGCGGAAAATCCCGGGCTCCTGGCCGGTCTGGCCCTGTTGTCCGGCACGCCCAAGGCCCTGGGGGAAATTGTTCTCCACCAAAACCAGGCCATGGCGGATAGTATCCTCACGGCGGATTTGCGCGAGGAGGCAAAGGCTCAGGTGGATGCCCTGAAGAAGGAATATGACGCGCTGCTCCTTTTGTCTGCGGAGGAAGCGAAGGAAAGGACGCTCTTTGGGCAAAACTCCTTCTATTTCTGGGATTTGGCGCAGCAGGATACCCAGGCGCTGGTGCAAAGCTTGGATATTCCTATCCTCATTCTCAACGGCGGGGCGGATTTCCAAATTTCGGATGATGATGGCATCAACGCCTGGCGTTCCCTTTCTTTACCGGATACGGTGACGCTTCGCTATGAACCCGAGCTGAATCACCTGCTCATGCGCCCGGACGTACCGGAGGGGATCAGGAAAACCACGGGAGAATACCAGTTCATCTGTCATGTGCCGAATCAAGTGATCGATCAGATATCCACATTCATCTTACAATAAATGGAGGAACCAACGATGACCATGAAGGGAACCACCATCTGTGCCGTGCGCAAGGACGGCAGGATCGCCGTGGCCGGGGACGGCCAGGTGACCATGGGCGAGCACACCATTTTCAAGGGCACGGCCCGGAAGGTGCGCCGTATTTATAACGACAGCGTGGTGACGGGCTTTGCCGGCTCCGTGGCCGACGCGTTCAGCCTGTGCGAACGCTTTGAAGACAAATTGACCCAGTGCGGCGGCAACCTGGAGCGGGCCGCCGTCATGCTGGCCCAGGATTGGCGGGGCGACAAGGGACTGCGCCAGTTGGAAGCCATGCTGATCGTGGCCAATAAGGAAACCATGCTGATCGTGTCCGGCACCGGCGAAGTGATCGACCCGGACGACGGTGTGGCTGCCATTGGCTCCGGCGGCAATTACGCCCTGGCCGCCGCCAGGGCTCTGGTGCAAAACACCGATCTGTCCGCCAAGGAAATTGCCGAAAAGGCGCTGCATATCGCCGCGTCAATCTGTGTGTATACCAATGACAACATCATCGTGGAGGAGGTGTAAGCCATGAGCGAAATCAAAAACCTGCCCGGAAAAAACCACGAATTGACGCCTCGGGAAGTGGTGCGGGAACTGGACCGCTACATCATCGGTCAGGACGAAGCCAAGCGCGCCGTGGCCATCGCCTTGCGTAACCGGTACCGCCGCTCCAAACTGCCCAAAGAAATGCGGGATGAAATCTACCCCAAAAATATTTTGATGATTGGGCCCACGGGCGTGGGCAAAACGGAAATTGCCCGCCGCCTGGCCAAGCTGGTGGACGCGCCCTTCATCAAGGTGGAGGCCACCAAGTTCACTGAAGTGGGCTATGTGGGAAGGGACGTGGAATCCATCATCCGCGATCTGGCGGAAAACGCCGTCAGGATGGTGAAGGACGAGCACACCGCCCGGGTGAAAACCCGCGCCCAGGTGCTGGCCGAAGACCGGCTTGTCACGCTGCTCATCCATCCTCCCAAAAAAGACGGGAACAACAATCCCCTGGATTTCCTGCTGGGAAGAAAAAACGAGCCCGAACCTACCGAGGATGAAAAAAACGAAATCAGCCGCAAGCGCGGGGAAGTGCGGGAGCAGTTGCGTTCGGGCATTTTGGAGGACCACGAACTGGAAATCGAAGTGGAAGAAAGCGCGCCCCAGTTGGAAGTAGGCGGCGCGTCCATCAGCATCGGGGATATGATGGGCGGCATGATGCCCAAGCGCACCAAGCTGCGGCACGTGAAGGTAAAAGAAGCCCGGGAAATCCTGATCGCCGAAGAAAGCCAAAAGCTCATTGACGAGGACGCCGTGAAGGAAGAGGCTATCCGCCGGTGCGAGCAGAGCGGCATCGTTTTCCTGGATGAAATTGACAAGATTGCCGGCCGCAGCACCGCCAGCGGCCCCGATGTGAGCCGGGAAGGCGTGCAACGGGATATCCTGCCCATCGTAGAAGGCTCCACCGTCAACACCAAGTACGGCCCTGTGCGCACTGATTTTATGCTGTTCATCGGCGCGGGCGCGTTCCACGTGGCCAAGGTGACCGACTTGATTCCGGAACTTCAGGGCCGCTTCCCAGTACACGTTCATCTCAAATCTCTGACCCAGGAAGATTTTGTTGCCATCTTAACGAAAACCGACAACGCCGTCACCCGGCAATACGCTGCCCTGCTGGAGGTCGATAAGGTGCACCTGACCTTCGATGAGGGCGCACTGAACGAAATTGCCCGCATTGCCATGCTGAGCAATGAAACGGGCGAGGATATCGGCGCTCGACGGCTGCACGCGGTTTTTGAAGAATTGCTGGAAGACGTATCCTTCAACGCTGGCGGTGACAGCATGCCCGACGTGTACCTGACCATCACCACCGAATACGTACAGGAGCATTTGAAAGCCGCCAAGGAAATGGATATGCGCCGCTACATCCTATAAAACTTGACGAATCAAACGCTTCCGCATACAATAGACAGGGCCGAAACCAAAGAAAAAGCAAGGAGATTTACGGTCATGAAACCGCTTACCATTGCCATTGACGGGCCCGTGGGCGCGGGTAAATCCACCATTTCCGATGAAGTTGCCAAGCGCCTGGGCATTCTGCACCTGGACACTGGGGCCATGTACCGGGCCGTTGGCCTGGCTGCCGTGCAAAACGGCATCGACCCTCGGGATGAGGACGCTGTCTGCCGCCTATGCAAGGACGGCAGAACCCAGGTGGACGTAAAATACGAAAACGGGCATCAGATCACCCTGCTCAACGGCGTGGATGTCAGCGCCGCCATCCGCACGCAGGAGGCAGGCAGCGCCGCCAGTGCCGTATCCCGGTATCAGCCGGTGCGAAAAATGCTGGTAGCCCGGCAGCAGGAAATGGCCCAGCAGCAATCCATGCTGCTGGACGGGCGGGATATCGGCACGGTGGTATTAAAGGACGCAACGGTGAAAATATATTTGACCGCCTCGGCCCAGGCCCGGGCAACCCGCCGCCGCAATCAGCTGCTGGAAAAAGGCACGGATGTGCCCATCGATCAGATTCTATCTGAGGTGAACGCTCGGGACTACCAGGACACCCACCGGGCAGTCGATCCTTTGCGTCAGGCGGAAGACGCCGTTTTGTTGGACTCTTCTTCCCTCTCTTTTGAGGAAACGGTGGAAGCAATCTTGAACCTTGTGGAGGAACACGCATGAGCACTGAACCCACGGGCAAAACCGAAGTCCCGAAGAAAGAAAGAACATTCTGGTACACCATGGCTCGCGTGGCAGCGGCCATTCTAACGCACACCATCTTCCCCGTGCGCTATCACGGCAAGGAGCAGTTTCAATTGGATGCTCCCTATATTCTGATTTCCAACCATAAAAGCGCCCTGGACCCGCTGATTATTGCCCGGCCCTGCAAAAAGTACGAGATCCGCTTTTTGGGGAAAAAGGAACTGACCAAGAAAAAGTGGGCCGCTGATCTGCTGGGCAAGGGTCTGCATATGATCACCGTGGATCGGCACAACACCGACCTGGCCGCCATGCGCCAGTGCACACGGGCATTGCGGGAAGGCAAGGTGCTGGGCATCTTCCCCGAAGGCACCCGCCATCTGCCCGATTTGATGAGCGAAGTGGAAACGGGCACCGCCGTGCTGGCCCTGCGGGCCAATGTGCCTTTGCTTCCGGTGTACATTTCCCGGAAGCTCAGTTTCCTGCGCCTGACCCACGTCTATATCGGCCAGCCCATGGATATTTCCGATTTGGCCGCTCAGGGCATGGATGCTGCGGTGGTGGAGCAGTTGTGCGACCGCATCCGGCAGACTTTCTATACAATGCGGGATAACACGCAAAAAAAATAATTTTGAACACATAAAAATACCCGGCGCCGGATTTGCTTGATTCCAGCGCCGGTTTTTCATGTGGTGTTTATTCTTTGATGCTGCCGTCCGGGTTAAACAGGGGCAGCTTTTCCAGATAAATGATATCATCCCGCTTGGTGGCGTCGCCCTCAGCCAGGATGGCCATCCGGCCCACGATGTTGCCGCCGGCCTGTTCCACCAGCGTTTCCACAGCCTTCAGGCTTTCGCCGGTAGAAATTACGTCGTCCACAATCAGCACCCGCTTGCCCTTCATATAATCAGCGTCGTCCTGATCGATGCACAGAATCTGCTGCTTTTCGGTGGTAATGGAGTTCACCTTCACCGAGAACACGTTCTTCATGTACAGTTTCGGGGCTTTCCGGGCAATCAGGTAGCGGTTTTCCCCGCTCTGCCGGGCCATTTCATAGCCCAGGGGGATGCCCTTGGATTCGGCCGTGATCAGCACATCATATTCCGGGGCCTTCTTGAGCAGTTCCCTTGCGCAATTCACCGTCAGTTCCACATCGCCGAAAATGACGAACGCGCCGATATACAGGTTATCGTTCACCCGGCACAGGGGCAGATCCCGCTTCAGACCCGCCACATGCATAGGATAAGTCATGCCCATGGTCATCGCTTCCTTATTTTCATATTCCGTAACGATTGTTACCATTTATTTTACCAGCTTTTGGCCATGTTTGTCAATCATTTATCTTTCTTTTTCCTTCGCTCTTTTTTCTGTTTTCCCGACGTCAATCAGGCTGCTTTTCTGCCGTCTTTTCCCTTGTGAAGCATGCAAAAATCTGGTATAATTGGCCGGTACCAAGGAAGCGAGGGATTTTTCTTTCATGAACACAGTCATTCAGCGCGTATCCTTCCCCGATGGACGGCGTATTCTCATTACCAGCGATATTCATGGCCATGCGGACGGCCTGCGAGCCCTGCTGAAAAAGGCAAATTTTAACAAAAACGATATTTTGATCATCATCGGCGACATGGTCGAAAAAGGCCCTCAAAGCCTGGAAACCATCCGTCTGGCGATGGAATTGCAAAAGCAGTATTCCGCTTATGTGCTGATGGAGAATGTGGATTTATGGCGGCTGGAATTTTTGCAAAGCGACGATCCGGAAACGCAAAAAGAAATGCTGCGTTATTCCCTGCGAGCCATGGAATGGTGGGGCGGCAGCCTGCTGCACGACTTGTGCCGGGAGCTGGGGGTTGATTTGGCGGCGGATACCGACATCGTCTCCCTTTTCCCTGAAATCAAG
>JAFUFC010000109.1 GCA_017470095.1 Clostridia bacterium | reverse complement strand
ACAACTGTGGATTCTCCCGTGGGGAGAGCTCGCTGGAGGACAGAGACCATCGAGCGAGATCGCCTGTTCCTGACCAGGCTCGGCGTTCTTGAACCATGAGTTTTGAGTGACTAAAGTTCAGATTTTAGGTTTGAAATCACCCTGCCCCAGGCCATGAACATGGGCAGCGTCATTATCCTGAACCTGGTCATCGGCCAATGGAACTCCTGGCTGCCCGCTTCCATCTACGTGCCTAACAAAAAGGCCCTGTGGCCCCTGCAGCTGGTCATCCGGCAGATCACCTCCGAAAACGCCGACTTCCTGAATTCTTCCAACCCCAACTACAGCCGCTACCTGATCCAGTTTGCGGTGATCATCGCGGCCATCGCTCCCATCATCATCGCTTTCCCCTTCTTCCAGGACAAGATGGAGAAAGGCGTCATCCAGGGCGGCGTGAAAGGTTAATCCACCCTTAAGCAAAAAAACAGTCTGCTCGTGCGGACTGTTTTTTTGCGCTTTTCATGAACGATCTTTTCGTGTATGATGATGTCTGACAGATTCCGCCATCAATCCGCATATTTCCGGGAGGACGCTTCATTGGATAAGCATTCGGCTCTTTACAGGTGGTTTTGGTTCCGGCCCCTGTTTCGCAATCTTCGGCTAAGGCTCATGACCATGATTCTGGCCCTGGTGCTGCCCGTCAGCCTGGTTTGCCTGGCACTGTCTGCTGTTTCTATTTATCAGAGCAGGAAAACCACCTACGAAATGAATCAAAACGCCTTCAGCTTTTATATGGAACATCTGGCGCTGCGCCATGAATTGGGAGATATTGACGCAGTGCAGGATTTTCCCGCCGCGCTGGCGCCACATCTGATGCTGCTGTACTGGAACGCAGGTATAAACGATTCCCGCATTTATAACGACGGAGCTGTATACGCCGCCAGGGATGAAGGGCAGGTTTTCAAAATTCTTCCGGATGGTTCCTGGGAGGAAACGCAGTTTTCTTTTGAACAATTGAAGCAGGCAAAGCACTTCTTTCTCTGGGAAAAGGAGGGTCAGCCCTTCCGGGTGCTGGTTGTTTTCCCCTATGATTTCTCCATACGCAATCTGCCTGTCTGGCTCTGGATTTCCCTCTTCATCTCGGTGATCACCATCATCAATTGCCCGGTTCTCTTTTCACGGCTCAATAAGGATATTCTGGTCCCTTTGGATACCATGAATCAAGCCCTGTCCGCCTTTCAGGCGGATCTGTCCTATCGTATTCCACAGCAAACCCTGGCCGTCAGCGATGATTTTCTTCGTTTGTTCGATCATTTTAACGTCATGGCGGTGCAGGTGGAGCAAAGCCACGAAAAAGACGTGAAGCTGCTGGAAACGGAAATGGACAACCTGCGGCTGCAGGTGAACCCCCACATGCTGCTCAATTCCTACAACATGATTTATGCGCTGGCGGAATCAAAGAATTACGCTACCATCCAGGATTACACCCTGTGCCTGGCGGATTATTTCCGCTACGTGCTGCGCAAGGGGCAGCAAATGGTGACGGTCAGACAGGAACTGGAATTTGTGGAAAACTTCATCCGCATCCAGCGTATCCGCTTTCCAAACCGTTTCTCCTATGTATATCAGGCGGAGGAGGACTGCATGACCGCCCTCATTCCGCCGCTGCTGATCGAGAACTTTGTGGAGAACGCCATCAAGTACGCCCTCAATCCCAAAGAACCTATTGAGATCGTGGTGTCTGTTCACCGGGAGGAAAACGAGGCCGGAAAGGAGCTCCTGCATATCGCCATTATGGATACGGGCAGCGGCATCCGCCCGGAAGTATTGGAAAAGCTGCAGAAGAAGGAGCCATACATCGACGAGGCGGGGCAAAAACACATCGGCATTTACAATTGCCTGCGTCGGGTGGAGCTGTTTTACGGCGATGAGGGAGACATTCATTTTTCCAGCACAGTGGGCGGCGGCACCCAGGTGTATCTGATCATTCCTTTTTCGCTTTCCGCTGAACGCGATGCAGGAAAGGAGGCACGCGCGTGAAAATTCTGATTGTGGACGACGAGGAACTGGCTGTTCAGGGGATCCTGGACGGGGTCAATTGGGAGCAGCTGCGCTTTGACAAGGTCCTCACAGCCCGGAGCTATGAGGACGCGGTGAGCATATTTGGCAATACCTATATTGACATTCTGGTCAGCGATATTGAAATGCCGGGGGAAAGCGGCCTTAAGCTGATCGAATACGTGAATGCTCACAGCCCGAACACCGAATGCATCATCCTGAGCTGTCACGATGAATTCGATTATGCCCAGGCCGCTGTGCGGCTCAACTGCATGGAGTATGTGCTTAAGCCCATCCGGTATCAGAAGCTGACGGAAATCCTGATGCGGGCCAGGGAACGGTCGGCCCAACGGCGCAGGACGGAGCAGATTCAGCAGTACGGCCAGCAATACATCGATTCTCTGGCGCAGGAATCCCGCAGCGATTCGTCCAACGCCCTGGATACCGCCGCGCAGTATATTGACAGCCATCTGACAGATGATCTTTCCGTGCGGGAGCTGGCGGCCATATGCTATATCAGCGCCGATCATTTGACCAGGCTGTTTAAAAAGAAGTTTGGCGTGTCGGTTTCCGAATACATCCAGGAACGGCGTATCCGCCTGGCCGGAGAGCTGATGCGGCATCAGGATATGACGATTTCCATGGTAGCCAACAAAGTAGGTTTCGGCAATTATTCCTATTTTACGGAACAGTTCAAAAAGTATTTCGGCGTCACACCCAGGGAATATCAAAAAAAGGCGCAGGAATAAAACATGTCGGATTTACGGGATTTTATGTCGGATTTCGTACATATTTTGTAACTGTTTAGTCAACCTTGTAAATGTAGATATAATCATCAAGAGACGGACTATATTAGTAGCCCAGAATCCAGGCGATAAAGCCATGTAAATAGTTATACATTTTATATAAAATATCGTAAAACTACTT
>JAFUFC010000108.1 GCA_017470095.1 Clostridia bacterium | reverse complement strand
CGGATCACCTGCTTAAAATAGAACCCATAGCCACAATGATCCACCAGTGGAGCGTTATGTTTATCCCAGTATAGGCCAAAGGTATAAGCATCCAGAAGCTGCAGATCGACGCTGCCTCCACCATAGTTCTCCATGATTTCATTCATTTGGGCTGTGACCTGCGCATAGGCTTCTCCCATGGTCATGTCATTATTCTCTGCCTTGAGATTCCAATCGATTTCATCGGGAAGAAACACTTCTCCCCATTCGTGGCATCTTCCGGCATATTTATCCGGAATGTTGAATTCCCAATTCTGATCCATTGCTATCGTAATATCGACGTTGTCTGAGCGGATCCAGTTCACCTCATCAACCTTCCGCCAGTTCCTCGGATACCGTCCATATACCTCATATACTGCTTCATCCAGTTCCGGATGTGTTTTCACCCGAATGACCGATGCAGTCTCTACATTGGGAACCATGATTGGGGTGTCCACCACGATCGTTTCCCCACGAACCGTTTCATATTCCTCTTGCCAGCACTGCCCCTGGTACATATCATACAATTCCCTGACCGTCCAATATTTTTCTTTTGCGAACGCCGACCCTGCGGGGAGCATTGCCAGCAGCAGCATCCATACAAGCAGCCTTTTCACTTTTTTGCGTCCTCCCATGTGAGATAGCCCTGGAAATAACCGATATCCTTGATCCGCTTTTGAGCAGGCAGAAAATCGCTGGCCATGCTGATCAGTTTTCCTGTCTGGGCATCAAAGATCATGCGTACAAATTCCCGCTTGCCCCGGCTGTTGGTGGGGTATTTGGGATCGTCCTGCTTCATTTCCGACACACCCTTGTTGCACCACCACGCCTCCACGTGCCACACAGGCCGGGTGACGCTGGCGGAATCGCTTGCGTCCTTGCTGCGATTGGCCGAGGTGTAACCAAAACGGATTTCCAGGATATTGCGGATATGCCCCGCGTCGATTTCCTTGCGCAGCGCATCTTTGATGGCTTCAAAGCTGCGCAGGGGAATATCCTCCTCCATCACCTCGGATTGCACAGGATGATATACGAAGCTGACGCTTCCAAAGGGGCCGATTTGATACAGCACACCGGGATCGGATATATTTTGCCTGTTGATATCGTAGGTCAGATAATCGCTGATGCTGTGGATGTAGGGGATGCCGCAGAAGGTCTGGTACGCTGACACGGAAAGCCCGGTGGTCCATGTTTCCTTCCCCCGGGTGCGGGTATTGAACATCACGTCAAATGGATGCTCCATGTCCCAGCTGTATTTTCCGCCGCAGGCGGCTTCCAGCGAATCCCCGCCTTCCAGGAGCAGTTCGCCCAGAGTTTTCCCGCCGTAGCCGTCCCATACCATATCCAGGTCCACCGGGGCGTAAAAATGGTGAGAATCGATTTCGGAATTTTTTGTGCTGGGTGCTGTTTCGGTGGTCAGTCTGGAGGCATACACCCAACCGGCGGCAGTTGTTTCGTCCTGCCAGCCTTCTCCCGGCAGCGCGTCAATATCAGGATGATCTTCGATCACTTGCAACGCCAGCACAGGGCATTTGTCTGCGTCCGGCACGATCACCGGGGTATTGATTTCAACGGCGCGCCATTTGGTCTGGATCGTTTCTTGCCATCCATCGGGATATTGGGACGCGACCTCGTCGTGCACTTCCCGCATCGTCATATACTTGGTTTCCGCCATGCCGGACGCCGGCAGAAGCAGCGCCGCAAGCAAAACAAAAGCAAGGATTCGTTTCATTTTAACCTCCGCTTTGCAGAAAAGGAGGGCACAGGCTGTCCCATGCCCTCCCGGTATGTTCCTTGTTACTTAACCTGCACGGCCTGGGTCATATCCGCAGCGCCGTCCTGGATGGGAGCCAGATACAGCGCGGCTGGCACGTTTTCGATGTAGGGATACAGGAATTCCGCCCATTCGTTTCCATAGCCGTTCTGGCCGTGATGGCCGGGGAACAGGATGGTTCCATCGCCGTCCACCAATTCCAGGCTGATGACCCAATCGCCGAACACATCCATGCCGCCGTAGGGGAAGATCACCTGGCCGTTGTCATCCTTGTGACCCGCGCCGTTTTCCTGGGTGTAGGCAGCCATCACGTCGGGGTTGACCTTCAAATCCAGGGTGATGTAGGTCATGAGGGGCGTGAACGCTGCTTCAGTAACTTTCGCAGTCACGTCGGGCAGCACTTTTTCCATATTGGGCCGGAGCGTGGTGACCTTGGAAAGGGCATCCTTGGCGTCGAAGGTAAAGGAAGCCATGCCCTTTTCGGGCAGCTTCAGCGTGCCGTCCACATCGTATTTTTCGGGATGATTGATCCGGCTGTAATCTGCCAGGCTCTGGCGTTCACCGATGGGCAGGCTGATTTCCACGGGGCCGTTCAGCATAAAGCCCTCATTGTCCAGCCGCCAATATTCCGTGATTTCGATTTCCCCGGGCACGCTGGTTCCGCACTCAAACGAACCGGAATTTTCAGGCATATCCATGGCCTTGCCGTTAAACCAAATTTGATCGATCCACCAGCCCACGTTATGGTCGAAAAGCAGCTGCAGATCATCGTCGCTCAACCCCTCCGGGCTAAAGGCTTTGTCTACGTCCAGCATCCGATAGCTGTATTGCAGCAGCAGCGTCCGTCCGTCGTAGCCTGCTTCCTTCACGGTGATTTCCACATTGTTTACCGTGCTTTGATACAGATTGGCCTGCATCAGGCTATCGGCATTTTTCGGCGTATCCTGGCCGGTGAGAAAGGACAGATGATCAAATACATGCCATTGGGTTGCGGCCATGGCGACAGCGCTGATTGCCATCATCAGCACCAAGGCCAGCGCCACTGTACGAGATGAGAATCGACCTGCCGTCCGGATTGCCATTTTCGTGCTTTCTTTCATATTTGCCTCCTGATTGACGATGTTCGCCAGCGTCAATTCCACGCGGTTGTGGAAATGCTCCGGCACGTCGGGGATGGCCGATGTCAGATGTTTTTGAAATTCCTTACTGTTCATATTTCATCCTCCCATTCAATGAGGAGAGTCTTACTGAGCTGTTTCCGTGCATTTCGTATGCGGGTTTTGACAGTGCCCTGCGGCACCCCTGTAATCTCTGACAATTCCCGCATGGAGCAGCCGTCCAGATAGTAAAGCGTCATTAAAACCCGGTATTCCGGTTTCATTTTCCGGATAGCTTCCAGTACTAGATTTTCGACCGGCGGCATCTCTACTTCGGCTGTATCCTCCTTCAGGGGATAGAAGCTCCATTTTTTGCGTTTTCGCAGCATATCTTTGCACTGGTTTGACAAAATCCGTGCGAGCCAGGGCTTGAATTGCTTTTCATCCCGCAGCGAATCCCGTTTCATCCAGGCCTTGATCAATGCTTCCTGTACCGCATCTTCCGCATCCTGATCATTGCCCAGATGCGTCCATGCGATATGATATAACAGCTTCTCGATCCGCCTGACCTCCGCTTGAAACGTCACAGCATTCACGACATCGTTCCCCTTTGGTACCTTTGGCTCGGTGCGTCCACCTGCCGCAGTTGATTCCTTGCCAGCGCTTGGAGCAAGTTCCATATATCTGACGAAACAGATAGGCAAAAGGTTTTCAGTTTTGAAAAGAATTTTCTTCATAATTTCTTCATGTATAAGCGATCTCCTTCTAAAAAAAAACGCTGGCACAATCTTTTTGATCATGCCAGCGGTCACTTGGTTTACAAGGTGTTAATGACTTCTTCCATGATGATCTCTTCGGCTCGGCTGCGAATGCTGTTCAT
>JAFUFC010000107.1 GCA_017470095.1 Clostridia bacterium | reverse complement strand
ATTGGTACGCCTGACAAAAGTGCTTATTCCTGGGGAGGACGAAGCGGACGCGCCTATCAAAATGCAGTTTTATGATGAGCGATTGCTCAAAACCCCTTCCCTGGCCGCGGCCCAATTGCACCGGGAAGTATGCCGCATGGGACGGGAAACCTATCAGCACATCCTTCTGGCCATGGAAGCCCTACGGACCGAGGATTTTTCCAAGGAAAAGGAAATCAATTATCACGAGGAACTGGCCGATTATCTGGAAGAAGCCATCACCGAGGGTCTGGTGGCCGTGATGCCGTTGGAGCTGAGCGAACATGAAAGCCGCCGCATTGCCGCCCTGTTCCATGTGGTCACCGACCTGGAACGCATCAGCGACCATGCCATGAACCTGTATAACCTGGCCAAGGAACGGGCCCGCCGGGGAGCCAAAATGTCCGAAAAAGCAGGAGAAGAATTGAACAGCCTGTTCCAGATCGTGATGGAGGTGCTCTCCTCCTCTCTGGAGGGGCTGGAAGAATGGAATATTCCCAATTCCATCATGGCCCTCATCGAGGGCAAAGAGCAAAACGTGGATGATGCCACCCAAGCCCTGCGGCAAAAGCACATCGACCGTCTGAAGGAACGCAAATGCACTCCCAAGAGCGGCGTGATTTATTTGGAAACCCTCACCAACCTGGAGCGGGTGGCCGACCATGCTATGAATATCGCCGCCTGCGCCCGGGAAGAGAGCAACCACGCCCATTTTCTGACGACGGCTTGAATTTCTGAGAAAAAAGGTGTTCCAGGCCACAATTATCCCGGAACACCTTTTAATTTGTATCGTTTCCTCATCCAGCCTGCTTACACTTTCCGCAGGTTTCGCATCCCCTGTCACAGGTTTTCCCTGCCACAGTGGGCAAAAGCGCGTGATGCGGGCAAGCTTTGACGCACTCCCCGCAGCGAATGCATTGGGGCGAATTGGGCGCTTTCGCCGGGTCGATGCCCAGCTTGCAGGCCCGGCGGCATGCTCCACAGTGGGTGCAGCGTTCCTCCACCAGCCGGTAGCGATAGATCGAAACGGGGTTGGTCAGGCCGTAAATGGCCCCCAAAGGGCACAGGAAGCGGCAAAAAGGCCGGTAATACACAATAGAGAACACGGCAAAGAAAACCAGCACCATCAGCTTCCAATCAAACAACGTGTCGGCGGCATCTCTAAAGCCCTGACCCAGCATCACCAGCGGCACGCCGCCCATCAGGGTGCCGGAAGGACAGATGTACTTGCAAAACCAGGGATCGCCTTGGCCGATGATGTTCACCGCCAGCATGGGCAAAAGCACCACGAACGCCAGCAGCACGCCGTAGCGCAGATACCCGATCCGTCCTTCCCCCGGGATGCGGCGGATTTTCATTTTTCGAGGCAGCGGAATTTTGTGCAGCAAATCCTGTGCAAGCCCAAAGGGGCACAAAAAGCCGCACACCAGCCTTCCGCCCAAGGCGCCCACCATCATCAAAAAGCCCAGCACATAATAGCTCATGGAGAAATTTCGGCTGGCGATCACCGCCTGCAGTGCCCCGATAGGACAGCTGCCCAACGCGCCGGGGCAGGAATAGCAGTTCAGCCCCGGCAGGCATAGCTGCTTCAAGGGCCCTTGATAAATTTTACCCTTCATGAATCCGGTAATATAGCCGTTGCTCAGGGCCGTAAAGGCCAATTGCACAGCCAGCCGGAAGGAAAAGCGGCGTTTCTTCTTTTCCATGGCGTTCACCCGATACCAATGCATTCCAGGCAGATGCGGATGGCCTTTTCCAGGATCATCAGATGCTCCTTCCGCAGAAGCCCAATGATCACAAACGCCACCCCCATTCCCAGCAGCATCCAGCCGCCGTGGGCCCGCAGCCAGGCGGTTCCTTTCTCTCGCCTGCTCATTGCAGCGCCGCCAGCGTATCTTCCACGATCTGCTTCCAATCCGCTTCCTCCCGGGCCCCCACATACACCTGGCCTACCAGCACCCCCTCCCCATTGAGGAAGAAGGTGGTGGGCACAGCCTGAATCTGGCTGATCACATTACGCATCATGGTCTGGGACGGCAGGATATGGGGATAATCCGCGCCGGTAATTTGGATGATCTGCCGGGCCAAATTCACCTGTTCCTCCTTGGGCGACAGATCGCCATTGGAGCAATCGCTCACCAAGCCCAGGATCATCACGCCTTCATCTGCCAACTCCCGGGCCAGATTGCCCAGGCCCGCCATTTCACTGATGCAGGGATTGCAGTACGTGGCCCACACATTGACCATCACCAGCTTTTTTCCTTCGATCAGAGAAGCGTCCACCATCTGGCCGGAAAGATCCTGGGTGTTCAAATCGCCCAGCACCTGCCCGGCCTTGACCAGTTCGCCCTCCCAGGCATGAATGGAAGAAAGATAATATACATGGGTAAAACCCAGCCCCGCCAGGATATCCGCGGCCTGCCTGCCTTCTTCCTCTGTTTCTCCATAGACATACACGTTCAGCGTCATGTTGTTAAAGCCCTGGTCCAGGATGGATTGAATAGCATCCTTCATTTCCTCCAGCGGCAGGCACTCCGCCCCCGGCACCGCGCCCTGCTGATACGCGTCATACGGCCGCACGTCAAACAAATTGGCATACACGCTGGTATCGATCACCCCTTTCAGGTCCGCGGCGGTGATTTCCTCCGCCTGTCCGGCCCCTGCCAGGGCCAGCAAAAGCAGGACCGCGCAGCGCGCCCACATCCATTTTTTCATGTTCCTTCCATCCTTTCACCGGAAACTCTATTTACATTTAATTATATCATTGTTTCCCCCCAAAAGCGAGAGGAAGGTTTTTGTTTACATTTTTGTTACATTTTTGCCTTTTCAACCCTGTGAAAACGTGGTATTATAATGTTGTTTATTTTTCTGCTTTTTGAAGGAGTTCCGTCATGTTGAAGCGTTTTTGGCCTCTGATGTTTTTTCTGCTGGCCCTGCCTGCTGCGGCCATGGGAGAAGATTTATCCCTGAAGGTGGTGCCTTACGTGATTCGCCCCGGCAAGACGGAGCGCATCAGTTTTTCCGTACCGGAAGATGGCAGCGCCCATCTGCAATTGACCGACGAAAACGGAGAAACCATCACGGTGATTCGGGAAAACCTTGCCGTAGTCCAGGGAGAAAACCACTTGACCTGGAACGGCATCGGCGCGGATGGCCAAGCCGTGGCCCCTGGCAATTATTATTTAGCCTTAAGCCAGAATGGTCTTTCCGCGCGTCAGTACCTGTCCATTGGCCAGCCCAGCCCGCAATTGCTGTCCGTTCAAGCTTCGGACGCCCTGCTGGATGATTCCCCTTGGCAGATGACCGTGAAAACCAACATGGCCGGCACCCTGTTAGTGCGCATGAAATTAAGCGATGAGCAATGGCACACCATCATTGAACAGGCAGTCGGCCAAGGCGAAACCACCGTGACCTGGGACGGCGTATGCGAGGGTGAAGCCATTCCCAATGGCGATTACGCCGTGCAGGTGCGCCTGATCGATGAAACGGGCTACGCCGGTACGGCCCGGCAAAGCACCCTGACGCGCACCCACGCCATTACCCCCACGCCGGCGCCCACCGCCACGCCCAAGCCGACGCCCAAGCTTGTCATCCCCAGTGCCGTCACTACTGGGCAGCAGGAAACCAACTACTGGACACTGCCTTTGGGCGAAATGAACGAAGAAGCCATCTGGGACGTGATGATGCAGCCCATGACCGTCATTGACGGCAATGAAAAGGACGTGTACCGCCTGCGCAAGAACCCGGATAATTCCTCCAAAGCGGAAAACATCGTAGGCGAAATCACCTATGCTTCCCAGGGCGTGCACATTCTGGAAACCCTCGACAATGGCTGGACCCTGGTGGAAGCCTACAATTCCTCCTATGGCCCCAACTGCAAATCCCGCCGGGGCTACGGCGTGACCAACGACCTGATCCAGGGCTATGTGAAAACCTCCCTGCTCAAAACCATTGTACCCCGCACCGATTATGCCCTGCTGATCGACAAGCTGGAACAGAAGATGTACATCTTCTCCGAAGGCAAAATCATCGGCGAATTGCTGGTCTCCACCGGCCTCAACAACGCCACCCAGTCCTGGAACGAGACTCCCGCGGGTGAATTTGTCATGATCAGCAAGATGGGCGGCTTCGCGGCTGGCAACCTGTGGTGCGCCTACGGCATGCGGATCAACGGCGGCTGCGCCATCCACCAGGTGCCCTATATCGGCAACGAAAGCACCCCTGCCAACCGGCAGGATTATTCCTCCACCGCGAAAATGCTGGGCTCCAAGGCCAGCCACGGCTGTGTCCGGGTGCAAAAAGCCCTGAACGAGCAGGGCCAGAACATGAAATGGCTGTGGGATAACATCAAAAAATTTACAAAGGTGCTCATCTGGGATGATACCGGCCGCTTCCTGGAATATCCTGACGATGCTACTCCCCTGTACTACAACCCCAACGGCGGTAAGTATTTCCATGAAAACCAAAATTGCTCCTCCGTCAAAAACCGCTATCTTCCCCTGTCCGCCTTCACCTACGGCGAGCTGGATTCCGGCGAATTTGCCAAGCTGACGGCCTGCCCCACCTGCGCCCACATCCAGCGCAAAGCGGAAATCGATGCCGTGAACAAAGAAAATGGATATTGACAGCGCGGTTATTTCAAAATGCTTTGATCCCACCTTTCATCCGGTGGGATTTTTTTGTTCACACAAATTAACTCCTGCGATATACGGTTAAATTATATATTTCTAACCGAAAAACCCCGTGAAATTAGATTTTTCTAACGAACGAAATGCACTTAATTTTCATAATATTTTATGCATTTCTTCCAAATTTTGTGTATACCTATTGCATTTTTTGCACGATAATGTTATGATATTTGTGACGTGAGAGACACGATCATATTTGGAGGTGTATTGATATGGCATACAAAATTTCTGATGCGTGCATCGCTTGCGGTGCCTGTGCTGCCGAATGTCCCCAGGAAGCGATCGCTGAAGGCGATGGCAAGTACGAAATCGACGCTGAAAAGTGCATCGAGTGCGGTGTGTGCGCCGATACCTGCCCCGTGGGTGCCCCTGAACAGGAATAATTGCTGATCAGGCACGGGAAATTAGGTTTTGATCCCAGGGAGAAATAACCGCCGGTTCGCCGGCGGTTTTTTGCGTCCATCATTGCGCAGACCGCCAAATTTCCAAAAAAAGCAGGAAAAAAACGCGCAGGCGGCGCTCCCACTCCATACTGTCTTGCTGGTTCAGGGAAAACATGGTATAATAATGCTTCATAAGGGGGGGAGCAGGGCATGATGAAGCGTAAGCGCTGGTTCAAGCTGGACAACGCGGCCAAACTGTACCCTGCCGTATCCACCGCCCGCTGGAGCAGCACCTTCCGGGTGTCTGCCGAATTGGAGGAGGAAATCGACCCCGATCGGCTGCAAAAGGCCGTCAACCGGGTGCTGCCCCGGTTCCCTTCCTTAAAAGTACGCATGCGCACTGGCTTCTTCTGGTACTACCTGGAAGAAATTGATGTTCCCCTCATTGTACGGTCCGATACAGGCCATCCCTGCATGCCATTCCATTTCCGGCAGGATAATGGATATCTGCTTCGGGTATTTTATTATCGGAAGCGCATCAGCGCCGAGTTTTTCCATTCCCTGACGGATGGCTCCGGCGGCATGACGTTTCTCAAAACCCTGACGGTGGAATACCTGCGCCAGGTCGGCAAGCGCGTGGCCTTTGACAATGGGGCGCTGGATGTCCGCCTTCCCCCTACCAGCCAGGAAACAGAGGATGCCTTCCTGCGCATGCCGCTGCCGAAGGTGCGTATCTCCCGGAAAGAAGGCGCGGCTTACCATTTCCCCGCCACGCCGGAAATTCCCCATACGCTGCACATCATCGCCGCCTCGATGCCCTGCGACGCCATTGTGGCCCGGGCCAAGGCTCTGGGCGTCAGCGTGACGGAGTACCTGGTCAGCGTGATGCTCTGGAGCGCCTACCAGGACCAGCAGCAGCACAGGCGGCTGCGCCTGCGCCCTGTGCGCGTATCGGTGCCGGTAAACATGCGCGCCTTTTATCCAGCGCCCACCATGCGCAATTTTTCCACTTTCGTCAACCCAGGCATCGATCCCCGTCTGGGAGTTTACACCTTTGAAGAAATTGCCCAGGAAGTGCACGCGTTCATGCGTTACCAGGTAAATCCCAAGCTGTTGTGCGCTACCATTGCCACCAACGTGGCCGATGAAAAGAATCTGCTGGTGCGCCTGGTGCCTTTGGCCGTCAAAAACTGGGTGATTGGCGGGGTGTTCCGCCGGGCCGGCGATTCGCTGGTGACGACCACCCTGTCCAACCTGGGCAAAACGGCCATGCCCACCGGCGCGGAAAAACTGGTGCGCCGATTTGAATTCCATTTGGGTTCCCCATCCACGCCGCTGTGCAACGCCGCCTCCGTCACCAACGGCAACGAGCTGCGGCTGATCTTTTCCAGCAATATCCGGGAAACTACTCTGCCCCGGGCCGTGCTGCGTTTCCTGGTGGAAGCAGGTGTGCCGGTAGCGGTAGAAAGCAACATGGAGGACTAAAGCGATGGCCTATTGCGTGCATTGCGGCGTGAAGCTGGAAGAAGGGGTCAGGCAATGTCCCCTTTGCAAAACGCCGGTAATCGACCCGGCCGAGCCACGAAGAGAAGATGCGCCCCGGGCCTACCCCGTGCGGACGCCGGAGCAGGAATTGAAGCGCAATAAGCGCTACCTGCTCACCTGGGCAGCCTTGCTTTTGCTCTTGCCCGCGGCGCTGTGTTTAGTGATCGACGCCTTAACGGGCGGCGGCCTCAACTGGAGCATTTATGCCGCCGGGGCGTTGGTGCTGCTGTTCGTTCCAACGGCGGTATCACTGCTGGTGCCAAGGAACAAATTGTATCTTTCCATGCTCACTTCTTTTGTGTGCCTGAACGGGTATTTGTTTATGACCGAACAGCTCAGCGGCAGCGACGGCTGGTTTTTCCCCATTGCCCTGCCCGCCATCACCCTGGGCACCGCCATGATAGCGCTGATCACGCTGCTGTACCGGCGGGATCAGCTCAACAAGCTGACGCTGCTGGGCGCCGTGCTCTTTGCTGTGGCAATGCAGTGCCTGGGCGTGGAATGGCTCCATTCCCTGGCCCAGGGCCAGGGCGCGCGCTTCCTGTGGTCGCCTTATGTGGTGGCCCCCTGCATCTTTGTTTCTCTGGCTATTTTCTTTATCAACGCCAACCGGCCTATGCGCGAGGAGCTGCGCCGCCGAGTGCATTTTTGAACGAAATTCCCCCCTTCCGCATAGGATGAACCCAAGAAAGGATGACGGCAATGAACAAGTATCGTGTAGGCATTATTGGCGCGACGGGCATGGTGGGCCAGCGGTTCATCACCCTGCTGAGCGACCACCCCTGGTTTGAAATTTCCGCCCTGGCCGCCAGCGGGCGCAGCGCGGGCAAAACGTACAAGGAAGCGGTATCGGGCCGCTGGGCTTTCTCCTGGCCCATCCCCGAAAAAGCAGCGGAGATGACGGTGCTGGACGCCGCGGACGTGAAAACCGTTTCTGAAAAGTGCGACTTTGTTTTCTGCGCCGTGGCCATGGACAAAAAGGCCACCCGGGAATTGGAAGAAAGCTATGCCAAGGCGGAAACCCCAGTGGTAAGCAACAACAGCGCCTGCCGCTTGCTCCCCGACGTGCCCATGCTGATTCCAGAAATCAACGCAGGCCACGCCCCCATCATCGCCGCCCAGCGCAAGCGCCTGGGCACCAAGCGAGGCTTTATCGCGGTGAAGCCCAACTGCTCCATCCAAAGCTATGTTCCCGCCCTGACCCCCCTGCGGGATTTTGGCCTAAAGGCCGTATCGGTGTGCACTTACCAGGCCATCAGCGGCGCAGGCAAGACCTTTGACCGCTGGCCGGAAATTCTGGACAACGTGATCCCCTACATTGGCGGCGAGGAAGAAAAGAGCGAGCAGGAACCCCTGAAAATCTGGGGCGAATTGAACGCAGCAGGAGATGCCATCGAATTGGCTGCCGCCCCGGTGATCAGCGCCCAGTGCCTGCGGGTGCCGGTATCCGACGGCCACACTGCCGCCGTCAGCGTGTCTTTTGACCGTAAACCTGAAATGGAAGAAATTCTGGATCGCTGGACAAATTACCGCACCGTAGCCCAGCAATTGGCTCTGCCCAGCGCCCCCACCCCCTTCATCCAGTATATGACCGAGCCGGACCGGCCCCAGGCCCGGCTGGACCGGGATTTCCAGCATGGCATGGGCGTCACGGTAGGACGGCTGCGGCCCGACCCCATCTTTGATTACAAATTCGTCTGTCTTTCCCACAATACCCTCCGGGGCGCGGCCGGCGGCGGCGTGCTGTCTGCCGAACTATTGTGCGCCCAGGGGTATATCCAGAGAAAGGAGTAACCCATGACCCTTCCACTGTTTGAAGGCTGCGCCACCGCGCTGTTGACCCCCTTCAAAAGAGGAAAAATGGATGAGGCTGCCCTGCGGAAACTGGTTAATGCCCAGATCGAAGCGGGCATCGACGCTTTGGTCGCCTGCGGCACCACGGCGGAACCCTCCACCATGACTGAAAATGAGTGGGAGCGCGCCCTGTCCATTGTAGTGGAAACCACGGCCGGCCGCGTCCCCGTCATCGCAGGCACCGGCGGCAACAACACTTTGGACGTGATTCAAAAGGCCCGTCGGGCCAAGGCGCTGGGAGCGGACGCCCAGCTGTGCGTCACCCCCTACTATAACAAGACCACGCAAAATGGCCTGATTGCCCACTACCAGGCCATCGCCCGGGATGGAGCGCTGCCGGTAATCGTGTACAACGTGCCTTCCCGCACAGGGCTGAACGTGCTACCCGCAACGCTGAACGCCTTGGCTGATGAGGAAAACATCATCGGCATGAAGGAGGCCTCCGGCAACATGGCGCAGATCATGGAAATGATCCGCCTGTGCGGCGATCGGATCGTCTTTTATTCTGGCTCCGATGAGCTGACCGCGCCTTTTCGGGCCGTGGGCGGAAAGGGCGTCATTTCTGTTGCCGCCAATATTGTTCCGGATGTCATGGTCCGCATGGCCCACGCCCCCATCGAAGAAGCGGCGGCGCTGAACGTGCAATATCTGCCTCTGATCAACGCCCTGTTTACAGAGGTCAACCCCATTCCCGTGAAAGCTGCGGCAGCAATGCTTTGCATCTGCAAGAATGAAGTGCGGCTGCCCCTGACCCCGCTTTCAAAAGAACATCAAAAGCAACTAAAGCAAGAAATGCAAAAGGCAGGAATTCTCTGATATGACCAAAATATTACTATCCGGTGCCTGTGGCCGCATGGGCAGGCAAATTGCCGCTCTGGCAGAGGAAAACCAAATTGTGGCCGGTGTGGATGTGAACCCACGGCAGGATACTTCCTTCCCCGTGTATCCTTCCTTCTCCCTGGTGCCGGACGACGCAGCCCAAAACCAAATTGACGTAATCGTGGATTTTTCCCGGCCAGAAGGGCTGCCCGCTTTGCTGGAATTCGCCCGGAAGCATGGCCTGGCCGTAGTGCTGGCCGCTACCGGCTATAATGAGCAGGACGCCGCCGCCATCGCGGACGCGGCCAAGGACATTGCCATCTTCCGCAGCGCCAACCTGTCCATTGGCATGCATGTGCTCAGAACCTTGGCCGCCCAGGCTTCTCAACTGCTGGCTGGCTTCGATATTGAGATCGTGGAAAAACACCACAACCAGAAAATTGACGCCCCTAGCGGCAGCGCCCTGCTGCTCTATGACGCCGTGCGGCGGGAAGAATCCATCCCCGTCTTTGGCCGCAACGGACGCACCCAGAAGCGGGAGGAACGGGAAATTGGCCTGCACGCCATCCGGGGCGGCACCGTGGCCGGGGAACACGAGGTGGGCTTTTATGGGCCGGGAGAAACGGTGCTCCTCACCCACGCTGCCCAGGACCGCTCTATTTTCGCCCGGGGCGCTCTGCGGGCCGCCGCCTTCATCGCGGACCAGCAGCCTGGAGAATACGGCATGGACGATCTGGCCGCAGCGATGCTCCGACCCCAAGAACAATCCTAAACAAGCAGCCCCGGCAATGATGGCCTGTATGTGGGTGTGCCTTGCCCTCCCGCACAATGCCGCGCAAAAGCTGCGTGTTCAGCCCTGCTATAAAACAGCAGGGCTTTTTTGCGGCGTTTTACCGCTTCTTTCCTTCCCTATTATCATGTTTTTTGCATAAAGGGCTTGACAGATGGGCAAAAAAAAGATAGAATAATATTTGCAGTTAGATTTTTCTAACTGCAAAGCCCGCCCAGTCGGGCTTTTATGAAGGTACATGGTTAGTTCTTACTAACTATATACATAGGATAGCCATTCGAGATGATTATCTTTGAAGCGTATTCCGCTTTTGTTGCTTTTGCCTTCCAGGCTGTCGAACGTGCCATATTTTTTGAAGTGGATTTTCTTGCCGTTGCCATAAAATACCTTCTCGTACGCCTTCCAGAGGTTTGTTGCTATTTTTTGGGCGGTGTTACTGTCAATATGGCATTTAAAATGCTGCTGCATTTGCTTCACAAGGCTATGAAATGAGTATTCGCTAAAGCCAAATTCCTGCCGAATTTTGTTGACAATCTTAAAATCTCGTTCTTCAAGGGCTTTTCGATAATCCTTGCGCTTTTTCATCTCTTGATAGCGATTCAATGTTACATGCGCTAGAGCATTATAAATTCTCCTGCCAATCTCAAACCGCTTATTCAAGATATTTTTCTGATATGGCTGCATTTTGAGCCGATATTGTACTATAAATCTCTCTTTCATACATATTTCTTCTTTTGATTTTCTACATATTTTTTGATTGTCTCACTTGATACTTTTCCTGCCGTTGAGACAAAAAAGCTCCTTGTCCACAGACTTTTCATCATACTCAACTT
>JAFUFC010000106.1 GCA_017470095.1 Clostridia bacterium | reverse complement strand
TGAGTACAACGGCATCGGTTTTATCCCGATCCATGAACTGATGGCAAAGCAAACGGCGTGACCGAAATCACGCCGTGAGCCTTGAAAACATTACGTTTTCGTCGCTTGGAACCTAATACTGTGTTACGGAGCCCGCCCGGAAGGAAGCGTTTTTTTGCTCAGTTACTGACCCCTATCAGCCGCTGGAGGCCAAATACGGACGTACCCGCGCCCTGCTGGAGCAGCTTTTAGATACGGGGATCAGTATCAGTATCTCTACTAAGTCTGATCTGATTCTACGCGACCTCGATTTGATCAGGCAGTTCCCCAGCGCCCATGTGTCTTGGTCGATCAACACGCTGGACGAGAACTTCCGCAAAGAGATGGATCGTGCCGTCAGCATTGAGCGAAGACTGGAGGCTATGCGGAAGTTCTATGAGGCAGGCATCCAGTCGACCTGCTTCATTTCTCCCATTTTCCCCGGTATCACGGATGTAATCGAAATCATCGAGCGAGCCAAGGGGCAGTGCAACCTTGTCTGGTTGGAGAACCTGAATTTACGTGGGGATTACAAAAAACGGATTCTTGACTGGGTACATGAACATCGTCCTGAATTGGATGATCTGTACCATGAGATCTATACGAAGAAGAGCCGCACTTACTGGACGGAGTTGGATCAGATGATTAGGGAGTACACAGCCAAAGAAGGTATGCTGTATATTCGCGATGACGACCAACATCGGGCACCCTTCGGCGAACCACCTGTAGTCTGCAACTATTTTTACCATGAAGAAGTAAGGAAGTCCGCGAAAAAGGAATGAGCACAAATTTCTGGTTGTCGAGATGAATCCATTTCAGCAGAGTCATCATAAAAACTCAGTTTATTATTCCCTGTTTATTTACGTCAATTCTGGGGACAACAATCAGATAAATATTTTTGCAGGATTCGTGACAATGTACTTTGAACATCCATGCGTTCTTCGGTAAGACACCATTCAAACACACACCCTTTCACGATCGTGCATACATCCATGGCAGTTTGATGAACATTCAGGTCAGGAGGCAGGATACCATGGACAATGGCATCCCGCATTTCCTTTTCTGATCGGGCCATCACCGTGCCGGGGGCAAAGCAGCCGTTTTCCTCGTCCAGGTAGGCAGAGAGGGCCTGATTGTCTGTCGTATAAAAGCGCTTCATAAAATCCCGGCCTAACTCCTGGTATTTGTCGATCAGGTGCATGTACAGTTCAGTGATGCGCCCGGCAATATCGGTCAGCGGTGTTTGCAGATCAAAGCCGTCGAAGGATTCTTCCCGCACAAAGGCCATCATCAGGTCATTCTTGTCCGAAAAATAATGATAAAACGTGCCGATGGAAACGTCGGCTTTTTCGCATACCTTTCGCACCGTCACCACATCAGCACCGATGCTGCCGATCAAATCAACCGTTGCGTTCAAAATAGCATCCTTACATTCCCGGTTGATTTCGTTTTTTCCGGGCCGTCCGCTCTTTTTCATACATCCTCCTAGAAAAATAAAACTTGTTCTAAATTTCTCCTTGACATCATAGCACAGTTCGTGTAGAATTGCAAATGGAACGTGTTCTATTTATGAAGGAGGCAAGAACATGAAGATAATTTATTGGTCCGATTACGCTTGTCCGTATTGCTATATTGGCGAAACCTATCTGAAACAGGCCATTCACAACCTGGGGTTGGAAGATCAGATCGAAGTGGAAATGAAAGCCTTTGAATTGGATCCCGATGCCAGTAAGACTTATACCGGCGCAACCGTGGATCGTTTTGCAAAGAAATACGGCCTATCCATTCAAGGTGCGCAGCAGCGCATCGACGGAATCTCCCAGATGGGCAGAGATGCCGGGCTGGATTTCCGTTATGCAGAAACTCGTTACACGAACACCTTTGATGCCCACCGGCTGACCAAGCTGGCCCAGCAATCCGGCGATGAGGAATTGACCGACCGGCTGTCAGAACGGCTCTACAAGGCGTATTTTGCCAAAGGGCTTGAACTGGCCGATCACGATGTGCTGCTGCGGATCGCAATAGAAGAAGGCATAGACGCGGAGACCGTGAAAGCCCTGCTGGCTTCCGATCAATTTGCCATGGACGTGCGGCTGGATGAACGGGAAGCGGCCCGGTATGGCGTGCGGGGCGTGCCCTACTTTGTGCTGAACAATCAGCTGGCGATTCCCGGCGCGCTGCCGGTGGAGAGCATGGAACAGGCCATCCGCAAGGCCATGGAATCCGAACAGCAAACTCAGGAAGAAGGGATGATCTGCGGGCCGGAGGGCTGCCGGATCGCAGATCATAAGGCATGATCGCCTGTGTGCCCGTAAAGGGCTATTTTGAGGTAAATTGCTATGTATGGGTGGATGATGAAACCAAGCATGGCTTTCTGATCGATCCCGGAGCGCAGGGACATGCATTGATGCGGCTTTGCCGAGAGCGGGGTTGGGTCATTGAAAAGATCCTGCTGACCCATGGGCATTTCGATCACATTGGCGGAATTGCCGCCATCCGGGAGGAAGAAGATATACCCGTCTATATCCACGAAGCGGGAGAAGCCTATCTGACCAATACCCACTTGAACCTGTCCCGGTATTGCCATTGCGATATGACAGTACAAGGCGCAAAGCATTTTCAGGACGGAGAAATCTTCCGTCTGGATAGCAATCCATCCTGTACCCTGCGGGTCATCCACACACCAGGGCATACGCCGGATTCGGTCATTTTCTATGATGAAAAGCAGGGCATTGCTTTTGTTGGGGATACCATCTTCAAGGGCAGCCGCGGCAACGATCAGTATCCCGGCGGGAACGGAAAGCAACTGATGCAAAGCATTCGGCGGTGCATCCTATCCTTGCCGTATGATACCCGACTGTACTCTGGGCATTCCGAAGAAACCACAGTAGGCGCGGAACAGCATTATTATCTTTGAATAATCAGTGAAAGCATTCACTGGTTAAATAAATGCTCTATCAGAGCGGAGAGGGGAATCCTACATGAAAAAGGTACTGTCTCTCATCCTGGCTGTCATCATGGTGATGACCTGCGGCATTGCTGCCGCTTTCGCCGATGGTTACAATGCCGGCACCTATGAAGGCGTCGGCACTGGCAACAACGGCGAAGTCAAAGTCTCCGTCACCTTCTCTGGCGATCAGATCGTCAGCGTAGAAGTGACCGAACACGCGGAAACACCCGGTGTATCCGATCCCGCTATCGAGCGCATCCCTGCGGATATCGTAGCCCAGCAGAGCCTGGCGGTGGATACCGTTTCCGGCGCTACCAACACCAGCAATGCCATCTTGACGGCTGTGGCGGATGCCGTAGCTCAGGCTGGCGGCGATGTGGAAGCGCTGCGCAGTGTGGAAGCTGTTACCGCAGAAAAAGCGGAACAGCAAGAAGAAACCGAAATCCTGGTCATTGGCGGCGGCATGGCTGGCATGGCTGCCGCGCTGGAAGCCGTACAGCAGGGAGCGAAGGTTACCCTGATCGAAAAGAACGCTGCTACCGGCGGGACGTTGGCAATTGCTGGCGGTTATCTGATTGCCTGTGATGCTGACATCTTCGACAGCGCGAACGTGGCCGATTCGCTTGATGACTTCCGTAAAGCGTGGGAAGCGCACATGGCGTATTCCGGCGTAGAATCCGGCTATCCTGATTGGGAGCGCTGGGAAAGTGTCGTGGGTGACACTGGCAAAACTGTTGACTGGCTGTCTGAAAGCGGTGTAACCTTTGAGGAAGCGCCTTACATGGGTTTTGATGGCGGCGCTTATCCTGTTGCCAAGCATGTGAAAGCTGGCGCGGGCATGGCTGCGCAGATGGTGGAAATGCTGGAAAAAGCCGGTGTAGATGTGCGTACTGAAACGAAGGCTATTGAACTTGTAACGGACGAAAGCGGAAAAGTTATCGGTGCTGTGGCTGAAACCAAGGACGCTACGATTACCTTCACTGCGAAAGCCGTCATCCTTGCCACCGGTGGTATTTCCCAGAATGAAGAATTGGTTTCTCAGTATTCTCCCAAGATTCATCAAGCAGGTGTAGTTTCCGGTGCTGCTTCGGGCTCTACTGGTGACGGGTTGCTTATGGCGGAGAAAGTTGGCGCTGAAGTATTCGATTCTTTCTTCTCCGCTCTGTGGAACGCTAAGGTAGCTCCCGAAGTATCCAAGGCAATCGATGCTTCCAAACTGACCACTGCCGCCCAGTTGGGCGTGAACAGCAAAGCTTTGCGCTTTGCCTCTGAATCCGCTGTGGTTTATAAACGCGGTGAGGATTCCGCTGCCGTAGCCGGTTCCTATGTGGATGGTCTGGCTTCTGATATGATTCAAGACGGCAATGCACCTTTTTATTACATCTACGATGCTTCCAACGATGAAGTAACTGCTGTGCTGGAACAAGGCGTTGAAGCAGGCGTTGTTTACAAAGCTGATACCATCGAAGCCTTGGCGGAGGAAATCGGTGTGGACGCCGCTGCGTTGAAGGAAACCTATGACGCCTACAATGCCCTTTGCGAGGCGGGCGAAGATAGTCAGTTTGGCAAGGCAGCTGACAACATGGTAGCGCTTACTGATGCTCCCTTCTACGCTGTACAGTGGACACCCACTACCTTCGGCTCTACTGGTGGGGTCAAGACCGACCTGCAGCAGCGAGTGCTAAAAGCTGATGGTTCCGTGATCTCCGGTCTGTATGCCGCTGGGGAAATGAGCAACCGTTATTTCTACAATGAAAACTATATGCTCGGGGCTTCTCTGGGTCTGTATGCCACCTGTGGTCGCCGGGCTGGAGCTGCCGCAGTAGAGGATTGCGTAAAATAATAAACTTCCAAGCCCGTCGGTGCAATATCCGGCGGGCGATTTTTTCCTGCACTCCTTGTATCCTGATATACATCTCAATGGTCACCTCTGCAGCTTAGAAGATGAGTATGAAGTTGTCAAGGTTCATGGTCACTCCAAATGTTCCGGCACAATTAGATAAGTGACCGTGGCAGCTTACCCATCCCAATCGTATTTTATAACGAATACAAGAATATGAAAACAAACAGGTTGTATAGATTTTTCCGCATGATCTATACAACCTGTTTGTAAAAACCCGACTTTTTTCTCAGAGCTTTTTGATTCCCTGATTGCCTTGTTAGAAAGAACAATGAAGCTCTCATCATGAGCGAGTTAATAAAAATCTTCCATGCTCAAACTGCAGGTGCTCGTTCTTGGAAGTGTTGAAAGAGCCACTTTCTGAATGTAATTTGAATGTAATTGTGAATGTAATTGGCGTTTTTCACGATTTTCCCAAATTATCTCATATTGTCAGAAATCGTTGAAAAATAAGGCTTTTTGGCACTTATATTGTTTCAAATTTATCGCCCGGGGACGCTTCAAGTCCTGTTTCCCGCACCATGCCGAGTGTCCTTATAGGATCTGAGAATCCGTAAGGACACTCTTTTTATGTCCAGGTCTTTGCGGGGACATATTGCAGGGCTACGCCTTTCCGTGTTTCCATGAGGATGCTGGGTTCAGGAATTCCCTGACGATCCGGGACGGAGAAAGAGCCAATGCAGTTATAGTAGATCGTCAGCCGCTGGGTGGCGACGCCGTTCTGTTTCTCCTGGTGGTACACATCGATATGGTCGATCAATTCAGCCACCATGCAGCGGGTAATCTCTGTGGCGTCGGTATAGCGATGAATGGCGTCCAGGAAATGCTGCACATCCGTCTGCTCCGTGCTGACATCTTTCAAATCGCGCCGCAATGATTTGACTTTTTCCGCGATTTCCTGCTGCTCATTCTCATACCGTTTGGACATTTTCATGAACCGGGCATCGTCGATTTTTCCTGAAATATTATCTTCGTACATCCGTTCAAAGAGCGTGTCCAACTCTTTGTCCCGGACGATCAGTGCTTGCAGTTCCCGCTTTTTCCTGGACTGCTCATCTGCCGCAGCGGCAGCAAACTTGCCCATAATCATTTTCAGGAAATCATCCTCATAGTAAGCGGCGAATCGGGTCAGACGGTGGATTTCCTGCAAAACCACCTGTTCCAGAAAATCGACCCGGATATAGTGGGTGCAGGTGCACTTCTTCAGTCCGATGTTGTAGTTGCTGCAATTGAAATACCGAATGCTGTGATTGCCCTGGTTGAAGTGGAAATTGAGGTTCCCTCCGCATTCCGGGCATTTCAGAATACCAGAGAACACATTGCTTTCCTGCGTCACCGTACAGCGCTTTCGTCTGGTTCCAGCCTTCAGATTTTGTACCTTTTCCCAGGTGGCCCGTTCAATGATCGGCTCATGAATGTCCTTGAAAACTGCCCAATTCTCTTCGGGGTTCGGTAGGCGTTTTTTCATCTTGTAGGATTTGGAATAGGTCTTGAAGTTGATCACGTCGCCGCAGTATTCCTGATTGCTGAGGATCTGCCGGATGGTGGTATGCCGCCATTTGGTAGGCTCCAGGGCATTGACGTTCCCGCACCGGCCTATGCCTTTACTGTACCAGTAGAAGGACGGGCTGTAGAGGCCGTCCCTTTGCAGAGCTGCCGCGGTTTCCTGCAAGCCGTATCCATCCAGCGCCATCTGGAAGATGCGCCGCACCACCGGAGCGGCTTCCGGGTCAATGATCCAGAATTGCGGTTTTTCCGGATTCTTCATGTAGCCATACGGCGGCGGTGACAGCGGGATCCCGGAATTTCCTTTCAGCTTGTTCACGATCCGGTGCTTCTTGGAAATATCCTTGGCAAACCATTCGTTCATGATATTCCGAAAGGGAGTGAACTCGTTTTCTCCTTCATCGCTGTCCACGCCGTCTGAAACGGCGATCAGACGCACATCATGCTCCGGGAAGAATTCTTCGGTCAGCTTGCCGACCTCAATGTAGTTGCGGCCCAGGCGGGACAAATCCTTCACAAATACCGCTGTGATATACCCCTTTTCGATGCCTTTCAGCATATCCTGGAAAGCGGGACGCTTCATGGTCGTGCCGGTGATCCCGTCGTCCACATAGAAGATGGTGTCGGTGTAGCCTTTTTCCCTGGCGGCTTTTTGCAGGATTTTCTTTTGGTTCTGGATGCTGTTGGATTCCGTATCCATGTTATCATCCCGGCTCAGCCGGCAATACAGCGCGGCCGTGCCGGCAGTTGTGTTTCTGTTTGACTGTTTCAAAACGTCCTCCTTTCCAGCAGTCAAACAAAAGGGATCTATCACATGGATCATAACATGGATGACTGCCATAATCAACAATGTCAAGGCGGTTTTTGGATTTCGATCTCGGTCAGGATCAGTTTTTCCAGTATATCCCGAACGGACTCTCCTGACGGCTTGTATATAGGTGTAACAACGAATTTCACTTTGCTGACTTGATAGGTATAGCTTTCTTGCTCTATGCGTTCAGGCATTTGCGCTGCATCTCCTGTTCTGGTAAGAATATGATTTGCCGTATTTGCCATGCGTCCCCGGCAAGGGGGAGTTACAGGCTATGGCCGGCTCCGCCATAACATAGCCCCGCTGTACCGATGTTCTTTCGAGCTGTCGTATACCGCAGGGACTCCTTCCCAGTCTTCTGGAGCCGTGAGGAAGTCTCATTATACCCATGAAGCATCCTGGCGCGCCTGCCTGCCACAGCAAGCTGGGCAGATGCGTTGATCGCTCCGGCACTGCCATCGCCGCGCCGCTCTGCCCTCGCTCCGCTCCATGGGGAACTGTACCTGTAACACCGTGTGTGCAGTTTTCAAGGTGCTTTCAGCTGAGAATACAGCTGTTACTTGTTTGTTTTTTTATTGATCCCGGCGTTTTCTTCTTCCAGTGTCCGAACCAGGTCGCTGATAGCGGAAACAGCACGATCTGACAGAAAGTTAATTTGAATACAAGTCCGTTCATCCAGGCCCAGCAGATAATCCACCGAAACCCGGAAAAACAGGGCAATATCCGCCAGCATTTCCATGGTGGGCGTACTGTCCCCAAGCTCCCAGTTTCTCACGCAGGAGCGGCTGACGCATAATGCGTTTGCCAATTCGACCTGGGACAATCTCCAATCGGCCCGCAGCTGCCGCAGCCGCTGGATAAATACTTCTCGATCCATTTGCATCACCACCGTCATTGTAATGGCTGATATTCTTAAAGGGCAGGACCAAACTTGTCCTGATTCTGGCCAATGCAAAGGTGGTGCGCGGGCATAGAAAAATGCCCGCCGCTTTTTTGCATGAGCAGCTGGCATTTGAAACAAATCTGAAGCCGATTTCAGATGGAGAAACGGTCAGGGTGAAGCGAACATCATCCGAGAGTATAAAGAGGCTTTCATTTGGGAGATAAAACCCAAATCAGTTCCATACCAAGGCACTTTGCCTCTCAATCACATCACCCTATCTGTATTATACATCATATTCAAGTGAATTGTCGTACATTCAAAATTACGCCATTTCATTGTAGAATACACATTGAGGTGAAGCGTAATGCAGGATCAGGTACAGATTCTGGGAGGAGTTATTCGCCGTGCCCGAACCCATTTGGGATGGACACAAGAGCAGCTTGCAAATGAATCAGGCATTGAGGAAAGAACCATCATCAAGATCGAGAAAGGCGAAACAAATCCCAAATTCAGCACGATCTATCCACTAATCCGAGTATTGAAAATAGATGCGAGAATAATTTTCAATCATGAACAGGCTGAAGCTGCGCCAACTTTATATCAGCTGTTTGAAGTCCTGAAAGATTGTTCAGAAAGCGAAGCCCAATCCATCATGAACATGGCCTTGATCTTTCTTGCATCATCACGCGGAGAAAACGGATATACACTGTCCAGAAAATAAGCCTGCATTGCCGGTCGTAAAGGGAATGCAGGCTTATTTCATTTCTGAACGGTATACAGTTTCAAGTTGAATAGGTTGACCAGGCTTTCCTTTCTGCACCAATGGCAATACAAAGGAAAATGGATCAGCACTGTATCTTCATGTACTTGAATTCTTGTCCTTCGATTACAGACGGGACAAGGCAGCCAAATACCATCCGCCATTTATTTCACTTCCCTATATGACAGCCTTTGCTCTGCGTCGAGCGTCTGGCTTTGGCCGTTTATCAGCAAAACAAGGTTCATCCATGAAAACGATATACTTTATTAGGCTCCGTTTATGACGCCCTGATCCATTTTGTGTACAGTATCGCAAAGCTCATCAATATCCTGGGCAAAATGGCTGGCCAGCAGGATGGTTTTTCCCTGCTCTTTAAGGGAAAGCAGCAAGGCACGGATGTCCTTGACACCGGTTTTGTCCAGGCCGTTCATGGGTTCGTCCAGGATCAGGAGGGCGGGATCATCCAGCAGGGCTTGGGCGATGCCCAGGCGCTGGCGCATCCCCAGGGAATACTGTCCGACTTTCTTTCTCATGGCAGGGTCAAGCCCGACCATGCGGATCAGTTCGCTGATCCGTTCTTTGCTTGCGCCTTTTCCCAGTTTTGCAAGCCATTTCAGGTTGTTCATGCCCGTTTCGTGGGACAAAAAGCCCGGCGTTTCGATCAGCATCCCTGTATCCGGGGCAAAATCACAATCTGTACCAATGATTCTGCCGAACACTTTGACCGCGCCGACAGTAGGCCGCAGGAAGCCGCAGATGCACTTCATCAGCACCGTTTTCCCGCTGCCGTTGCGTCCGATGATGCCGTGGATTTTTCCCTCCTCCAATTGCAGGGAAACATTTTTCAATACCTGTTCTTTGCCGAAGGCTTTGCTAATATTCCGCACGTCCACCACGATGTCACTCATCGGAAAAACCTCCTGTGAAGCTAAATTGGAAAGAACGCATTTTGAGCATGGACAAAGCGATCATCAGCGCCGTGCCCCCGCCCAGGATCAAATAGGAAACGTGCAGCCGTGGCAGCAGGTCGTAGCCGAAATTGTGCATGGTGTAGGTGGCGTGCTGGAGCGGCGACAGCCAGGCTGACAGCAGGTTGGCGTAATACCGCATTTCCGTGGGCAGGTTCAGCCAGGTCATGAACCGGTCCGGCGTCAGCACGAATCCGGCGAAGTTCAGCACCAGCGCCGCGATGACGCCCGCTTTTTTGCTTTTCAGCACCGTGAACAGCAGTTGGATCATGGAAAGCAGCAGCACATACTGGAACAGCAGCCCGAAAATCTGGTAGCAGCAGTTCCAGGGGGTGGTGAGCTTCACCGTCTTGCGCATCACGGTCAGGGCCACTTCAAAGGTGGCGGGCGAAAAAGACAGCATGGTGGCGGTTTCGCTCCAATGGTTCGCCGTGAACACATTACAGCCGATGCACATCGCCATGGAGGACAGCAGGATCATCAGGCAGTAGCCGAAGGTCAGCACGAACACGGTGATGATCTGCCCGATGAGCCAATTTAGCTTTGTGGTACGGAAGATCAGGTAACTGGCGGGCGTATCAATGCGGGGAAAGGCGGACAGCATCAGCATCATTACCAGGGCGGCGTACAAGATGCTGTTTCCATCAGCGTAGCACCAGACGAAGGGCTCCACGATTTGTACATTGGTCAGATACGTCCGGCTGATGGCCATGGTCTTGTCCGTCAGCAGCCAGCACAGCAG
>JAFUFC010000008.1 GCA_017470095.1 Clostridia bacterium | reverse complement strand
GGCAGCCTGTTTTTTTTTCCAGGCGGGAATGTCGATCTTCTTTACGCCATGTTTTTCTTTCAGGATACGCTGGGAAGTGTAGTACAAATCAATATCCTGCCGATGGGCGGCCCGGAACTTTTCCCGGCTGCCTTTCCAATGGATAGCGTTCATCTGGTCGATGATGGGCTGGATGCGGCGGATATGCTCGGCAAAAGTGATCATATTGTCAAGCTGTTTGATCCGGCCTGTATTGGCCTTGGATTGGGCCACAAGATCATCCACTGCAGCGGATAATTCATGGGTCTGCCTTTCCAATTCCTCCACGGTGAAAATCTGATTTTCCTTCAGGAAATGGAAGGCGTCCACAAACTTTTTTAGGTTGCCGATCTTTGCCTTCTGGCATCCAAACGCTCGGCGTGCTCCCATTCGGGGCCCGCCGAGACGGAAAACTTCGTTTTCCTCGTTTTGAGACCCGGCTCCGGCGTTGCGCATAATGAAAAACGGCACACAAGCGTGTACCGTCAAAGATGGGAGGGCAGCCTATTGACTGTCCTCCCGGAGGTTATGCGGTTTTTTCCTCAGTTTCCTGCGGTTGGGTTGCTGGCGCTGCCAGCCTTTCCCGGCGCTTCCTTTGATATTCCCGGCCATACGCCCGGCGCTTGCGCTTCTTTTCTTCCTCTGCCAGAACAGCAGGATCAGGCTCGGATGCAGGCGCTTCAAAATTCCCGATGTGCTTCAAGTGGATTTCGACCTCCTGCGTCCGCTCCCCGTCGATCTTCTGCGGAGCATGAACCAGGATTTTGTCCACAAATTCATAGATCATCTGCGGCGTCAGTTCCGAAAAATCGGTGTACTTCTTCGCCAGCGTCAGGAATTGATTGACCTTTTCCGTATCGGATTCATAGGCTGCCAGCTCCTGCTGATCCGTTTCCGCTATCGCCTTGAGTTCCTTCTGTTCCCGCTCATATTCCGCAATCAGCGTGTCGAAGCGTTCCTCTGAAATCTTCTCCAAGGCATAGGATTCGTATAGCTTTTTGATCAGCCCATCCAGTTCAGCGCTGCGCTTCTGCGCCTTGGCGATCTTTTTCTTCAGTTCCTTCGCCTCCTGGCTTTGCCGGATCTCCGACGCCTGCCGCACCCGTTGGGCAAATTCCTCCTTATTGGCGATGGCATACTGGCTCACCGTTTTGATGGCATCCAATACCAGCGCCCGGAGCGCCCTGGTATTGATATAATGCAGGCAGCATTCCTTTTCCACATGATGCTGAGTGCCGGTATAGGTGGAGCACTCATAATGATCATTGGGAAACAACCCAGAAATGGGATCAACGCTTTCATCCGGTTTGTTGGGTTTAGGGTGTCCTCGATGATTATACATCTTCGCCCCGCAGTCCGCACAGAACACCAACCCCGTGAACGGATTGGCAATGCCGGTCTTGTCCGTGCGATGGACAGTTTTCCTCGTCTGCTGTGCCAGCTTCCAGGTGTCGGGATCAATGATGGCCTCATGGGTGTTCTCCAGGATCACCCAGTCCTCCGGGGCCGTCAGCGTGATCTTCTTGCTCTTATAGGATTCCTTTTTGTAGCGGAAGTTCACGCTGTGGCCCATATATTCGATCCGGGCAATGATCTGAGAAACCGAAGTGCATGACCAATCATACGGGCGATCCATGTCCGTGGTATTCCTCCGATTGCCAATGCCCTGCTTGGCAAGATAGACGGAGGGACGCTCCACCTGCTCATCCCGCAAAATGTCGGCAATCTGGCTGGGGCCTTTTCCGTTCACCGCAAGCTGGAAAATGCGGCGCACGACAGCGGCAGCCTCCTCGTCGATCAGCCAATGATGCTTCTGCTCCGGGTCTTTCCTGTATCCGTAAATCTCCAGGTTCGTGGTGGGAATCCCCGTCCGGGATCTGGCCTGGTAAGCCGCCTTCTGCTTCCGGCTGAAATCCCGAAGGTAAAATTCATTGAGCAGATTGATGAAGGGCGAATACTCAACGGTGCTTTCAACATCGCTGTCCACTCCATTGCCAATGGCGATGAAATGGATGTGAAACTTCGGAAAGAAAATCTCCGTATAAAAGCCCATTCGCAGATGATCGCGCCCGATACGGCTCAAATCCTTGGCGATCACCGTGCCAACCAAGCCAGCCTCAATATCCGCCTCCAGCTGCTTCCATGCGGGGCGCTCAAAATTGCCGCCAGACCAACCGTCATCCGTATAATGGACACAGTTTTCATAGCCATGGTCTTTCGCATAGCTCTCAAGGTAGATTTTTTGATTCTGGATGCTGTTGCTTTCGCCGATCAGTTCATCATCCCGGGAAAGACGCTCATATAAAGCTGTAATCAAAGTATCTGTCTGCCTGTTGTTGTTCATGAGTGAACTCCTTTCAGGCTGGACAGCTCATCTGTGGCACATTCATTGTACCACAGGACAAGCCTTTTTGGAAGCTGGTGTTTGGGCCATTGTTTGTAAAATCCATTTTATTCTGGATCATGCGAAGAAGCCGGGATTCCATATTCTCTTTTTCCTCCGGCTGAACATAGGCGCGGACACGATAGTTTGTGCCGCCAATGCGCCTGGTGATATAGATGGGGCTCTGGGATTTCTGTTGGATATAAATAAGAATACAACTCCTTTTATCGTTTGGTGATTTTCGTTATGGTGGGTATGGGGTTTACGTTCAACGATCTGTACGCGGATCGCAAAAGATTCAAGAAATATGGTGTTCATAGCATATTCTCCTCTTGAATTTTCTTATTCAGTTGTAGGGAACCGGGATTGAGAGTGGAGGGAGGACTTCTTGTGTGGGTACGCATGGGAAACTCCTTTCTTTGATGGTAATATTCTCAGGATTTTTCATAGAATTAATGAGAATCTCTTGGAATCGGTGAGAATGACATGAGAAGGCATAAGAAAAGGGCCTTCCCAATGTGGAAAAGCCCAAAATCAGCGTATGACGGCAAGGCAAAATATACCCTCTCAACTATAGGAGAAAAAAGGGTGGGTTTGCGGAACTGTTTTTAGAGAAGATCAAAAAATTTTCTTTTCGTCCATGGAAAAAATGGCAGTACATGCGCCTTTGAAGCAAAAAAGCCATGCGTACACGATTGTCATGGCAGGATGCTACTCGTGTTACCCGTTTCAATCAGGACACGATGCAAAGATCAGAGGTCGCGCTTTCATGCTCTGCCAGCCCTTATACTCCAAGGGTTGTTCCTGCTCTAATGGGTATCGCTGCACACAGAAAAAACGCTGGCAAGATGCTGCCAGCGGTAGCTGTATGAAGGGCTAGTATGTTATTCACATGGAACAGGGACGCCTGCCAATTCAAAATAATGCTCGCCCCACTTACACAGAGCGTCCACGATGGGCACCAGGGTTTGACCCATTTCGGTCAGGGAATACTCTGTTTTGGGCGGTACCACAGGATAGAGGATGCGGTTGATCACCCCATCCTCTTCTAATTCTTTTAGCTGCTTGCTCAGCATCCGGGGCGTGGCCTGGGGCACGGCGCTGGCGATTTCGTGATACCGTTTGGTGCCGTGCATCAGTTCATACACGATCAACGCCTTGTATTTTCCGCCCACCACGTCCATGGCCGCTTCCACCGGGCAATGATAGCCTTTTACCTTCTCAATGTTCATCTGATCTCTCCATACTATACTTTTTGATAGTATATCACAAAAAAGTGCGTTCTTGTGGAATTTATAATTCCGGCTATAATTATAGATGCGCGGGACAAAAAAGTCAACCGCAAATCAATGCATGGGGGGAAATGAACATGGAAAAGATCAAAGTGGCGGATTATGAAGCGGTGCTGGCAGCGATCAGCAAATATACCGAAGCCTGTAAGGAAGGCAAGAGCGACATCATGAAGCCCGCGTTTACCGATAACGCGCTGATGTACGGCTATCTGAACGGCGAATACTATCATGGTTCCATTGAAGCGCTGTACGGCGCTGTGGACGCCTTTGGCCCGGCTCCCGATACCCTGGCGCAGGTGGATGTGCTGAACATTGAAGGCACGGCAGCCGTCGTCCGCGTCGCGTTGGAAAACTGGCACGGCCTGTCCTTCACCGATTTCCACAGCCTGATCAAAGAAAAAGGCCAGTGGAAAATTCTGGCCAAGGTATTCCATCAGTATCTGTGAGGCGGTGAAAACATGAATTTTCTCGATCTGGCAGCCCAGCGGTATTCCGTGCGCTCCTATTCGGGCCAGCCTGTGGAGCAGGAAAAGATCGGTCTGATTCTGAAAGCGGCGCAGCTGGCCCCGACAGCGGTCAACTATCAGCCGCAGATGATCTATGTGCTCAAAAGCGACGAAGCCCTGGCCAAAATCAATCGCCTGTGCCGGTGCATCTATGGCGCTCCGCTGGTGTTCCTGATCTGCAGCGACGAGCGGAAAACCTGGAAAAGCCAGACCGAGCCGGGCTACAGCGCCGGGGAGATGGATTGCAGCATCGTGTGCACCCACATGATGCTGGAAGCCTGGGAACAGGGGCTGGGCTCCGTATGGGTGCGCCTGTTTGACGTGGCGGAAGTGGCGAAGGCATTTGATTTGCCGCCCTACATCAAGCCCATTTACCTGCTGCCCGTGGGCTATGCCGCGCCGGGCGCAAAGCCTTACGCCCCGTGGCATGACGTGTACCGTCCCATCGCGGATTTCACAAAGGAGCTGTGAGCATGAGCGATCTGAGAAACGTGCCCGGCATCGGCGCGAAGAAGGAACAGGAATTGATGGAATTGGGCTATGATTCCCTGGAAGCGCTGAAAGACGCCAATCCGGACGAGCTGTACGTGAAAGCCTGTCTGCATCAGAATGAACAGCTGGATAAGTGCGTGCTGTACGCCTTCCGCTGCGCCGTGGCCTATGCCAAGGACCCCCACCCCGATCCCGGGAAATACCGCTGGTGGTATTTCTGCGATGATAACGAAAAGAAGGAAGGAAAAGCAAAATGAAAAAGGATATTGGCGTCGTTCCCGCGGTCTATCCCATGCCGGTGCTGATGGTGGCGGCCTACGATGAAAACGAGAAGGTCAACGTGATGAACGTGGCCTGGGGCCAGATCTGCGATGAGGACAAGATCATCCTGTTCATCGGCGAAAGGAAGAAAACTTGGCTGAACATCAAAGCCAGCAAGGCTTTCACCGTGGCCCTGGCGGACGAAGCCCACATGGACATGGCCGATTTCTTCGGCATCGCCTCCGGCAACAAGATCGACGACAAATTTGAGCGCACGGGCTATCACGCCGCCCCGAGCGACAAGGTGCATGCCCCCATCATCGAGGAATTCCCGGTGGTCATGGAATGCGAATTGCTGGAATTCCTGCACAGCGATTACGTGGACGGCATCGTGGGCAAGATCGTCAACGTGAAGGCCGAGGAAGCCGTGCTCTCCGAAAAAGGCAAGGTGGATCCTGAAAAACTGCACGCCCTGATGTTCGATCAGTTCCAAAACGGCTATTATGCCACCGGCGCGAAGGTAGGCAAAGCCTGGAACGCAGGCGCTGCCCTGATGAAAAAATAATAAACAGCATAGACTGTTTAAATAAAGAATGAGAGGGGTAACACACATGAAGAAATTTCTTGCTCTGCTTCTGGCCCTGTGCCTGATGCTGCCTGCCTTTGCCCTGGCGGATGGCATGACGGATGGAAACTATGAGGGCTCTGCCAATGGCCATAACGGTCCTATTCAAGTTCAAGTCGTGATTGCAGAAAATGCCATCAAATCAATTTCTGTAACTTCTCATAAAGAAACACCCATGATTTCTGATCTTGCGCTAACGCAGATTCCTGAAGAAGTGGTGCGCTATCAGTCTCTGGGCGTCGATTCCATCTCTGGCGCAACCTTTACTTCAATGGCGGTTAAAAACGCCATTGCGGATGCAGTCACTCAGGCGGGCGGTGACAGCGCTGCGCTTCGCAAAGTGGCAGTAGAGCGTCCTGATGTTGTAAATCAGGACATGAATACACAGATTCTAATCGTCGGAGGCGGCATGGCGGGCCTTTCTGCGGCTGTAACTGCCGGGGAAAAAGGTGCGGATGTTATCTTGATCGAAAAACTGAATGTGCTGGGCGGCACGCTGGACGTAGCGGCGGGCTATCTGCTGACCGTCAATTCTGAGACCAATGATCCTTCAATTAACGACGATCTGGATCATGTTATGGCTTTCTATCGGGAACAGCTTGCCGATTCTGAGAAGCAGCCTGATTTTGACTTCACGGAAAACCTTATAGCACAGACAGGCGCAACGATCGACTATCTGACTTCTCTTGGTTTTGAAAGCATTTGTGTCGATCTGGGCAGTTACCCCTGCAGTATTTATAACGTAGGTTATGACTTTGCGGATAAGCTGGTGAAAAAGGCTCAGGCCGAAGGCGTACAGATCCTGACCGGCACAAAGGCTGAACGTATCTTAATGGATAACGGTGCCGCTGTCGGCGTTGAGGTTTCCAATCGATATGGGACCTTTACTATCCGCGCTGAAAAAATCATCTTTGCGACAGGCGGTGCCAACTGGTCTGCTGATCTCAAAGCATCGGAGCCAAGCCTGAAAATTGTTGATTTGAATGAAAAATCCGGTATCGGAAGCACGGGTGAAGGCATGCGGATGCTCGCTGATGTTGGTGCAAAGATGAGCGAAAGCCTGTATGTCAAATCCTCGCAGTATGATTTTGCGCCGGCTTTCGGATGGAATACTTCGGCCATGCCGAGCGTAAGCGAAAATACCCCTGTAGTGGATGGTTCCAACACACCTGCCGCACAGCAGACAATGCTGGTGGACAGCGAAGGTTTGCGCTTTACAAGTGAAGCCCGCGCCGCAGATACGATCGTTAATAAGAAGATGATCGACCATGCTTCTCCTTCTTATTGGACAATCCTGGATGCCCAAAATGCGATTGGCGTCGATCCCTACTTTGTTAATACTGTGGCGGAAATGAGCGCAGAAAACAATCCCAAAGTAGCAGTATATGGCGAAACCATCGAAGCGCTTGCGGAAAACATGGGTGTTCCTGCAGACAACCTCCGCAAGACCTTTGACGAATACCAGGCCGCCTGCAAATCCGGAGAAGATCCCTTTGGAAAAGCCGCAGAATACCTTATTCCCTATGCTGAAGAAGGCGGTTATTATGCTGTTTACCGTCGTCCTGGATCCTGGGGAACGATTGGTGGCGCAATTGTCGATGGACAGCAGCATGTAATCGATACGGAAGGAAATCCCATCCAGAATCTCTTTGCTGCAGGCGAGGTTGCTACAGCGCAGCTCTTTGGAGATTACTATTTCGGAAGCTTCTCCCTTGGATTGTATACTACTGCCGGTAGAATTGCCGCTGAAACCGCTGTAGCGGAGATCAACGCAAAGTAAGCAACAACAATATTCAACTTGATGGCACAAGCCCCGGTCTTAAACGACTGGGGCTTGTGCTTTCTGCTTAAGGCATTTGTACATAATAGGCATTGCTTCCCATCACTTTGATCCACAACACTACATGATGTTTTTTACAGGCGACATCGTATACCTGCATCTGTTCATCCGATAATTCCCGCGCTTCAATTTCATTGAACAGCATTTCATCTGGCGCAAATTTTTCTCCCGCATGAAAGTAAGCCCTGCCACATAAGCAATCCTGACGAAGATACCACTTTATAGGAGAATCATTGAATAGGAGCCGAATGATGATCAAAACGAGAATAGCACAAACGATCAAAAGCGTATTCTTCATTCTTTTACGCTTTTGCTTTTTTTGATTGAAACGCTGCGTTCCCTTTCCCAAGGGGGATAACATGGATCAGCCCTCTCTTTTCTCTGCGCAAAGCATATGCCAACAGATCGTATGCATTACTGACGGTATGCGTCACATAGGCAATCAACCCATCACAGGTATCAATCATCTTTCGATTGGCTTTAACAATGGCATATCTCCGGGAAACACTCTCCATATCGTCAGGATAGAAAGTACCGTCATATCCTGGCGGCGCTTCTATGGGACGGTCAGCGGGATGATATGGAATCACGAGGAATAAGCGTACATCGGGATATTCATGTTTCAGCTGGATGATGGCTTCCCCTGCCAGACTGTCAAAATTCCCATACATTCCCACATAAAAGTTGGAAACCTGCTGCTGTTGGATCAAGCGTTCAGCAGCGGATTTTATTTTCGGAAGCAGCGAAGCATCCGTTTCCCGGTGCCCAATAAAAAAGCAAGAGGCCATTCGCATCACCGCATTTCAAAAAATCGCATTATTAATGCG
>JAFUFC010000105.1 GCA_017470095.1 Clostridia bacterium | reverse complement strand
CGTTCATGGCGTCGGCCTTGAATACGTAGTCCACATAGGTGGGCGACGCGGCGGCGTTCTTAACGGAGGTGCGGGCCCTCTTGGTTTTGCTGGTCACCTTGCCCTCCAGCAGAGGGTACATGTTCTTGGCCAGTTCCTGGTACAGTTCGGGGATTTCCAGGGGATCATAGATATGGGGTTCCTCCCCCGTCAGCAGGGACAGGGCGGTGCTTTGGCCCTCCCCCGTCAGGTAGGCGTTGCCGGAGGGAGAAAACTGCGTCACAATCCCATCTTCCTGGGCACGGGTAATGATGGAAAACACTTTTTCCCCATTGGCCGTCACAACGGCGGAGGTAACTGCGCCGCCCAACTGCCCCTGCAGGGTAACCTTCAAAGCGGAAATCCAGTTATTCACCGTTTCCAAAGACGCTTTGGACAGCTTGGCCAAAGACCCATAGCTGCCCGTCAATTCGACAGTCATGCCGTCCTTTTGCTTGAGCTGCTCCAGCCGGGGAGAGAATTCCGCCAGCGCGCCAGTGGAAGAAAACACCAGCATCAACGCGCACAGGCAGGCCAGGGACATTTTCCAGAATTTACGCATTGTACCACTTCCTTTCGGTTCCTCACGTATACTAACGCAAAAATCCGACATTTTCTTGCAAAAGTGCAGGGAATTATCCAGTATCATTATACCGCACATTTCCGGAATTGAAAAGAGGAAGACGGAAAAACGGAAACATTTCTCTCGCCCTGTTTTTCAAAAGGAAGGAAGAACGTCGCATTCTCCTTTCTCATACAGTAGATCATGGAAAGAGGCGTCTTTTCCCCCCACCCGTCTATTTTAGACATGAAGAGATTTTCGGATATCGTCGCGCGTTTTTTCGTTGATTTTCGGGCCGTGCTATGTTATGATAAATCATGATTCTTTTTGACAGAAAGTGGGTGCCTCCCTTGCACTTGTACCACGATTCCTTTTCAGCTCAATATCGTTCTCCCCTGGGACCCCTGCCCTGCAGCGGCCAGGTGACGCTGCGTTTGAAGGCGCCTTATGCCGCCCGGGCGTCCCTGCGGTTTTATGACGGCAGTGAAAAATGGTTTGCCATGGCCCACGAAAAAAACGGCTGGTTTTCCGTTCAGGTGACCATGCCGGAGATTCCCATCCTGTGCTGGTATGATTTCAGAGCGGAGGATCATCACGGCAAAACCTACGCCATCGGCGCGCCCCGGGACGGCCTGAGCGGCGAAGGCGTGATCGAAAACGGCGAGCCCCGAGCCTGGCAGATCACGGTGTACGATCCAGCCTATACCACCCCGGATTGGATGCACACCGGCGTGATGTACCAAATTTTCCCCGACCGTTTTTATAAAGCAGGTGATTTCCTCAACCGGCGGGAAGAATGCTATTACCATGAAGATTGGAATGATGATCCCATCCTGATCCCTGAAGGCGGGGATGATAACTGCGCCCGGGATTTCTTCGGCGGCAATTTGAAGGGCATTGAGGAAAAGCTGCCCTATTTAAAGGAAATGGGCGTGACGGTGCTGTATCTCAACCCTATTTTCCAGGCCCGCTCCAATCACCGCTATGATACCGCCGATTATGAAAAAATTGACCCGCTGCTGGGCACTAACGAGGATTTTGTTTCCCTGTGCAAAGCCGCCAAGAAAGCGGGCATCCGCTTGATGCTGGACGGTGTGTTCAGCCACACCGGTGAAGACAGCGTGTATTTCAACCGTTATGGCCGTTTTCCCTCCGTGGGTGCGTGCCAGTCCACCCGTTCTCCTTACTACCCCTGGTACAAATTCTCCCGCTACCCAGATCAGTACGCCTGTTGGTGGGGCTTCCACACCCTGCCGGAACTGGACAAAAACAACGAAACCTACCAGGATTTCATGTTCAAGCAAGATGGCGTGGTGCGTCAGTGGATTCAAAGAGGTGCATCCGGCTGGCGGCTGGACGTGGCCGACGAATTGAGCATGGATTTTTTGCGCAAATTGCGCCGGGCGGCCAAGCGGCAGGATCCGGAAGCCGTGGTGCTGGGCGAAGTGTGGGAAGACGCCAGCCACAAGGTGGCCTACGGCGAAATGCGCTGCTACTGTCAGGGCGATACCCTGGACAGCGTAATGAACTATCCTCTGCGGGAAGCCGCCATTGACTTTTTCACCGGCAGAATCAACGCCGGGGCCTTGAAGCGGCTAATCCAATGCCAGCAAGAAAATTATCCTATTCCCTTCTTTTACGCCCTGATGAACCTGGCCGGCAGCCATGACCGGGCCCGGATCCTCAATATGCTGGCGGGCAAAACCTGGGAGGAGCTGCCGCCCAAGCAGCGCCGGGGCCAGATGCTCACCAAGGCGGAATATAGCCATGCAGCCGAGAAATTTGTGGAATTGACACGGCTTCTCTTTGCCCTGCCCGGCATTCCCTGCATTTATTACGGTGATGAAGCCGGTCTGCAGGGTTCCTCCGACCCCTACTGCCGGGGCACCTTCCCTTGGGGAAAGGAAAACAAGGAATTGCAGGCGCAAATCAAAGAAATCATCTGGCAGCGGCGAAACAGCCCCGCCCTGCAGACAGGCACCATGACCATCGAAGTCATTGATGAAGACACCCTGCTCATCCACCGGGCCATTACTGGGGGCAAGGATGTGTTCGGCAAGCGATGCAAGAATGAAAAAATTACCATTGAAATCAAAAGGTAAACCGGCATGATGGCGCTGAGCGAATTAAAAGGCCTGGGCAAGGCCCGGCTCGATACCCTGAATAAAGCGGGCATCCGCACGATGGCCGATCTTTTGCTCACCCTGCCGGTGCGCTATCAGGACACCTCCGTGGACACGCCCATCGAAAAAATCGTTCCAGGAAGCGAGGTATGCGTGTCCGGCTTTCCTAAAAACGACCCAAGGCTCAGCCGTTTCCACGGCATGACCAGCGTGACACTGCGCTTGTGCGACGAAACGGGGGGCGTGCCAGTTGTCTGGTACAACCAGCCTTGGCTGCAAACCCAAATCCATAAAGAGGATCGCCTGACCCTGTACGGACGCGTGGACCGGGATAAGCAGGGCCGCGTTCGCATGGCCTCGCCCTTGATCGTCAAGGAGCGGGGCATTTTGCCTGTTTACCGGGCGCTTTCCGGCATTCCGCCCAAGACCATGCGGGAATTGATCCGCCAGGCGCTAAGCCAAATCGAGGATTGCTGCCCGGAAACACTGCCGGATATTCTTAGGCTGAAATACCACCTGTGCGAGCGCAATTTTGCCCTCCGCCAGGCCCATTTTCCCGAAACGAAGGAAAACCTGGCCATTGCCCTGCGGCGTATTTCCTTTGAAGGCATGCTCTTGTACCAGGCAGCCGCTGCGGCCGTGCGGGGCGAACGGGCAAAGGGCATCCAAATGGTCGTGGCAGAAGACGGCGAAGAAGCCTATTTTCGCGCCCTGCCCTTCCCTCCCACCAATGCTCAGCGCCGTGTCCTGGCCGAAATCGCGAACGACCTTCGCTCCCCCATGGCCATGGGCCGCATGGTGCAGGGGGATGTGGGCTGCGGCAAAACGGCCCTGGCCTTCGGGGCCATGTTCCTGTCCGCCCGGGCTGGATATCAAAGCACCCTGATGGCCCCCACCGAAATTCTTGCCCGGCAGCATTACGAAAGCGCCCAAAGCATGCTTTCGCCCCTGGGCATTCGATGCGGCCTGCTCATTGGCGGCATGAAAGCCAAAGAGCGAAGGGAGGCCCTCGAAAGCATCGCCTCCGGGGCATGGCGGGTGGTCATCGGCACCCACGCCCTGATTTCCGAGGGCGTGAATTATGAAAACCTGGGCCTGGTCATCACCGATGAGCAGCACCGCTTCGGCGTGCGTCAGCGGCGGCTTTTGTCCCGCAAGGCCAAGGAAAACGAACCGGCCCCCAACGAGCTGGTTATGTCCGCCACGCCTATCCCCCGTTCCCTGGCCCTGGTGCTGTATGGGGATCTGGATTTATCCGTGGTGGATGAATTGCCGCCGGGCCGCACGCCGGTGAAAACCCGCATTGTGCCGGAGGATAAGCGGGATGGGCTGTACAATTTCATCCGCAGCGAAGCCAATCAGGGCAGGCAGACCTATATCGTCTGCCCTCTGGTGGAGGAAAGCGAAGCCATCGATGCCAAAAGCGCCCAGGAAACCTATGCCGAATTGTGCACCGGGCCCTTGAGCGACCTGCGGCTGGGATTGACCTACGGCGACCAGGAACCGGAAGAAAAGGCCGACACCATCCACCGTTTTTCCTCCGGAGAAATCGACGTATTGGTATCCACCACCGTGATCGAGGTGGGGGTCAACGTGCCTTCCGCCACGGTGATGGTGATTGAGAATGCCGACCGCTTCGGCCTTTCCCAATTGCATCAGTTGCGGGGCCGGGTGGGCCGGGGAGCCAGGGAAAGCTGGTGCTTTTTGATGGCCGCGCCTAATGAGCGGCTCAAATCCCTGTGTGAAACCAGCGACGGCTTTAAAATCGCCCAAAAGGACCTGGAACTGCGGGGCCCTGGTGATTTCCTGGGCACCCGTCAGCACGGCGATACGCTGCTGCCCGGTATGGCCTTGGGCGCCGACGTGCAACTGCTGGAGGAAACCAGCAACTGCCTCAAATGGCTGCGTTCTCCGGGGTATGAGGAAGAATGGGAACAGGTGAAACAAAGCGCCCACGCCGCCTTCGCCCGGGTGATGGACGAAGTGGCCATGAACTGAAAGAGGAACCGTATGATTCGGGCAGTTTTTCTGGATATCGATGATACCATTCTGGATTTCGGGGCTTTTGTTCGGGAAACCATGGCAAGCGGCTTCCGTCATTTTGGCCTGCCGCAATCCCGGAACGATATGTATCCCGTGTTCCGGCGGGTCAACAACGCCCTGTGGCAGCAAATGGAGCAGGGCGAAATCACCCGCGGCCAATTGTTTGAGCGGCGGTGGCAGGCCATTTTCCGAGAACTGGGCATTCAGGGGGATGGCCGGGCCTTTGAACTGTATTTTCGGGACGCGCTTTTGCACAGCGCCATTCCGGTTCCGGGGGCGGATGAAATCATCCCCTGGCTGTCCCGGCAGTTTATCCTGT
>JAFUFC010000104.1 GCA_017470095.1 Clostridia bacterium | reverse complement strand
CCCCAGCGGTCCTACTGGCCCTACCGGTCCGCAAGGCGAAATCGGCGCTACGGGCCCCAGCGGTCCTACTGGCCCTACCGGTCCGCAGGGTGAAATCGGCGTTACGGGCCCCAGCGGTCCTACCGGCCCCACCGGCCCGCAGGGTGAAATCGGCGCTACGGGCCCCAGCGGCCCCACTGGCCCCACCGGCCCGCAGGGTGAAATTGGCGCTACGGGCCCCACTGGCCCCACTGGTCCGCAGGGCGAAATCGGCGCTACGGGCCCCAGCGGTCCTACTGGCCCTAACGGTCCGCAAGGCGAAATCGGCGCTACGGGCCCCAGCGGACCTACTGGCCCTACCGGCCCGCAAGGCGAAATCGGCGCTACGGGCCCCACTGGCCCCACCGGCCCGCAAGGTGAAATTGGCGCTACGGGCCCCACTGGCCCCACTGGTCCGCAGGGCGAACTCGGTGCTATTGGCCCCACTGGCCCCACCGGCCCGCAGGGTGAAATCGGCGTTACCGGTCCTACCGGTCCACAGGGCGAAATCGGTGTTACCGGTCCCACTGGCCCCCAAGGTGAAATCGGCGCTACGGGCCCCACTGGCCCCACCGGCCCGCAAGGTGAAATCGGCGCTACGGGTCCTACTGGACCTACCGGTCCGCAGGGTGAAATCGGCGTTACCGGTCCTACCGGTCCCACTGGCCCACAGGGTGAAATCGGCGCTACGGGCCCCACTGGTCCCACCGGCCCCCAAGGGGATGTTGGTCCCACGGGACCTGCCGGACCTGGGGGAATAATGAATTTTGCGGATTTCTATGCACTGATGCCGCCCGATAACGCGGCCACTGTGGCGCCCGGGACGGACGTCAGTTTCCCCCAGGATGGGCCGAGCAGCGGAACCAGCATTGTCAGAACGGGGCCAAGCAGCTTTAACCTTGGAGAAATTGGCACCTATTATGTGTTATTTCAGGTCACGGTCAGCCAATCCGGGCAATTGCTGCTCACGCTGAACGGCGCTGATCTGCCCTATACGGTCGTGGGCCGGGATACGGGTACCACGCAGATTGTGGAGATGGCGCTGGTGGAAACCACGTCCGTCAATTCTATCCTCACTGTGCGCAACCCGGCAGGGAATTCGACGGCGTTGCTCATTACGCCCCTGTCCGGCGGAACGAGACCCGTTTCCGCCCACCTGGTCATCATGCAAATCGGCTAACAATGCATGAAGGCTCTTTGAATGTGAAACGGTCTGGAAAATTCCGTTTGGCGTTCAAAGAGCTTTTTGAATCGTTCCGGCTCCCAAGTATACGCAACATTGGATGAGCAAAACAGGAAAGAAAGCCCGACTGTTATGCACCGCCAGGCCGTTGCTTTGATTCGGCCATTTCGTGGTAGAGCTGCTCGGCCTTCACGTCGCTGGTATAACTACGTGTTTTCTACAGCATCAATTCTACTTTTAAAAAGGCGTTCAGGCCAGCCAGGCAAAGAGACTCCCGCCAGGAATGCGCCAAGCGGGAGCTTGATATGGAGACGTTACTTGTGGCCTTCCTGCATCGTCATAGCAGGCAGAGCAAGGGTCACAGAGCATTCTTCTGTTTCCCCGGTCTGGATATTTGTGTCCTGAATCTGGAAAGCTACATCCGTACCCTTTTGCAAGGCTTCTGCATCAGGAGTTGAGAATGTAACGATGACAAATAACCCATCATCGGTTCTTTTGTACCAATTCCAGCCTTCACCCAGGGGAGAAAACTCGGCAATAATCAGTTCCTTTTCGCCGCGCCATTGATCAAGAGGCGCCATTTCACCATTGATTGCGATCTGTTCTCCCCTTTCACCCGTTTCATCAAGAAGCCCATCCTCATTGCTGTAGCAAACAACATGTTCATCGTCAGCGGAATCGACCTTCAAGACCACAGACAAGCCATCCTCCGCCCAGTATGCCTCAGTTCCTGTGAGGTTGAGCCATTTACTTGTGTTCTCCTTGACAACAGGAGCAACGATAGCATTTTCGTTCACGTTCCAACCGCCAATAATGCGACTGAGGAACGCCGTAATACCTATCCCATTGGTAGCGGCAAATGCAACGGCCGTAATTGCCAGCAGGGCAGCAACGAGGACAATAGTAGTAGAAATCTTCTTAACCACAGGTTCTTCTCCTTTCGCTTTTCGCGCAATCTGGTATTGCAGCGAAGGCGCATCGTCGATTCCCTTGGTGCAATCATCAATCGCAGTACGAATGTTCTGCATGATTTCCTGATCAGTTTTCATCGTCTTCGCCTCCTTCCAGTTCAGCTCTTAGTTTTTGCTTTGCCTTATGGATTCTGCTGGAAACAGCAGCTTCTGTCAGGTTCAGCATTCTCGCGATATCCTTAATGGGGTAGCCCTCATAAAAATACAGCAGAACGACTTCCATATATTTGGGCTTTAGCTTCATGATCGCCATGGTTAGCGCAATATGATCATCACTTGGCGGCGCAGAAGACAAAATGGGTAACTGATTAATGGAAACATGGAAATCAATGTACCGATACCAAGCGCTCCGTCTGTAATCTCGGCAACAGTTGATGGCGATTCGGATCAGCCAGGTCTTTTCGCTGCTTTCGCCACGAAAGGAATCCATGTTCTTGAATGCCTTCAAAAATGTTTCCTGCACCACATCTTCCGCAGCAGTACGATCCCTCAGATATATGCAGCAGATTCGGAGCAGATCCTTTTCATATTGCTGCACCATTTGATCAAGTCGGTCTGCCGGGGTTTGATTCGGCGCCTGAATCATTCCCACCGTTGATCACCTCCTCAACCATTTAGACGATGGGCACTTCCAAAACTTAAATTTTTCAGAAAATATTTTTCGATGTGGCTCTTTCGGTGCCACCCCATTGTTATACACCATTTCCGGCCCTTAAGCCAGGCCAAGTTTATCATCAAGGAAGCCAACCTGGCCACCAAGCACATGATCATCGTCCGGCTGGTGGAGCGGATCGACATCAGCTCGGACTAAGCGTTGGGGTACGGTAAACGAGCTGCATTGTGCCTCTTTCGGACGGGTTATCACAACAATTCAACGCTGAAAGGGGTATGAAAATGGATATCTATTGTGCATTTTATGATATGGACACGAACAAAGTGTACGCCTGGCAATCGGACCGGAACATTGTTGCGATCGACTGCACCACCGTGGAGAATGTGGAAGCTGAAAACCTCTATCAAAGATCGGAATTGGATTACCTGATCTGGAACGATCCGGCGGCCTACGCAGATTTGATCCTGAATGGAGATCCACACAAATATCTGCGGGCAGTCACGATGTATCATCCTGAAGAATTGAAATAATCGCTGTTTATCAGCGGGCAAAACTATATCCGGCCGGGAAGATTTCATACCAAGACCTAAAAATCTTCCCGACTGGGATTTTTTTGTCATAATACAAACTGATAGTCTATCCTTTCGCCGTAAAATCTATACAACCTATTTGTGTTATTCCCCTTTGCGATGTGTTATGATGGAATTGCAGTGGCAGTACACCCTGAACAGAAACATCTTCCAGATTCGATGGAATCAGTACCCTTCGGAGATTTCCATCGAAATCCCCTTCATACTGATTAGCCCGGCTGTTTGCCGATATAAGCCAGAATCCCGCCATCCACATACAGAATGTGACCATTGACGAAATTGCTGGCGTCAGACGCAAGGAAAACAGCGGGGCCTTGCAAATCAGCAGGTTCGCCCCAACGGGCGGCAGGCGTTTTGGCGATAATGAACTGATCGAAAGGATGACGGCTGCCGTCTGGCTGGATCTCGCGAAGCGGGGCAGTTTGCGGTGTGGCAATGTAGCCAGGGCCGATACCGTTACACTGGATGTTGTACGCGCCATATTCAGAGCAGATATTCCTGGTCAGCATCTTGAGCCCGCCTTTTGCAGCGGCATAGGCGGATACCGTTTCACGGCCCAATTCGCTCATCATGGAGCAGATATTGATGATCTTGCCGTGTCCCTTTTTGATCATGGCGGGAATAACAGCTTTGGCGCAGATGAAGGGAGCGTTCAGATCTACATCCACCACCTGGCGGAACTCTGCGGCAGACATCTCTGTCATCGGGATGCGCTTGATGATCCCAGCGTTATTTACCAGGATATCAATAACGCCGACTTCTTCTTCGATCTTTTTTACAGTGTTCTGCACTGCTTCTTCATCGGTTACGTCACAGATATAGCCATAGGCCTTAATGCCTGCTTTTTTGTAGTTTTCAAGTCCGCGTTCCAGCTGTTCCCGTCCTCGATCATTGAATACGATGGTTGCTCCCGCTGCGGCGTAGGCTTCCGCGATGGCAAAGCCGATACCATAGCTCGCGCCGGTGATCCAGGCGATTTTTCCTTCCAAACTGAAATCCTGCATATTCATGGGTTCATCCTCCTTATCCTTTTTGTGGATCATATCCATACACTTCCCAAGTCCGCAGGGAGGGGAAGGCGGAAGGATCGTCGCTCTTGACCATTCTCTCAAGCCGCAGCCATTGAACGCTGCGCCCTCCCAGGTCAATGATTTGCCTCTCGCCCGTCTTTTGCAGATCAAAGGCAAGGTCGTCACCGTTGGAATCTACCACATGGCCGGAGACCCAATAGGCATCATGGGGAAAATCCGCCCGCAAGGTCAGCGCCATTTGAGCGACAACTACTTCCCTGCCAAAATCCAGCAGGCACCAGGCGTCTTCTCGGGCTCCAATGCCCCAGCTTTCATAAGGCCATTCGCCATGAGATTGATTGAAGCGCAGGCCGTCAATCACATTGCGGGCAGCAAAAACTGATTCGTTTCTCGTTTCCACATTGGCCGTACAATGGGGAAAGAAGTCCGTTTCACCCCGCAGATCCAGCGGATTCCTGGCCAAATCACGGCATACTGCCGTTTCCTGCTCGGAAAGCAAACGAGCCGTAATGATATGCCTTTTCCCATCAAATAAGCCCGGCATATAGGCCAACCGATGCTCGCCAAAGGGAACCTGCCAGTGCATGATCCCGTTTGGCAGATACACTTCCCCTTGAAGCATGGAAGCATCCACGGCGATTTGCAGATGAGAGCCTATAGGGGCAAGGAAAAGAACGGTATCACCCTTTTGCCAGATGCGATCCACACATACCATGGCTTCCATAGGATGAACAGCTTCGCATAGAACTTCTCTGGCCTGATTCATTACTCTGATATGGATCATGGTTCATTCCTCCTCTGCTTGCTTTGCCAGCAGATATGCGCCGAAAATACCGCTGTTGGTATCAAGTACGGGCTCAACGATATAATCGTTCAGCCCCGCATCGATCACAGGATGGGTGATATAGCCGTGCAGCAGGGAAAGCGTTTTCTCCCGGATCAAGGGGAAAAGGAATTTCTTTTGCATCACCCCGCCGCCCATGATGATTTTCTCAGGAGAGAAGCTGAGCATAGCGCTGGCGCAAAGCTGAGCCAAATAATCGGCCTCCAGTTCCCAGGCCAGATGGGTATCCGGTAATTCTTTTGCGGAAACGCCCCAACGTTTTTCAATGGCAGGGCCAGACGCCATTCCTTCCAGGCAGCAGCCATGATAGGGGCAAATGCCTTGGGGCATAGGATCGTTTGGTGCGGGTTTGACCGGGATGTGACCGATTTCCGGGTGCATCAGGCCATGCACGGGCTTGCCGTGAATGATCACACCACCGCCAATGCCTGTGCCCACGGTATGGTGACGGTGAAAGCCAGAGCGTAAGACTTTATCCCCACGACTTCCCACGCAGGAAAAGCTATCCTGCGTGTTGACATAAAAAGCTGCCCTGCGTCATGCCCTCGCGAAGCATGATCCGAACGCAGAGCAGCAGGATGTCCTCCTGCTGTGTGATCGGACATACAGCAGAAAGCACAACAGCAAAATCAGCAACAGGAGGAAAATTATGAATTCACTTTTCACACAAATCAAATCCCAGGTTACTGCCCGACAGGCGGCGGAACGCTATGGCATTCCCGTCAGCCGCAGCGGTTTGGCCCGGTGCATCTTTCACGATGACCGGCATCCTTCCATGAAAATCGACGAACGTTTCTATTGCTTCGGCTGCCATGCCACCGGCGATGTAATCGACTTCACGGCGAAGCTGTTCAGCCTTGCACCCTATGAAGCAGCAAAAAAGCTGGCGGCTGATTTTGGTATCCGGCCTTTGCCGCCAGGGCAAAGCGCAGCCGTCCCGAAGATGTCCGCCGCCGTTACGGAGCGAAAAGAGGAGCAGCGCGTTCTCGGTTTGCTTGTGGATTACGAACGACTGCTGCAACAATGGAAGGAAGAATTTGCGCCTTTGACGCCCGATGTGGAGACCTGGGACGAGCGTTTCTGTCAGGCTGTCCGGCATCAGATCCCGGTGGGTTACGCCATCGAATGTCTGCTTTCCGCCGATCCGGCGGAAAGGAAAGACATGATGGATTACATTCGGAGCACGGACACCGCAGCACAGATTGAAGACATCCTGAAAAATGGAATTCCCGAGGTGAATAATCGTGGCAGAGAAAAAGATCGAGCGGCTTGACTGGTGGCCCAAATGGTTCACAGGCAAAACAATCAATGAGCCGGTCTTTTGTCGGGAGTTTCTGGAGAAGCACCGCCTGGCGTACACCGAGAATTGCTTTTTTTCTCCCGATGGAAAAGTGACGGAGGAGAATCAACTGCGCTCAATGATCTATCATCTGCTGGAGCTTTTCGTCATCACCGGCCTGAGCAAAAAGGTGGACGACATCATGAAGGATCTGCGCATCAAGGCCCAGTTGAAGGAGCTGCTTCCACAGACAGATCGGGTGCACGTCCTGAACGGAACACTGTTCTTGAACGGATCGTTCAAGGATGGAAAGCGCGATATCGTCAGAAGCAGATTTCCGGTTCGGTACAATCCAAACGCGAAACCGCCGACCCGCTGGCTGCAATTTCTCTCTGAATTACTTTGGCCGGAAGACATTCCCACGCTCCAGGAGTTCATTGGTTACTGCCTGATCCCCAGCAACCCAGGGCAGAAAATGATGGTGATCAAAGGGAACGGCGGCGAAGGCAAGAGCCAGATCGGAAATGTGCTGTCCCGGCTGTTCGGCACGAACATGAAGGACGGTAGTGTGGGAAAAGTCTCAGAGAATCCTTTTGCCCGGGCGGATCTGGAACATATACACCTCATGGTGGACGACGACATGCGGCTGGAAGCCCTGAAACAAACAAACTATGTCAAATCCATTGTCACGGCCAAGGGCAAAATGGATTTGGAGCGGAAAGGGAAACAGAGCTATCAGGGCTACATGTATGCCCGCATCCTGGCTTTCTCCAACGGCGATCTTGTGTCACTATACGACCGCAGCGATGGCTTCTTCCGCCGGCAGATCATCCTGACCACAAAGCGAAAATCGCCGGGCAGGGTCGACGATCCCGACATATCCGAGAAATTATGCGGGGAATTGGAGGGCATCTTCCTGTGGGCATTTGAAGGATTGCAGCGGCTGGTGAGAAACAGCTTTCGGTTCACTGAAAGCGACAGAGCTCGGCTGAATCGGGAGATGGTAAAGCGCGATGCCAACAACATCGAGCTGTTCATGGAGTCTCAGGGCTACATCCAGCGAGATCCGGAAGCCTATATTAGCTCAAAAGAACTGGCCCGGATCTATAACATCTGGTGCGAAGAGAACGCCTACCCGCCGGTAAAGAGCAAAACGCTGATCGAATACCTGACCGCCAACCAGGAAAAGCATGGCATTGTCTACTCCAACAATGTAATCAATGGAGCAGGCCGCCGGGTGCGGGGCTTCAAGGGCATCAGCGCCATCGTCCACGCGGCGGGCAGCTGGCAGCAGGTCGATCCGGAGGACAATCCTTTCAAAAACGCATAAACGAGTTTTTAGCCCAAATGATGCGTACGTGCGTACGCACCGGGAAAATCCAACCTCATGCAGCACACTCCGTCCGTACGCATGTACGCATCAAAACGGCAAAAAAACGCTTTGTGCAAAAAATAAATCCCCAAAAAACAGACACCGATTGTTACCGGTTTGTAACGCTTTCGGAAAGCGAAAAGCCTTATTTTACAAGGGTTTCAGGAAACAAAAAACAGACGTTTTGAAGGGCGACGATGATTATATCGTCCCCGTCAAAAACGGAGTTCTAACCGGTAACAAAATCCCAGGAGCATCAAAAAAAGAAAAGTTTACATCTTTCAACACTTTAAAGCGCGAAAGGAGATTGACATGACGAAAACCAGGCTTTATACTAATGAACAGATGCAACAGATTGTGGACATGGTCGTTCAAAACCTGTTGCCGCAGGAGCAAAAAGCTCCAGAGAACCTTGACAACGAAAGAGCGCAAAGCAGCTCGTCAACGTACGCCAAATTGACATGTACCGTTAGCGAGGCAGCGAAGATCCTGGGTGTTTCCAAACCCACCATGTACGATCTCGTTCACAAAGGAACGATTCCGAGCGTCACTGTGGGCCGGAAGATCCTGATCTCCCGGAAAGCGCTGTCTGACTGGCTGGAGAATGGAGGAACACATGGCAAAGAAGCGTGCTAACGGCGAAGGTAATATCAAGAAAAGAGAAAACGGCACCTGGGAAGCCCGATTCAGCGTAAACGGGAAGCGCCATTCCATCTACGGAAAGACGCGGACGGAGGTCAGAAAGAAACTGACGGACACGCTGGCAAAGATCGACCAGGAGCAATTCATCGAAAAAACGGACATGACTGTAGCCGAATGGCTGACCATCTGGCAAAGGGATTACATCGGGAATGTGAAGCGCGGGACAGCGGTCAATTACGAACTGCATCTGCGGCTTTACATCCTTCCAGCCTTGGGCGAAGTCAAGCTGGACGACCTGAAAACGCCGATGATTCAGAAGGTGTATAATGGCCTGATCAATGACAAGGGGCTGAGCCCCAAAACGGTCAAGAACGCCCACGGCTGCCTGCATAAGGCGCTGTCGGTGGCGGTCAAGATCGGATACATCGCCAAGAATCCATCGGAAGCATGCATCCTGCCCAAAATCAATCAGGCAGAAATCCAGCCCTTTGATACGCCGGAAATCACCAAACTTCTGGAAACGATCAAGGGGCATGAGCATGAAGCTCTGATTAAGACTGCCCTGTTCACCGGAATGCGTTCCGGTGAGCTCTGCGGCCTGACCTGGGATTGCGTAGACTTCGACAAGGGCCTGATCTATGTGAAAAAGCAGCTTTGTCCGCCCCGCGGCATGGAACACAATTTCCGATTCGACACTTTGAAGAACGGAAAACCCAGGACATTGGCCCCCGCACCTTTTGTCATGGAAACCCTGCGGGAGCATAAAAAGCGGCAGGAGCAGCAGAAGAAAGCGGCGGGGGATCTGTGGGATGATCTGGGCTTCCCGGATCTGGTGTTCACCTATCCCAATGGAAAGCACTATTCCCAGTCCAACGTCCACAAATTCTTTCAGAACATCCTGAAGAAGGCTGGACTGGAACACCATCGCTTCCACGATTTGAGACACACGTATGCCGTTTCATCTCTGCGGGCGGGCGATGATGTGAAAACGGTTCAGGAGAATATGGGACATTTTACCGCAGCGTTCACGCTGGATAAATACGCCCACGTCACCGAAACCATGCGCCGGGACAGTGCAAACCGGATGCAGGCATTTTATGAAGCCCTCTGATCCGTTGGGGTACGGTTGGGGTAAGGTCACAGCAAGAATATTTGCCGGGATTTGAAAACAAACAATTTTCCAGGGGCAAATGCACCGATGGGACGAACAACCAGAATAAAAAATGTATCTTCTCGAACAAAACTGGGAAATATCGTGCATTCCGGAAGATACAAAATGGCGGTTGGGGTACGGTTGGGGTATTTGCCCCTGGGCAAAAAGAAAGAACCCTTGATTTACAAGGGTTCTCGTGGTGGTCGCAACAGGACTCGAACCTGTGACCCCATCGATGTGAACGATGTGCTCTACCAACTGAGCCATGCGACCTTAACTGTGGTTTTTCCGAACTTTTCTGGCAATCTCTCCTAAATCGTTCGGATTTTTAGGGGAGGCTTCCGAGATTTTGTGTGAACGGCTTGCCAGCAACCTGTTCACATCGACATCGCACTTTTCTTGAAAGGCACCAGTAGGTACTACCAACTGAGCCATGCGACCATATATGTGAACCGATTTCTGGGGTTCATTTCCCTGTCACATCCAAGGACACCCAACGCATCGGACGAGCGCTTACTGCCGCACTTTCAACGGCAGAAGTTAGTTTAGCACAGATGGAGCGGTTTGTCAAGGACGAAAAACAGGAAATTTTCATTTTTCTCCAATTTTTCTTTGTGAAGCGGCAGAGGAAAGGAAAGAAAATGGAAATGTAAAAATCAGGGGACAAAAAATGTATTTTTTCTATGCAAAACCCGTTGCGGGAACGGATAAAAAGGTGTAAAGTATGGGGCGGAGTATTCATCGTTGATCATATCATGTGGAAGGAGCATGATCCCGCCCATGGAACAGTGCATCCCCCTTTGGCCGCATTTGGCCCCTTACACTGATCAATGCCCCGGCCAGGCCCAGCCCAGCCTGACCGCTTTTTCCCTCGATGGGGCCCGGGGCGCGGTGGTGATCATTCCCGGCGGCGGCTATTCCCACAAGGCCGAGCATGAGGGCGCGCCCATTGCCCGGATGCTGAACAGCGTGGGCATCGCCGCCTATGTGCTCAATTACCGCGTTCATCCCTGCCCCCACGAAGCGCCCTTGGCAGACGCCCGCCGGGCCATCCGGGTGGTGCGGTCCCTGGGGTATGAAAAGGTGGCCGTGCTGGGCTTTTCCGCCGGGGGACATTTGTGCTGCGCCGCCGCCACCAAGTACCACCGGGGCGATCCGGCCAGCACCGATCCCATCGAGCGGCTGTCCTCCCGGCCGGACGCGTTCATCCCCTGCTACGCGGTGGTGACCTTCGGGAAATATACCCACTTGGGCTCCCGGCAGATGCTGCTGGGCGATCAATGGCAGGATGAAGCCCTGGCCCATTTCTACTCCAACGAAGAACATATTACGGAAGATACGCCCCCCGCCTTCCTATGGCATACGGCGGAGGACGGGGCCGTGCCGGTACAGAACAGCCTGCTGCTTGCCAAAGCCCTGGCCGATCACGGGGTGCCGTTTGAAATGCATGTGTATCCCAAGGGCCGCCACGGCCTGGGCCTGGCCCAGGAAAACGCCGTAGCCGCCGCCTGGGGACGGGAGCTGGGCCGCTATCTGCTGGAAAAGGGGTATGGCGCATGAGCACGACGGAGAAAAAGCTGTTCACTCCATCCTGGTGGCGGGAAATGCTCTACCTGAACCTGGGCACCCTGCTCACCGCCATCGGCGTGTACTTCTTCAAATTTCCCAATCATTTCACTACCGGCGGCGTGAGCGGTATTTCCATTTTGTTGAGCCACTTTTTCCCCAGCATCACCACCGCCACCATGAACCTGATCCTCAACATTGCGCTGTTGCTGCTGGGCGCCGCATTCCTGGGGCGCAGCTTCGGCATCCGCACGGCTTATTCCAGCGTGGTGTATTCCCTGATGACCCTGCTTTTTGAGCGCACGGTGCCCATGAATGTGCCCATGACCACCCAGCCAGTGCTGGAATTGATGTTCGCGGTGGGCCTGCCCGCCGTGGGCGCGGCCCTGCTCTTTGACGCCAACGCCTCCTCCGGGGGCACCGATGTGATTGCCATGCTGGTGAAAAAATACTCCCACATGAATATCGGCCTGGCCCTGGGCATGGCGGACCTGGTGGTGGCCGTGGGCGCGTGCTTTGTGTTCGGCATGGAAACGGGGCTGTTCTCCCTGTTTGGGCTGTTCCTCAAATCCATGCTGGTGGACACGGTGATGGACAACCTGCGCACCTGCAAGGTGTTCCAGATCATCACCGATAACCCCGATCCCATCTGCGATTATATCATGAACACCCTGCACCATTCCGCCACCGTCACCGTGGGCGAGGGCAGCTATACGCACCACAACCACAAGATCGTCATGACCGTGGTGAACCGCTCCCAAGCCATCCGGCTGCAATTGTTCGTCCGGGCCACCGATCCCCATTCCTTCATCACCATCACCTCCTCCTCCGAAATCATCGGCAAGGGCTTCCGGGGCATGAGCGAATAAATTTCTGGTGTCGAAAAAAAATCGAAGGGCCTGCGGGCCCTTCGATGCATTTTGGAGGTCAATCAGCCAATGCGCCGAAACACCTTTCCAGCGCTCATTTTATTTGGGGGTACACCTTTATAACTGCAAATCCTGCTTTTCAAACCGCCGGACGGATAACCGGAAGGCCAGGAAGGTGGCTCCCGCATAGAAAACGAAGGCAAAAAGCAGGAACAGGGCTTTGGCCGTCAGAAAGGCCGGGTCGGGCGTATCCAATTGGTCCCGGACGAAAGGCAGGGCGTAGGTAGCGACCACAGCGGCCACGATGTAAACAAACACCGCCGCGGAAGCCATCAGGAAAGGCACGCCCACCTTGCGGATATCCTTATACCAAGCGGGGAAGAAAACCAGGTTGAACAGGCCAAAGAGCAACAGCCCTTCCCCCGGCAGGGCCAGGTTCGCGTCCATGCCCGAAGGGTTTTCCGGCAGGCCGATCACTCGGGCCTTCACGAAGGCCAGCAGCCCGCACAGCACCACCTGGAGAATTTCCAGGCAGCAGGCAAGCAGCACGCGCCCAGCCACCGCGTCCTGCCGGGACACAGGCAGCGTCAGGGTGAAGGCCACGTCGTGGTTTTCCCGGCCTGCCATGCAAATGAAGAAGATGCCCAGCGTCACATAGAAAAAGCTAATGGCCGGGGGATAATTGGGAATCAGCACCAGGGTGCTCAGCCCCAGGAAAACCACGGCGGCAGGATGCAGGCACAGGGAAAATTCTTTTTTCAGCAGCTTCATTGCCCCTCCTCCTTTTCCAAGTGAATCATGATTTCATCCAGCGTGGGGACGCGGCTGCCTGCTGGCGCGTCCACCCCCCGCAGCAGCACCGTGGCCCCATCCCGGGTGCGGCACGCCCCCAGGGATTTTTCCTGAATATCCGCCGGAACTTCGCCCACGCATTCGGCGATGCGGTAATCGGCGGCAAAATCCCGGTAGGGCCGATCGGCGGCAATCTGCCCCCGACGGAGGAAAATCATCCGGTCGGCGCATTTTTCCAGGTCGGAGGTGATGTGGGTGGAAAAGAGAATGGTCTTGCCTTCATCCCGGAGGGAGAGGAAAATCTCGATCAGCTCCTCCCGGGACACCGGGTCCAGCCCGCTGGTGGGTTCATCCAAAATCAGCAGCTCCGCCCCATGGGACAGGGCCAGCGCCAAGGCGTACTTGATTTTCATGCCGTTTGAAAGCGCGGCGGGAGTCTTGTTTCCATCCAGGCCGAACCGGGTCATGTACCGGCGGTAGGCCCTATCATCCCACTGGGGATAGAAGGACGCGTTCACCTTGGTAATGGTTTTCAGTTTTTTCATGGTGTAATAGGTCATCCCGGCGGAAACGAAGCCGGTTTTTTGCTTAATTTCCTCGGCGTGTGAAGCCATGTCCAGACCGAAAAACCGCACTTGGCCCTTCGTGGGCGCGATGAAAGACAGCACCGCGTTCAGCGTGGTGGTTTTTCCCGCGCCGTTGCGGCCAATGAAGCCGGTGATGGTGCCTTTTTCCAGGGAAAAGGTCACATCCTCCAAATGAAAGCCTTCATAATATTTGCACAGACCCCGGATGCTCAGGGGCGAATTATTCCTCTCCGCCATTTTTCATCACCTCCGCCGCTTTCAAAAAAAGCCGTGCGTCCACCAGGGCCAGGCCCCGTTCCTCGTCCCCCAGCACCATCCATTGATCCCCGGGATGAATGTGGAAAATTCGCCGGGCCCGCACGGGAATCACAATCTGTCCCTTGTCCCCCACCGTGACCAGGCCGAACATATGCTTACCCCGCATATCGCCCTCCGCTCCAGCCATGGGCGCGTTTACCAGTTCATCCAAAGACACGTCCAGCTCCTGGCTCAATCGTCCTGCCAGGGCAATATCCGGCGCGCTCTCCCCGCTCTCCCATTTGGCAATGGTCTGCCGGGATACGCCTATTTTCTCCGCCAAGGCTTCCTGGGTCAGATTCCTCATTTTCCGTAAATGTTGAAGATTCTCACCAATCATACTTTTTCCACCTCACAATTCATTATAGCCGTGGGCCCAATTCGTTGCAATCAACCAAACGTGGCAAAAAGAGCGAATTTTGTATAGAAACTGTAACATTTTCATTTTGACCAAGCTGGTACATTGACAAAACCTCGTGCCCGTGCTATATGTAAATTGATGTGATATACCCAGTTTTTCCAAAGGAGGAATTTGCATATGAAAAAAATGCTGTCCTGTCTGCTGTGCCTATGCCTGCTGCTGAGCTGCGCGGGCGCGCTGGCGGAGGAAGCGTCCCAGGCGGCGCTGCAAAAGGCGTTTCAGGAGAAAGCCTTTGACATGCTGGCCGACCTGCCCGACACCAACGCCCTCACCTTTACCCTGACCCCCGATGAAGGCCAGCCCTTCACCGCCGTGCTTCAGGCCCCGGAGGACGTGGTCGATTTGACGCTGAATATCCCCGGGCAGGACCAGCCTATCATCATCCAATTGGCTGAGCCCAGCACCATCTATTTCTCTGTGGACGGGCAGGCCTACGCGCTGGATATTGAGGCCCTGGCCAATTCCCTGGCCGCGCTCTACGTTACGCCCCAGGTGGACGAAAAAACCATTGAGGAATTGTCCCAGCTGCTCCTGATGGACACCCTGCTTCCCCACATTGCCGTGGAAACCAGCGAGGATAGCCAAACCGCCCGAGTGGACGTGGCCGTCACCGTGAAAGAGCTGCTCCAGGGCGTGGCCCTCTTCGGCGACCAGGTGGTATCCAATGAGCGGTACCTGAACGCCGTGGCGGCCCTGGCGTCCCGTTCCCTGGCCCAGCAGGGCATGACCGGCGACCCCAAAGAAATCATTCTTGCCTATTGGCCGCAATTGAAGGATGAACTGCAAGCCATCGAAAGCGATGGAGCCCTCGAAATCCATGGCGTTTCCCGGCAAGTCGGCACAGCTTCCCTGATCGCCGGCAACGCCGTATACACCGAGGGCGAGCAGCGCATTGCCGCCGCTCTGACCGCCGCCGATTCCCGCGCGGCCTTCACCCTGAGCCTCACGCTCAACCAGGGCCCAGAAAAGCAGGAGGCCCAGCTGGCCAAGTTGAGTATCCAAGCGGATAAGGACTTGGGCAATCTGTCCGCCTCCCTGGCCCTGAACGGCCAGGAAGAATACGCCCTCACCGGCCAGTTTGCCAAAGGGCAACTGCAATGCCAACTGAGCCATCTCCGCTACGGCGTCCTGCAATGGCTGGCCGACGTGCAGGCCATCGAAACGGACGACGTGGTGACCGCCACCGCCGCCATCAGCTATGACCGTTCTATGGGCTTCCGCACTTGGAGCACGGTGGAAACGGTCACCGCCTCCCTCTACTGGAGTCCATACAAAAAAACCTTTACCCTCAGCAATAAAGGAGAAACCCTGGCCCTGTCGCTGGACACCGACGACCAGGGCCGCTTCAGCGCCGCCATCCAAGGGCCTGATGATGCCTTTGCCCTGACCGCCGACGGCATCCTGGCCGGCAACAGCCTGCACGCCCAAATTGCCTGCGAGGCAGACGGGAAAAAGGCCTTTGATGCCGGCGTTACCGCCGCCTGGGCCGATCAAACCCTGACCCTTCGCGGAGAAATCAACTCCACCAGCGTTACCGGCGGGCTCGAAGCCTTCTTCTCTCCCGCGCTGGCGAACATTTCCTGGCGCAGTGCCAACGACATGGGCAGCGCCACGCTCCAGCGCGACGGCGCTTCGCCGAGCATCATTCGCGCCAAGGTTCAGAGCCGCTATGGCGGCTTTACCGCCGAATACGACGGCAGCACCTTCACCTACCAGCAGGCGGGCCAGACCGTGACCGTGGAGCCCTACTTTGAAAGCGATTCCGTCCATGTAATCCGCATCGTCACCACGGCCCGGGCAACGAAGCAGGCGCACCGCGCCGTGATCCGCACCACCTTAAGCGAAACTGAAACCGGCTGGCGCATGGAAAGCAACGTGATCAGCGAAGGCGAGCGCGTGGCCCAGGCCACCCTGGTATCCGCCCCCGCTCCGGGCTTTACCCGCCTGTCGGAGCAGAACCCCACCATCATTGACCTGCCGTTCCTGCAAATGTACTTTGCGCAGATGGCGGCGGAAAGCATTCCGGACCAGCAATAAAGATAAAGAGCCGGACAAATTAGCCTATTGGCTTGAGAGAAATCAAAACAATAATCCCTGAGGGAAACAAGTTTTCCCCCAGGGATTTTGCTTAATTTCGCTGTGCCCGAAAGCCCTGCCCAGCGTTCCTCATACTAAACTTCGGTAAAAAGGAGACAAGATTGACGAGGATATTTTTGTTCTGGATAAACAATGCGGAGGGAGGCGTAGCAGCGCTACGTTGACCGAAACATTGTAACGCCAGAATGAAAATAAACCGTCAAGATGTCTTCTTTTGAACGAAGTTTAGTATTACTCCCACTCTGCCGTCAAAAACCCGTACCGTTCGGTCAAGAACTTCTTGATGTACGCAATATTTTTATCCAGCGTATTGCCGGTGTTTGCAGCGCTGGACGGGTTGGCGGGACGGGGCCAGCGGATGGCGTTCATTTCGTAAGAATCCCGGATGGTTTCGGCATAGGCTTCCAAGGATTGAAGGCTGCCGTCCTTCATGGCATCGCGCTTGCCCAGCAGAATTTCGACGGCGGGTTTCAAATCGCTTTTCCAAACCGTTTGAACTTGTTCCCTGAAATCCGCCTGCTTGTACAGCGCGGGCCACCACAAGCCCGCGGTGGTGGCGTTGCCAATCCACAATCCGCTGCCGCTGAGGGCGCTCTTGGCGTTGTCCTCTCGGGCATAGGAACCGAAGGTGCTGTCATAATCCCACACGGGCCCAGCGTAGAACAGGGGGCTGGCGCTGTCGGCAGGCTTATAGAAATACATGCTGCTGGAGTTGCCATCGTAATTCTTGCAGAATTCCTCGATCAGGTACTTGCGCACCAGGGAATCCATCTCCACGATAGCGGAATAATGCAGTCCGGTGGCGGCGTCGGTGCCGTTTGGATCGAAGATGGCGTTTTCAAAAGCCTGCAATTTGGCAGACACATATTCCATCTGAGCCTGGCTGGCGTATTCCGGGCTTTTCACCACCAGCACGTCATTCTTTTTTGTGGTATAGGCGCTTTTTTCCTGCTTATAGCGCACGGTGTAGCTTTCAAACTCCACCAAGTAGCCGCCAGAAATATCCTCCGGGTCGTTGGGAATGTTGTACCCCTTGTACTTGCCCTTGACGGCGCCCTTGCTGCCCACCATCTGGTAGCTGCTCAGGGGCTCGTCGTTCAATTTTTTCGTGGCTTTTTCCAGGTCGGCGATGTTCACCCGGTCATCGT
>JAFUFC010000103.1 GCA_017470095.1 Clostridia bacterium | reverse complement strand
CATTTGTGATGCGAATCAACTTGCGGTCTTCCCATGCAAAAAGCGTGTGCATCAAGCCGTCCATGGAGTCGATCTCTGGAACAGCAATCGCTTTGGGGGATACATCGAGCGTTTCGGCCATCTGAGCGGTCAGTTCCGCCTTCGGCGTGCGATCCTCCGATTCGTATTGCGCCAGCCGGACATCGGCAGAGTTGTCAGGAAAACCCAGCATAAGTCCCAGGTACTTCTGCGTCATCCCCCGTAAGGTACGGAAGAAGCGGATGCGTTCACCTGTTGCCATCAAAACCACCTCATGAAAGAAGGATGACTTATTATAGCAAATCAGCTTAGGAAGATCAAGAAAAAATTTAACAAAAAAAGTTAGAATTTTGTCTCTAAAAGGCCTTGACACAAGCATATGTGCTTAGCATAATCGAATAGATGTTAAGCGTTATTGCTTAATTCAAATTAAAGAGAAAAGGACGGAACTATGGCAAACCAGTTTATGAGAGCGGATGAGGTAGCAAGGGAACTTGGAATATCGAAATCCTTCGCCTACAAGCTGATCCGGCAGCTCAATCAGGAGCTCAAGGAGCGGGGGTTCCTGACAATCGCAGGCAGGATCAATCGGGATTATTTAAGGGAGAGGCTCTATACAGCAGAAAGTGAGGTGAAACAAAATGTCGGTCTATAAGGACGAGAAGACCGGGAAATGGTACGCGCTGGCCTGGTATCACGATTGGAAGGGAGATGGCCACCAGAAATGCAAGCGCGGCTTTGAAACCAAGAAAGAGGCGCAGGATTGGGAAAGGAACTTTGTGCAGCAGAATGCAGCAGGCATCGATATGACCTTTGAAGCCTTCTGTGGGCTGTACGAAAAGGATCGGAGGCCGCGCCTGAAGGAGAGCACCTGGCTGACAAAGGAAAACATCATCAAAAACAAGCTGATTCCGGCTTTCGGGAAGATGATGATGAGCGAGATCGAAACCAAGCACATCATTGCCTGGCAGAATGAGCTGCTGGCCTATCGGGACGAATTTAAGAAGCCGTACTCGGACACCTACCTGAAAACGGTGCATAACCAGCTGGTTGCGATCCTGAATCATGCGGTACGTCATTACGGGCTGAAAAGCAATCCGGCATCCAAGGTGGGCTGCATCGGCAGCAAAGAACGGGAAGAGATGAACTTCTGGACGAAAGAGGAGTATCTGAAATTCGCAGAGGCAGTGATGGACAAGCCCATGTCCTACTACGCCTTCGAGATGCTGTACTGGTGCGGAATTCGGGAGGGAGAGATGCTTGCGCTGACCCCGGCGGACTTCAACTTCACGAAGAAGACGGTACGGATCAACAAGACCTACCAGCGGATCCACGGCCAGGATCTGATCACAACGCCGAAAACCCGCAAGAGCGTGCGAACGGTTGAAATGCCGGACTTCCTCTGCGAAGAGATGCAGGATTACCTGAAAAGTCTCTACAAGGTACAGAAGAACGACAGAATCTTCCCCGTCACGAAGAGCTATCTGCACCATGAGATGAGACGTGGAGCGAAGGAAGCAGGTGTGAAGTGCATCAGAATCCATGATCTGAGACATAGCCACATATCACTTCTGATCGACATGGGCTTCAGTGCGGTAGCGATTGCTGAACGCGTAGGCCATGAAAGCATCGATATCACATTCCGATACGCGCATATGTTCCCCTCTCGTCAGGTAGATATGGCGCAGCGGCTGAACAGCGAAAGAATGGAGGGATAAGGGAATGTCAGCTAAGAATGTAGACCAGCACAACCGGTTTCGGAGCATCACAGTGGGATTCCGGGTATCGCCGGAAGAGAACGCGCAGCTCAACCGGGCGGTGGCCTTATCTGGACTTCCGAAGCAGGAGTACTGCTACCGGAAGTGCATGAACCGGGATATCACCGTCACCCCGAACCCACGGATATTCAAAATGATGACCGTCCACATGACAGCAATCCTGAAGGAGCTTCAACGGCTCAGCGAGGGAGAAAATCCCAGCCAGGAGCTGCTGGAAGATATCGCACTGATCACCAAAATGCTGAACGACATGAAGGAAAGAAAATGAACAGCATCTTTGAAGAATGCGGCGGCACCTACACCCTGGGAGCAGACGACCTGCTCTACCCGAATCTGATCCTTGAACCCAAGGAACACCGTCCCATCGGCAGATGGGGACGGATGCACCGGGCTTATCTGGAGGCGGAGCATCCGGGCCTGTATGAACGGCTGATCCTGAACGGAACCCTGGACAAGCATCTGGCGGATGCGGAGGAGCGAGCCGTAACGATGCTGGATGTGCTGACCCTGCAGATGGCGCAACAGGAGGGCATCACTGAGAGCCTGAAAGCGGCAGATCAAATGGAATGGGTCCGCAGAATGAACAGTATCCGCAGCCGGGCAGAAGAAATCGTTCGGGAAGAAGTCATCTACACCCTGTAACACGACAGTGCCGCATGAGCGGCAGAAAGAGAGAATTATGCTTACCAACACCAACCCCATCACCAAGAATCCCACCGTGGTCATCGGAATCGATCACGGCTACGGGAACATTAAGACGGCCAATACCTGCTTCCGGGCAGGTGTGACCGCCTACGACAAAGAGCCATTCTTCATCATCGGATCACTTCAGTATGGCGGCAAGTGGTACGGCATCAGCGAAGAGCATAAAGAGTTCATGCCGGACAAAATGACAGATCAGGACTACTACATCCTGACGCTTGCCGCCATCGCCCGGGAGATGGAGCTTGCGCGTATGACCAGTGCCGACATACACCTGGCTGTCGGATTGCCCCTGACCTGGGTGTCGGAACAGAAAGACCGTTTCCGCAAATATCTGATTCAGCGGAAAGACGTGAAGTTCAGTTTCGATGGCGTTGCCTACAGCATCCGGATTGTCGGCTGCGACGTCTTTCCCCAGGGCTTTGCGGCTGTCGCGGATAAACTGGCAGAATTCAAAGGAAGGACCATGCTCTGCGACATCGGCAACGGCACCATGAACATCATGACCATCAGCAACGGGAAACCCAATCCGCAGAAATGCTATACGGAAAAGTTTGGAACCTACCAGTGTATGCTGTCCATCCGAGAGCAGCTCATGCGGAAGTTTGGTACAGCGATTGATGATGACGTGATCGAGGATGCGCTCAGAAACGGCACCGCAGATATCGCTGAGAAAAACCTGACAGTGATCCAGGAAAGTACCAGGCAGTACGTCGCCGGAATCATGCGCAGGCTGCGGGAGCATGAGTACAACCCGGAATTGATGAAGCTGTACATCGTCGGCGGAGGCGGGTGTCTGATCCGGCATTTCGGGACATACGATTCCAACCGGGTAACGATCAACGACGATATTTGCGCCACGGCCAAGGGATATGAGTTCCTGGCCAATCTCCGGCTGAAAAAGGCGGCAGCGGCATGAACAAGAAAGGAAACCTGTTTACCACTACCCTTCGGCTGAACCTGGACAACGCGCAGGACATGGAAGCCTGGAACAACCTGATGAGCGCCGACAGCACCCAGCCAGAATACAGCTCCTACAGCAGGACAATTGTCACCGCTCTCAACGATCACTTCACCAGACTGGATCAGCCGGAACAGGAAGAATGGACACCGGCTCTGCTGCAAAAGGTTGAAGAGACAGTTCGCCAGACGATCATCAGCACCATGAAGGAGGTCACTGTCATAGCAACGCCGCCGGGATCAGAAGGCAAAGCCACAAAGGGCAATGCTGAGCAGGCCGACGAAACAGAAGCAACGATTGAAGCCTTCCTGGACTGCTTCTGAGGGGTGCACCAAAAGAGGTATCACGATTGACGGGTAAAATGATACCACTTGTAATACCGGGCCAAGCTGTAGAAAGCCATCGGCATAAACAGTCCGACGGTGCATCATAGGCGAAGACGAATCATCATCCGTAACAACGTTCATACCAAAGGAACACCAAACCCCTGCACCAGAAAAGTTGGTATCACCTACCAACCAACAGGTGCAGGGGCCTTTCTTAATCATTCAGCGTTTGCTGAACCGTGGTGATACCAAAGGTTCACCACATAACCACAGCACAAAGTGCTGGCATTCAGGGGCTTGGGGGGCAGAGCCACCAACAAGCTTTCTGCAATTCGGCCCGGATTGCATTGCTTGCAGATATGCAAATGTATTACATTTGCCCTGCTTGCCAATACTAACTCAATCTTTCCACTGACCTGTAAATCCAGTAAACCTTTGAACCCACTTTCAAGGTTTTCTCTGGCCTGCCAGGATCATATATGGTATACTTATATTGCCTGCTGTGCCATCACGCAAAGCGATTAATTGGTATATTCACATTGTTTTCTTAACATCTACGGCAAAAGCAAAGCCGGCATAAAGCTGGACGCTGAGGCAGAATTAAAGCAGGTAAGTAAAACAAAGCCGTTTCACGGCGGCGAATGCGCGATCCATTGGTGAAATAACGTCTGAATGGGGCGAAATCATGATCGAAATGCGTTTATTGGAAATCCTGTCCGCTTTTGCGGAGTCAGGCACCCAGGCAGCAGCAGCGGAAAGACTGCATATTTCCCAGCCCACCCTGTCCAGCGCCATGAAGAAGCTGGAGGAGGAAATTGGCGCACCGCTGTTTGAGCGATCCAGAAATCGGATGGTACTAAACGAAAACGGAAAAACAGCGGCGGAATTCGCGGATCGCATCCTGCGGGAGGAATCCGCCATGCGCCGCCAGATCCAGCAGATGGAGCGCAGCCGGCACACGGTTTCGCTGGCCACCTGTACCATGAGCGCGCTGGGGTTCCTGACGAGCAAGCTCCGGGAAGCTTATCCGGAGAAGCAGATCACGACTTCCCTGTGTCCGCAGCATGAAGATTTGCTATCCGATCTATTAGAGGGCAGACAAACCCTGATCGTAACCGATCAGCCGGTTCTCCACGAGAACGTATATTGTTTTCCCTGCTATACAGAGCGCATGATGGTGCTGGTGCCGGAGCAGGAACCGGAAGCAGACTTGGACACGATCTCCCTGGAAGCACTGGCCGCACATCAGATGTTGATCCACGGCAACGGCGGCGCATGGGAGCGTCTCATTCGCAAAAAGATGCCGTCTGACAGCATTTTGGCACAAAGCAGTTTTGAGGACTGGCGCTCCCTGTTGGAAAGCAGTGTACCGGTCTGGGCTTTTATTTCCGATTCCTGGGCGAGGCAAAACCTGCAACCGATGGGGTACCGCCTCCTTCCCGTCAGCGACGAGGACGTCCATCTGGATTACTGGTGCAGCTGCCTGAAGACAAACAAAAAGGAGGCAGACAAGCTGCGCTCCCTCCTATAAGGATCAGACTTGCTTGATAGCTTTCAGCCATTTGTTGATTCGTTCCGCGTCGCCCCGTTCCGCCTGGGTCATTTCCACGGGCAGGCCCTCCAGCACGGTGGCATTGGGGGCAAGTCGTTTGACCGTTTTGTAGGTGCCGCCATCCCCGCTACCCATATGGGTGTTGAAGGGAATCAGCGTCTTTCCGCTGAAATCGTATTGGTCAAACAGGGTGTAGATGATCATGGGGAAGGTGTACCACCACATGGGATAGCCCAGATAGATCGTATCATATTTCTCGACGGGGATTACGTTCTTGATCGCGGGACGCTGATCCTCGTCGTGTTCTTTTTTGGCCAGCTTTGCCAGATCATTGTAATGGCTGCGGTCGCTGTCATAGGGCACGGCAGGCTCAATTTCCAGAATGTCCGCGTCGGTTCGACGGGCGATTTCCTCAGCCACATTCTTTGCCGTACCGTAAACGGAAAAGTAGAGAACTAAAGTCTTTGACATATCGCTTCACTCCTGTGCGTCAGTTACCAGTTTTTCTTTTCCTTGCTGGAATCGTGCTGATGCTTGCGCTCCTCCACCATTTTGGCGAACCATTCCACCATGGCGGGGTCATAATGAGAGAAAAAGCTCGACTGCTTCTGATCCAACGCAGCGATTGCCGTCATATCCTCATCCGTCAGCGTAAAGTCGAACACATTGAAATTTTCCACCATGCGTTCATAGTGGGTGGACTTTGGGATCACCACTACGCCCCGCTGGATGTGCCAACGCAGCATGACCTGGGCCGTGGATTTGCCATATTTCGCGCCAAGCCCCGCCAGCACTTCATTCTGGAACAGACCTCCGCGACCCTCGCCAAAGGGAGCCCAGGCTTCGATCTGCACGCTGTACTTGTCCATCCATTGTTTGGCCTCAATCTGCTGGTTCAGTGGGTGGGTCTCCACCTGGTTCACCATGGGCTTGATTCTGGCGAAGGAGCAGATATCTACCAACCGATCCGGATAGAAATTGGAAACGCCAATGACCTTGATTTTGCCTTCCTCGTACAGATCTTCCAGTGCCCGCCAGGCCCCGTAATAATCAGAAAAGGGCTGATGCAGCAGCATAAGGTCAATATAATCGGTTTTCAGCTTGCGCAGGGATTCCAGCACGGAAGCACGGCATGCGTCGTAACCGTAATGCTCCACCCACACCTTGGTGGTCAGGAACAGCTCTTCCCGGGGAATGCCGCTCTTTTCGATGGCGTTGCCCACCTCTTCCTCGTTGAAATAGCTCTGGGCCGTGTCGATGTGGCGATAGCCCGCTTTCAGGGCATCAGATACACAGCGCTCGCACTCGTCCTTAGTCACCTGATACACGCCATAGCCCAGGATGGGCATTTGAACGCCGTTGCTCAAAGTTACATATTCCATGACAGTTGCCTCCTTATTTTTCTTCGTCGTCCGGCCAAACCTCGGCGATCAGTGGAAAAGTGCTCCAGGCCTTAGGCCAGCCGCAGTAGAAGGCCAGCTGTGTCACGATCTCCACGGCTTCTTCTTTGGTGATACCGTGCTCCTTACCCAGCGCCAAATGTGACTTCAACTGCGGATACAGCCCGGCGGAGAACAGCGCCGCAATGGTGATCATGCTGCGATCCCGGGCGGAAAGCTGTTCCTCCCGCGACCAGACCTCACCAAAGAGTACGTCGTCGTTCAGTTCTGCAAATTTGGGGGCCAGATTCCCCAGGCGATCCCGTCCAGCCGTCTGTTTCTTTGCCATGATCATCCCCGTCCTTTCAAAATCATCCCTTGGTTTGCTGATCATTTTTTTCATGGATATTATACAGGAAAAACCGCCAAAGGAACATTCCATATTTCTGATACCAGTATCGGATATTCCAATACAAAAGGCTGTATGAGCACGACCGTTCATTATTCTTGTTGTGGTGCATATCGAAGCCACAGGCCGTCTCCCTCGATGCGCTGCATGTCGATCAAATGAAGCGCCACCGGGCTATGCTGATCGACAAAGGGAGAATCGTCAAAGGCAGAAGCCAGGTTTATACCTCCGTCGATGACGGGCGGGATCACCAAGCTGATTTCGTCGATCAGCCCCGCCTGCAGGAACGCCATGTCCACGATCCCACCGCCGGAAAGCAGCATGGATGTGATGCCAAACTGCGCTTTCAGTTTTTGCACTGCCTGCGTCAAATCAAGCTGATCCTTCCCAGCGAAGATGCAGGATACGCCCGCCTGACGCAGATGTGCGATATAGGCGTCGCTGACATTCTCCTGCAAAATGGCAATGACGTGCATGGTTTCTCCCCGGCGATTCACCATGCCGCTTTTCCAATGCACGGTGCCTTCTCCGTCAATGACCACGGCGTACATGTCCGCTTTCGTTGCCTGCCAATCGGTGCGGGGATAGGCTTTCTGTACATCCGGCAGTTTCTCCACAAAGCCATCCGTATAGATTTCCGCCGCTGTGGTGGCCCCGCTGATGACCGCGTTGCAGGCGTATTCCTGCCGGATGCGGGCGAATGCCTGATAGGCAGGGCGCAGCTCAGGCAAAGCGAAGAATTCTCCATCAATGTTGCCGTCCACGCTTTGCAGAATGTGGCAAATAATTCTCGGCCTATCCATCATTGCATATTCCTTTCCCAGAACGCTACCGCGTTGTTGATCCAGCCATCTGCTACGGTTCCTGTGCCCAGACCGAAGCCATGAGACAGCCCAGGGAATACTTCGATCATAGCGTCCGTGCCATTCGCCTGGATGGCGGCGATGCGTCGCTCCATGGTACGGTAGCTGGCGATGCCGTCATTGGTGCCAACGCAGTTGTAGGTGGGCGGCTCGGTGCCGGTTACTTCGGAAAAGCCCGTATATTGCATGATGACCGCGCCGGGCTGGGGATAAACCCTTTCACCGAAGGCTTCCGTGCCGTAGCTGCCCAGCCAAGCCGCCATGCGAGCCCCGGCGCTGCCACCCCAGAGGGAATAATCGGCTACATCCACTTCTAATTCCTCCGCGTGCTCGTGGATGAAGGCGATGGCCCGGGCCAGGTCCTCGCAGGCGGTCTGCACGCCGGGACGGTAGATCAGGGCAAAAGCGTTATAGTCCATTCTGGATAATTCCAGAGCGTGGGGAAAGCTGTCGTGCATGGCTCCTACATAGGCAAAGCCGCCGCCCGCGTTGCAGATGGCAAATTTCGCGCCTGGATTCCCCTTGAAGACGAACAGTCCCGTGTTCGCTTTCCAGGGATCGGCGACCTTTTCTTCTTCGGTGTAAATATTGTAAAACACCGTTTCGCCAGCATCCGCCTTGCTCTTGAAATAGTTGACGATCTCAACGGTTTTTGCAGGCTGAATGTTGCTGTACCAGGTCAGGCGCAGGCTGTCCAAGGTACTGCCGCTGTAATAGCCGGTATCCACCGGGAAGATCAGCCGTCCCCAATCCCCGTAAGCGGGATAGGCGATCACCTCGTCGATCCGCGTGTTTTCATTCCAGATCATTTGCTCCGCCTCCACAGGCATGATCGATACAATCAAAAGGGCGACCATGGCCAGCATCAAAATCCTCTTCATTCGGCACTGCTCCTTTCTGCTGTTCACTGCCCGAAGAACAGCGGCAGGGCGTTGTAGATGTATTCCCGCACGGCGTCAAAATCGTGATATCCGCCGTCCTTCTGGTAAAAGACATAATGCTCCGGCGTAAACACATCAGGGCGGGAGAGCATTTCCTCGGCCATCATCAGAGACTGGCTCTTGACCGAGTCCCGGGTGCCCACGGCGTGATAAATGAAATAGCCCCGTTCCTCTAGACCGTTCTCCTGTACCACCTGCTGGATGAAATCCACGTTTTTCTCGATCTGGAAATCCCCGTAGGTGCCATAATACCAGCTCGAGCCGCTCATGGGCAGGAAGTACCGGATATAATCCGTATCATGGCAGAATTGCAGCCAGGTGGTGACTGAACCCAGAGAAAAACCGCCAAAGGCCCGGTGATCCCTGGACGTTTTCAAGTCTTCGGGTGACGTAGATGCCGCGAAGGTGTGATACGTTCCTTCCACAGCGGGCATCAGGGCATTCTCAAAATCCAGATGGAACTGGCGGAACTGATCGATGGATGCGTTGAAATCCCGGCTGCTGCCTTCGGTGTAGAAGGTGGCTGAAACCGCGATCACAGGCGCGATATCGCCCCGGGCGATCATCTGATCGAGCAGGGTCTTAATATACCCGTTCCCCATATAAAAGTATTCGACCGCAGCGCCGCCCCAGCCGTGCATCAGGTAAATGATATCATACCGAGTTTCGGTATCATTCGGATCATAGCCGTAGGGCAGATATACATAAGCGGTTTTCTGAATGTCTGATTCGTCCCCGGCATAATCCTTGGTATCATACACCAGCATTTCCACGGTGCCGGGCTGATCGGATGCTTCCGAGTACAAATCGGGCACCGTTTTTGTCCAGCCGGTTTGGCGCAGGGATTCCGCCGAAGCTGCGGAAAGCAAAGTCATCAAAGAAATCATCAGGAATAAAAAACCTCTTTTCATATTTTCATATCCTTTCATAGGCTCCCAAACACCCATCTCATGGCCCGCTTGGTAAGCGCACGGCTGTGTTCCTCATAGGTGAAGGATTCCCAGGTGTCGTAATACATTTCTTCCATCGTTCCCTGCTGCTCGGTGGGTTCAAAGTATCCCGCCGGGATTTCCTGTAAAGCAGGCGGCTTGGTATCGGCTAATGCAGGAAGCAAAGGGAGTAAGCAAAATACGGCAAAGATCAAAACCATTTTTTTCATAAAGCCCTCCATGGAAAGCAAGGCAGGTGTTCGCCTGCCCCACAATTGGAAATCATTCATTCAATGTCGTAAAGAATCCGCCCATGCGCTGATAGTCAATGTTGAAATACCGGCCTGCTTCACCCCGATCCAAGGCGCGGATCTGCACCATTTCATCGTCGGTCAGTTCAAAATCGAAAATTTCGATGTTCTCCTGGATGTGCGCGGGATTGGTGGAGCCGGGCACGGCCACCAGACCCTCCTGCATGTGCCAGCGAAGGATGATTTGCACCACGCTCTTGTTATGCGCTTCTGCGATAGCGGACAGCACGTCGTTGCTGAGCAGGCGGTCATCGGCGTGGCCCAAGGGATACCAGCATTCCACCTGGATACCGTACTTTTCCGCCAGTGTACGGGTTTCCAGCCGCTGAGCGAAGGGATGGCCCTCGATCTGCATGATCTGCGGCTTGATTTCCATATCGTCTACGATGGCGTTAAAAGCATCCATCCAGTTGTCAAAGTTGCTGATGCCCAGCGCCCGCACCTTGCCCTGGCGATAGGCTTTCTCCAGATCCTTCCACGCGCCTACATAATCCCCGGCGGGGTGATGGAGATAGATGCAGTCCAGATAATCCAGCTGCAAACGTTCCAGCATCGCGTCAATGGCCGCCAAGGTCACGCCTTCACCGTACTCGCTGGGCCAGAGCTTGCTGGTGACCCAGATTTCCGCCCTGGGCATACCGCTGTCGATAATGCCCTGGCCAACGCCCCGTTCGTTGAAATAACCGTGGGCAGTATCCAGATGCCGATAGCCTGCCTGGAGCGCAGCTACCACAGCGTCATGGCTGGTATTGTTCAGAAGTTCACGGTCTGCGGCGCCGTTATCCCGTTCCAGAGATTGGATTTGTGTGCCCAGGCCCAGTTGCGGTACCTGAACGCCGTTGTTCAGAGTAATCAAAGGTACATCTGCCACAGAAATGATAGTGGAAACATCCGCCGGTCTGGGGCCATGAACTTCCACGGGCTCAGCCATACCTGTCAATGAAAAACATGCCAGCAAAGCGGTCAAGACTAGCAGAGCAGAGAAAAACCGTTTCATTGAATGATATCCTCCTTTTTATCGTTGAAAAACCCAACGCATGACTTCTTCATCAAAAGCTGCTAACATTCCGGCTCCATGATAATCGATCGCATAAGCTTCCCCGATGGCATCGGCATGATCTGCCCGCAGCTGATCCAATGTTCTCGCTGTAATCGAAATAAATGATCAGGGATTTTCCGGTTTCTTCAGCGTTGGCGGAAAACGCACACAGCATCATTATAATGATCACCATTATCGAAATCAGCTTCTTCATAAACGTCACTCCTCAACCATTGATGTAGGGGATCATGGAGGCAGCAGCCCTACCATGCCATTGACTATTATTGTATTCAAAGAGCTACATCTTGTACATTACAAATAGCTGATACCAGTATTGATGTGATCTATACTGATGCATCTCGTATTCTGCACCGGATGCATGGCCCTGCACCCGGGGGTACCTTGGATATCCCGGACGACCTACAGAATATAACGACCGTTGCCAATGAAGAACTTTTCCAGCGAATGCTTGAAAATCTGATCAATAACTCCATTCGGCATAATCCTGACGGATGTGAGATTAGTATCGGGCTTGCTGCTGACAGAACAAGGACAAATAGATGTGTTCTTCGGATTTCTGATAACGGTCAGGGTACCTCATCAGAGAAATTGAAAGCCCTTAACCGTAGATCGATTAACAAGACCGGGAAACTGAGTGAACACGGAATCGGCTTGCGTCTTGTAAAGCAGATAGCAAAATTTCACGCATGGAAAGTATTGTTTTCTAATAACGAGCCGCAGGGGTTTAGCACCATTGTTATTATCAAGGCATGGGAGCATACGGCCGGCTGATAGAAGAATCGTTTCGTTACGAGGAAGAGACTCCCATATTCTGATGTGAATTGTAAAGAACGAAGAAAGGCGGAACACACATGATTTTGCGGGAACCTGAAATTTTATCGGTAAATGATCATATTTGGCTGTTAAATGACAACAATGAGGCAACAGGATATGTTGTCGAGGGGAGCAGATATGCGGCTGTGTTGACACCATGATTGGCTATACGGATGTACGAGCCGTTGCAGAAAGACTAACAGGTTTGCCACTAATTCTAATCAATACCCATGGGCATATAGATCATATTGGCGGAAACTGGAGCTTTGAAAAAGCATTTATGAGTCTGGCGGATCAGGCTGTGGCTGGCAAAGCCCTTTCGCATCCTAAGGTGAGAGAAATGATATCACATTACAACCTTGTGTTTCCCGAATTTGAAAATATAGAGGATGAACAGGAATTTGACTTGGGAGAAATAACTCTTAGCGCATATCATTTTCCAGGACATACACCTGGAGAAATTGTTCTGCTGGATAAAAAAGATCGCATTCTGTTCTCCGGTGATGGCATATTGGAACAGTTTTGGCTCCAGCTTCCTGAATCCATATCGATTACGGCTCAAATTGAAAGCATGGAACGATTACTTCCACTACGAGAATCTTTTGACACTATTTTATCAGGACACAGCAGGCAAAAAGAGAATGCCGAGCTGTTTGACACTCTTTTGGATACATTAAAAGAAATAAGGGATAATCCCTGCATCCACGATACTTCCTATTCGTGGTGGGGAGGAAAGGCTTTGGTTCATCAGTATGGACAGGGTGAACGTAGGATTGTCTATAACAACTGATGTTATAAACAGCTGATCGCAGGGGTACTATGGGTATTATCTTGTTCAAATCCATATTCTCTTTCTCTGGCAGATTCCGAGTTATCATCCTGTATATGCGTCTTCCGCCGTATTCTTAAAGTTCTGTTTAGTCAGCCAGTCAGCCTCTTCATCATTCTCTGGTAAAGGCTTATCGCCAGGAATGGAAAAGCGTGGAGGATCCCCTGATGCGTGAAGCAACCTGGCTCGAAGCCCAGGGCATTGATTTGTGTTTCGATCTGCATGGGATGGAAGAGAACGAATAACGTTAATTTGAAAGAAATGCTCACAATCCTGCCTCCATATAGGGGTTGCGGGTGTTATTTTGCAGGCCTTGCTTAGCAATCGCATTCGGTGTATAATGATTCCAGGGGAATAATTTCCTCGATCCACAGCTAAAACGCCTCTTTATCACGCTGATAAAGAAATGATAAACTGAGGCCGTAGAGCATGGAGAATACAAATAATCTGTAGAATCAGAATCACGTGAACGAACAGGAGAAACAAAAATTAAGCCAAAAGCGTTAAATTGCATTGAATGGGAATAAGAACAGGGGCGCTAAAAATCCTTATTTTACAAGGGTTTGCGGCCTCGGAAAACCGGCTCTGATAACCAAATGATAACATTTCCCGAAGCTGAAATTATAGGAAAATTCCCAGTGGATTTGGGGTTGCGGGTGATGCAGGTGGCAACATTCGTGGCAACGTGTTATCAACCTCTGTGTTACAACCTATTTGAAAAGCCCTTCGCTGTGGAGGAATTCTTACACAAGCGGTGGGCTTTCTTCATGTCAATCTTT
>JAFUFC010000102.1 GCA_017470095.1 Clostridia bacterium | reverse complement strand
GTTTCCGAAACGAGATATTTCATTCTCTGGCTGATGTGGTTGATCGTTTGTGTGAAACGATCTGCCGTTTATCCAATGACATGGTCAAAAGTATTACGGGGCGTGATTGGATTATTCAATGTTTTAGATAGGAATTTGTATAAAAATCAAAAAGCATTTCACCACATGAAAAGACCCGAGAAGCGCGCACGCTTTCTCAGGTCTTTATGTTGTTTGGCTCATTCGCCTTTCAAAAATTCCAGCACCTCATGCCACCAGGGGAAGAGCACCGCGTCCGGAGAGCGGTAAATTTCGTGTTTGGATCCGGGGATGACCTTGCGGCTGCCGTTTTTCAGGCGTTGCGTGAACAGCACCTGGGCCTTGGGCAATACGCTGTTATCCTCCTGTGCGCCATACACCCGCACGGGAATTTCGATCTTTTCCACCGCGCCAGGCTTGAGCAGCATCTGGCTGACCCGCAGGGATTGCAGCGTCCAATCGTACGTGGGCCCGTTATTCTGGAACGCGGTGTGGGACGCCTTGACGGCGTCATACCAATCAAACCGTTCCTTGCCGGTGGCACAGGAGGTGGCAAAATCCTCAGGGCCGCTGTAAGGCTTGCTCATGAAAATGCGCCGTTTGCCCTTCCCGGTCAGTTTAGCCCCGCGGCAGATCAATTTGCCCAGAAAAAAGGGAATGCCGTTGCGATTGGCGGCGATCATGGGCGCGCACAGGGCGGCCCGGTCGAATACGCCGGAGTGCCGCTCCAGGAACAGGCTGGTCACCGCCCCGCCCATGGAATGAGCAAAGACCACGTAAGGCCGGGGCCGGTTTTTCAGCATAGTATCGCACACGATTTTGAGGTCATGCTCATAGGCGTTAAAATCGTCCACATGGGTCAGGGACGGGTCGGTGATTTCCTCGTCCCGCCAAGACCGGCCATGGCCCCGCTGATCGTAAGCACAAACATTGAAACCGTTTTGCAAAAGAGAATAGATCAACTCGGAAAACTTGAACCCATTCTCCGTGAACCCGTGCACGATCACAGCCGTGCCCTTGGGCGCGTCAGCGGTAAAGAAGGAGCAGAACAGGGGTTTTCCCCCATCGCCGCTGACGGTAGTATCCTGCTGCCGCTGCTTCAAGTAGGGCAGCACCACGGTTTGCATGGTTTCCTGGTAATGGGGGGACAGGATCAGCCCATCCTCATTCAGCCGCTTCTCCTCCGTCATGGCGCTTTCTCCTTTCCCCTTATTTGTTGAGAATTTTGCTATATACTTTCTTTTCGTTATACATCATAAACAGCACGCCGCCCAGCACGCACACGCAGGCAGCGGCGATGGCGATGATGCGATAACCCAGGCCAATATCCTGCCGGATGGTGCCCAGGGAAGTGACCAGCAGCATAGCCACGGCCTGGCCCATTTTCATGGAGAAGGTGCGGGCCGCGTAGAACATGCCGCTGCGGTTTTCTTGGGTTTCAATTTCATCGCACTCGGCGATATCGGCCACCACTGCCTGGGGCAGGATGCCGAAAATGGCCATAGCGGGGGCCGCCAGCAGGCACAGGATGTAGCCCTGGATTTCGGCAGGCACCGGCAGGAAGGTGCCCAGGGTGGCGGTGTAAGCAAAGGCCACGGTGAAGATGCCGAACGCGATCAGGATCAGCTTTTTCTTGCCGTACTTGGGGGTCAATTTGCTCACCAGCGGGTAGAACAGCACGCTCAATGCCGTCATGCCCACAAAATAGATGGTGCTCATGCCCTCATCCAGCTTCAACAGGGAGGTAACAAAATACAGCATGGCGTTCTGGAACATGGTGATGCCCAGGAAATACACAATATCAGACGCCACAAAAATGCGGAAATCCTTGTTCCGAAAGGTGGCAGCCAGGGATTTCATGGCAGTGGACTGGCTGGGCACTACATCCACATAATCGGTCTCCTTGATGGTGAACACCGGCACGAACATGCACGCCAAGCCAATCAAGCTCATCACCGTGAAGGTGACCCGAATGGCCATCACCCGGCTGCCCATGGGGCCTTCCAGCATGCCCCAGATCACCGGCGCCATGTAGGCCACCGCCATGCCGGCGATGAAGGTGAAACTAATGGAAGTGGAAATGCTCATGCGGGTCTTTTGATCGGTGCCCAGTTCGGGAATCAGGGCGTTGTACGGCGTGCAGTACATGGTCATGAACAGGTAGAACAGCGTCAACATCAGGAACAGGAAGCCAGCGTTGATCCAGCTCTCCCCATTCACCGGGGACCAAAAAGTCAATATGGTGGCGGCGGCGAAAGGAATGGCGGCGGCCCGCATAAAGGGAATGCGGCGGCCGGCCTTGCTCTTGCACCGGTCGGACATCGAAGCAATCCACGGATCGGTCACGGCGTCAAAAATCCGGCCGAACCAGGTAATGGCGCCCAGGATGGTGAGGATGCCGAAGATCACCAAGCCTTGTGGAATGAAAATGGGCTGGCCTGCCGCTTGGGTAGCGGGATCCGGCTGATAGTAGCTGACCAGGAAACTGGAAATCAGCGCGCTGAGAATGGACCAGCCGAACTGGCCGATGGCAAAGCACCACACCTTGCCCTTGGTGAGTTTTTTCTTTTCGCTCATGGGTTCTGACCCTCCTGATGTTGACGGTAAACCGTCTTTCGTATCTGAACTTAATTATTTTACCATAGATTCCCTGTGCAGGCAAGCAAAAAATGGGCTGATTTTCGTCAATCAGCCCATCCGTCATTTCCAACGATCACCGGTTCTGCACGTAGCCCAGGGTTTTCAGATCCTCGGCGTTGTCCCGCCAGCCGGGACGCACCTTCACCCACAATTGCAAATTCACATGCATGCCCAGCAGCTTTTCGATATCCGCCCGGGCCTCCGCGCCGATTTTTTGCAGCATGGCGCCCTTTTTGCCGATGATGATGCCTTTGTGGGAATCCCGTTCACAGTAAATGGTGGCATCAATTTCCATGAAATGATCATTTTCCTGCTTCATGGCCATCATTTCCACGCCGATACCGTGGGGCACCTCGTCCCGCAAATTGCGCAGGGCCTTTTCCCGGATCAGCTCGGCGCAGATATCCCGCTCGGGCTGGTCTGTGAGCATGTCATCGGGGAAATACTGGGGTCCCACAGGCAGATGGTCCGCCAGTTCCTTTTTCAATTGCTCCACGCCGTCGCCGGTACGGGCGCTGACAGGCACAATGCCATCGTAGTGAACATCTTTAAAGGAATCGATGATGCCCAGCAGTTTTTGGGGCTCTACCAGGTCGATCTTATTGAGTACCAGCAGCTTGTACACCTTTTTGCGGCTCATTTCCTCCACAATACTGCGGTCATGGGGCCCGATGGCAGTCACATCCACCAGTACCAATAGGGCGTCAATGCCCTCCATGGCCTCCTCGATGGACTTGACCATAAATTCTCCCAGCTTGGTGCGGGGCCGGTGAATGCCAGGCGTATCCACAAACACGATCTGGCATTTGTCGCCGCCCATTACGCCCATCACCCGGTTCCGCGTGGTCTGTGGCCGGTTGGAAACGATGGCCACCTTTTCCCCCACCAATGTATTCAGCAGGGTAGATTTGCCCACGTTGGGCCTGCCTACGATAGTAGCAAACCCGGAATGAAAATCAGTTTTCTTCTGCATTTTAATATACCTTTTTCTTTATTCTTTCGCCAAAAAATCCAGCGTGCCCTGCTTGGGGCCAAAGCCGTGGGGCAGCAGTTCGGGCAACATGGCTTCGCCCTTTTCATCGCCGCAGGCCACGATGACCCGCAGGTCCGGCGCAAACTCATTCAGCGCCTGGCGGCAGATGCCGCAGGGCCAGGGCATGGACTTTTCCGCCGCGATGGCAATGGTAACGAACTGCCGCGCTCCTTCGCTGACGGCCTTGAACAGGGCCGTGCGCTCAGCGCAGTTGGTGGCGCCATAGGAGCCGTTTTCAATATTGCAGCCCTTGAACACCCGGCCGTCCTTGGCAAGCAGGGCGGCGCCCACCCGGAAATGAGAATAAGGAGAGTAAGAAAATTCCATGGCTTCCTTGGCCATAGCGATCAATTCGTCATCCGTCACCCGGCCAATGCCGGCCTGGTTCAGCGCTTTTTCTTCCATGGCGCGCATCCTTTCTTTGTCTTGTTCATTCATGTGATCGTAACCCATCAAATGAAAGAGGGCGTGAGCGGTCAAATAACCCAGTTCTCTTTGCAGGCTGTGGCCGTATTCATCCGCCTGCTCCTTTGCCCGCTCCAGGGAAATGATGATATCGCCCAGGAAGCACCATCCCGTTTCATCCCGCTCCCGCAAAAGCTTTTGGGGCGTATGGCCCAGGGTATGGTTTGGCTTGGCGTTGGTGGAGGGAAAAGAGAGCACGTCCGTGGCTCGGTCAGTGCTGCGGTAGGTTCGGTTCATTTCCCGGATTTCCTCATTTCCCGTCACCCGCACCTGGGCGTACACCGGCAGATCGACCCCCTCCGCCCTAACGCAGGCATCGGCAATGGTTTGCAGCATTTCCTCCGCCCCTGGCACCCTTTCGGCTTCCCATTCAATTTCCAAACGGGCGCTCATGCCTGCTCCTCCGTTTCTTTGGTTCCAGCGGCCTGGGCTTCTTCTTCCGTCTCTTTCAGCGGCAGGGGTTCGATGGTCACCAGCTCGTCAATGCCCACCGGCTTGATGGTGGGCGGCATTTCCACAGCCAGGAGCGTATCCGGTTTTTCTGGCATCACCACCGGCATAGGCTCCCGCGCCTGGGGCTGTGCCACGTTCAGGGTGCCGGGCGTGGGCACAGGCTCCGGCACCACCACAGGCGTAGCTTCGGCCGGCGGCATCTCCGCCTCTGCCGTTTCTTCCGTTTCCACCGGATGAATGATGCGTTGTTTAGGTTCTTCCATATCGGGATACTCGATCCTCTCGTGGAACACGCCCACCAGCACCGTGGTAGCGGCGGCGCAGATTTTGTCAATGTCCCGCAGTGTCAAGGGGCAATCGCTCAACTGGCCGTCCTCCAGTTTTCCCCGCACCAGCTTGACGATAAATTCCTCAATGCCTTCGGTGGTGGGGTTTTTCATGGTGCGAACGGCGGCTTCGATGGTATCGCACAAAAGCACGATGGCCCCTTCCTTGGTCCGGGGCGGGCGACCGTCATAGCGGTAGGCGCCGATATCGACCGGTTTGCCGTCAGCCTGCTGCAGCGCCTTATGGTAGAAATACATCACCGGCGTATCGCCATGATGCTCGGCAATAATGGTCTGGATTTCCTGGGGCAGGCGGTAGGCCTTCGCCAGGGCCACGCCGTCCTTGGTGTGGGCGGTAATGATGGCCGCGGATACTTCCGGGTCGGTATGGTCATGGGCGTTCACGCCGCCCATTTGGTTTTCCGTAAAATAGGAAGGCCGCTTCAGCTTGCCAATGTCGTGATATAGCCCGCCCACACGGGCCAACAAGGGATTGGCGTTCACCGCCTCGGCAGCGGCCTCCGCCAGGTTGGACACGATGGTGGAATGATGATAGGTGCCCGGCGCTTCCAAAAGCAGCCGGCGCAGCAGGGGCTGATTGGGGTTTGAAAGCTCCAACAGCTTCATGGGTGTAGGCAAATTGAAGATCATTTCCAGCAAGGGCTGCAGACCGATACACAGGAACGTGGCCAGCACCGAGCCGCCCACCTTCCACAGTCCATGCTCAATGGAGCCGCTCAGTTCGTTGGCCGTCATTAGTCCCAGGCCCAGGATGGTCAAAAAATCCACCGCGCAGCCCAACAAGCCGGACAGCATCGTCCACGTACGGCTGGTTCTCACATTCATCATCAGCGCCGTCGCCGTGCCGGATAGAAGCCCGGTGATCAGTAGCACCACCATGACCTCCGTGAATTCCTCGCTGCCGCCGGCGGCCAGGGCCGCCACCAAGATGGTCAGCGCCGCGTTGCAGATCAGTCCCGTGCGCAGACCCAGCAGGGCCGTCATCAGCAAGGCGCACAGCAGCATGGGCGCGGCGTAGCTGTTTACCATCCGGGCCAGCAGGCACAGCCCCAGGCTGATCACCAGCACCGTGAGCATCAGTGTCAGCCGGGCCGTATCCTGAAGCACGCTGTTTTCCCGCTGCCTAAGCAAAAGCAGCATGATCACCAGCACCGTGATCACCAGCAGCGCTGCGCCCAGATACATGGGCATATCCACTTCGCCGCCGGACAAAAGGCCCAGCGTAGACAGCATGGCCAATTGATTGGCCGTGATGCGGCCTTCGCCGCGAACCACAATATTCTGTCCCTGCTTGTACACCACCGGTTCTACCGCCTGCCGGGCCGCGTCCCGGGCGGCATCAGTAGCTTCCTGGTCAATGAGCATATTGGCCTGGATGCAGGCGCTGAGCACCGCAGGCACAATATTCTGCCCCAGTGGCAAGGAAATGCGGAAATCCACGATCTGGCGAATATTGTTCGCCGCCGTCGTTTCCTGGCCCTGGGTCACATAGCCCAGCATGGTGCTTTGCAGCGCCGCATACACCAGGGAATAAGCCGTTTCCAATTCCTCCTGGGTGGAATGGAGCAGGCTGGTCAATTGGTAATCCCGCAGGGAGACAAGCGTTAGCATATCCCGGGCATACTGCAATTCTTCCCGGCTGTACAGGCGGGTGGGCGATTGATCGTCCAGCGTATCGCCGTACTGGCGCACAGCCCGCAGCTGGGCGAAGATCTGGTCGTAATTGGCCAGCACCGTTTCGGTCACGCCCTCCTGGTATTTATAAGTGGGCGTCACCTGGGCGGCGGCTTCCTCCCGTTTTTGCTGGGTGCTAATTTCATCCACCACATCCTTGGTAGCGGAAATGGTGCTGGTAGGCACCATGCCCACCTGCAAATCATACCGCACCGGCACGATGGCCACCACGAACATGGCCAGCAGGATGGCTGCGCCGGCCAGGCAGATCAACACCCGCACCGCGGCGGAGGACTTCAAAAACGCCCGCACCCGGCCCCTTCGCTTCCCGGACGTCTTTTTTTCCCCAGTCATGCCTCTTTCCCTTCCTTCGATTCGTAGGCCTCATAGGCGCGCACAATTTTCTGCACCAATTCGTGCCGCACCACATCCTTGGCCGTCAGTTCGATCACATGAATGCCCTCAATGCCCTGCAAAATCCGCACGGCCTCGGCAAGGCCGCTTTGCTTGCCCCGGGGCAGGTCGACCTGGCTCAAATCTCCCGTGACGATGCACCGGGAGCCTGCGCCCAAGCGAGTCAGGAACATTTTCATTTGCTCCGGCGTGGTATTCTGGGCTTCGTCCAGGATGATAAAAGCGTCGCTCAACGTGCGGCCCCGCATAAAAGCCAAGGGCGCCACCTCCAGCGTGCCCCGCTCCAGCAATCGCTGGTAGCTTTCCACACCCATGATTTCATACAGCGCATCGTAGAGCGGCCGCAGGTACGGGTCTACTTTCTGGGTCATATCCCCAGGCAGGAAGCCCAGCTTTTCCCCCGCTTCCACGGCAGGGCGCGTCAGCACGATGCGTTCCACTTCTTTGTTTTTCAGCGCCACAACAGCCATGGCCATGGCAAGATAGGTTTTGCCTGTTCCAGCAGGGCCCACCGCCAACGTCAATTCTCCATCCCGTACGGCGGACACATATTCCCTTTGCCCCAGCGTTTTGCACTGGATGCGGCGGCCCCGATGGGTAATGGCCACCACGTCGCCTAAAATTTCCTCAATCTCATCCAGCCGGCCTTCCCGGGCCAGGGCGATGGCATAGCGGATGCGGCTGGCATCGATGATTTCGCCGTGGTGCAGCATATCGATCATCTTGCTGATCACCTGCTCGGCCAGGGCCTGATCCTCCGCCGCGCCGTCGATCTTCAGTTCCTGATTCCGCAAACTCACATTTACGTTCAGTTCCTGTTCCAGAACGGCCATGTGCCGGTCGTTCATGCCAAAGAGGGTCATATAGGTTTCCATGTTTTCAAGCGATAATTGCAATCTTTCCTGGCATCTCCTTACGGATCGTTTTTCTGGAGGCGGCCGATATCCCGGATCATTTCCCCGGCAGCCTCCACTATTATAGTATCCCCTTCTATCATACGGAAATTTATCCATTTGTCAACTGTTTCCGTCATTCTCAATCGTTCGTTGAGCAACCGCAGAGCGGCGCCTTCCGCCTCCCGGGCCACTTCCTCCGTATCCCGGGCTTTTGTTTCCAGCGCCGCCTCAATATACCGCTCCCTTTGCAGCACAATGGGCACCCATACCCCGCCGATCACCGTGCAGCTTACCTCCCGGTCCGCGGTCAGATAATCCGGTTCTTCCTGCATGCTCCACGCAAAAAAGGGCACCGTCAGCACCCGGCGAAGGGTTTCCCGGCCGGTGGGCGTGCTTTCAATGGCCGTCAGCGGCATGCGCACCCGAACCGTTTCCCACACCCGGGCCACCGCTTCACCCCGAGCCTTGACCGGGGTGGCCTCTTCATTGGGCCCCCGCTCCACGCCTTCGATGAGCAACTGCCCAGCCCGGACAAAATCCCCGCTTTTTGCTTTTGGCGTGCCGGCATAGGTGGTCAGTCTTGTTAAAATGCCGTCCTCGCCTGCCACCACGTTTCCCGCAGCGCCTGCCGTTTCAATGTCCGGCGGCGGTGTGCCTTCATCAATGCTGACCCGCAGCGCCACTCCCTGCCAGGATGTGCGCACCCACTTTACCTGGGGCAGGTACCATTCCAATTGCTCCCGCAGATCTCCCAAACGCACCTGGCTTCGCCGGATGCCCGGCACGATGCCCTTCTCCTGCAAAAACGTGCGCACCGTGCCTTCATACGGCCCGGCGTTTTCAATGCGCACCTGCCATACGAACCCCAGAGCGTAGATGAGCAGCCCCGCGCACACAACGCCGCCCAGGGCGACGCCCCAGCGTTTTTTTACCGTTGCCGCTCGCTTGAGCCAGCCCACCGGCCGGGCTTCCCCCACCTCATAGCCCTTGTCCCGGGCCAGAGCGGAAAGGGCGGCATAGTCCTTCGCGCCGCATTGGATGACCAGGTCGCGCCCCGCCGTCCTTTTCACCCGTTTGAGCCGGATGCCCTGCTTCCGGGCCTCATTCAGCCATTTTTCGCTGCTCAGGCCCGTCAGGGTAAATTGCACGTCCCATCCGCTCATAGGCTGTCCCCGCTGATGCTGACCGATGCAATTTTTCCCTTGATCAGCATATCCTGCACGCCAAAATAGGCAATCACCAGGTTTTCCCCCGTCACCGTCCACAACCCCTCTTTCGTCCGGATGCGGATACACTTGGTTTCATAAGAAAAAAGCCCGGTATGCTGCTCGATCAACAGTTCTTCCCGCCCCGTCAGCACCGTCCGGGGCGTATCCGTCCGCACTTGAGGCGGCGCGAAAGACAATAAATGCATGCTCCCATCACCTCGGAACAGTGTATGACCATTCCGAAAGCGAAAGAACACAAAACCCCCGCATTGCGCACGGCAATACGGGGGCAAAAGAATGCTGATTTACTTGATGGTGAACTGCTGAATATCGGCAATCAAGTCATCGCAGGTATCGCTGTAAATATCCAGTGTGATGGGCTTGCTCAGATCCAGGGAGAAAATACCCAGGATCGATTTGGCATCCACCACGTGGCGGCCCGCCCGCAGGTCCACGTCGTAAGGATAGCGGTTCACGGTGTTCACGAAAGTTTTCACTTCTTCAGCAAAGCTCAATTTGATGGGAACGGATTTCATGGGCAAACGCACCTCCTGTATTTCACTAAACAGATTATACCTTGATTAGCACAAAAATGCAAGAGCTTATCCCAATTTTTCCATGGACGCGCGTATCCGCCGGATCGTCTCGTCCTTCCCCAGCAGATAGGCGATTTCAAACGCGCCGCCGGGAGTGGACTCCTGCCCGGAAATAGCAATGCGCATGGGCCAAAGCACCGCGCCGTTCTTTTTGCCCCATGCGGGAATTTGGGCCATCACGGTGTCGTGGATATTGGCTTCCGTCCAATCCTGAATGCCTTCCAGCACCGGCAAAAGCTTGGGCAGCACTTCCCGTGCCACATCCACATCGCTCTTTTGCTTCTTATTGAAGAAAATGGCCGTATCATAATCCGGCATCTGCGCCAGGAAAGCAATTTTCTCCGGAATGCGGCTGAAAATATCCGTGCGACTCTGCATGAGCTGGGCCAGGCGGCGATAATCGATGTTCTTTCCCGCCAGCACTTTTTCAAACCAGGGCGTGGCCATGGCCAGATACTTGTCCGGGTCCAGCTTCTGGATGTACTGACTGTTCATCCAGTCCAGCTTGTTCACATCAAAAATGCCGGGAGAGTTGTTCAGCCGATGGATATCAAAAGCGTCGATCAGCTCGTCCATGGTGAAAAATTCCTGATCGGTGCCGGGATTCCAGCCCACCAGCGCCAGATAATTGATCAGCGCTTCTTTGAGGTAGCCTTTCCCGATAAAATCGCTGTAATAAGCGTCGCCGTCCCGCTTGGAGAGCTTATGGGTAGCGTCCCGCATGACGGTGGTCAAATGGATGTACTGGGGAATTTCCCATCCAAAGGCGTTGTAAAGCAGGTTGTATTTGGGGGTGGAGGAAAGATACTCCATGCCCCGCATCACGTGGGTGATGCCCATCAAATGGTCGTCGATCACGTTAGCGAAATTGTAGGTAGGCATGCCGTCCGCCTTCATGAGCACCATATCATCCAGATCGCTGTTGGGGAAGGAAATGTGGCCAAACACCACGTCATCGTAGCTGGATTCCCCTTCCGTGGGGCAGTTCAGCCGGATCACATAGGGCAGCCCGGCATCCAGTTTTGCCTGTACTTCTTCCTTAGAAAGGCCCAGGCACTTTTTATCGTACTTAAACACCTCTCCCCGCGCTTCCGCTTGGGCCCGGCGCTCCTTCAATTCGCACTCGGTGCAGAAGCAATAATACGCCGCGCCCTTTTCCACCAATTGCTTGGCGTAGGGCATGTACAGGTTCTTGCGTTCGCTCTGTACGTAGGGGCCCCAATCGCCACCCACGTCGGGGCCTTCGTCCCAGTTCATGCCGCAGCCCTTGAGGGTGTCGTAGATCACGTCCGTTGCGCCTTCCACGTAGCGTTCCTGGTCGGTATCCTCGATGCGGAGGATGAATTTTCCGCCCATTTTCTTGGCGAACAAATAATTATACAGCGCCGTGCGCACGCCCCCCAGGTGCATAAAGCCCGTGGGCGACGGCGCAAAGCGGGTGCGTACTTCGGTCATAAGAAGAACCTCCTGTAATGTTTTCCCCCCACCCCTTTTCCAAGAAAACCGCTTCTTTGGGAAAGGAGGTGTTTCATTCTTTCTGTTAGCTGTGTCCCCGTGTTACTTCTGCGGCTTGTAGCCGTCCTTCAGGCTGACGACGCGGTTATAGACGCTCTTATCGGCGGTAGAATCCTTGTCCTTGCAAAAATACCCTACCCGCAGGAACTGGAAGGTGTCGCCCGCCTGGGCGTTCACCAGGGTGTGTTCGCAATAGCCGCTGATCACCTGCAAGGAATCCGGGCTCAGGAAGGCGGTCACATCCTTCTTGGCTTCAGGAGTAGCGGTATCCCATTCCTCGGTCATGAGCTGATCGTACAGCCGGGCTTCAAACGCCGCGCAATCCCGGGCGTTGACCCAGTGGATGGTGCCCTTTACCTTTCGGTTAGCCCCTTCAGAGCCGGAGCGGGAAGTCAAATCGACGCTGCACTCGATATGATCAATGCTGCCATCGGCGGCGTGCACCACATTTTCACACTTGATGATATACGCGCCCTTGAGACGCACTTCCCCATCGGGCTTCAAGCGGAAATACTTCTTGGGGGGCTCCTCCATGAAGTCCTCCCGCTCAATCCAGATTTCCTTGCCGATGGTCACTTGCCGCTCGCCCAGTTCGGCATGATCAGGATGGTTTTCCATGGTCAGGGTATCCGTCCAATCGTCCGGCACGTTGGTCAGCACCACCTTCACCGGGTTCAGCACGGCCATGACCCGGGGAGCGGTATTGCCCAGCGCGTCCCGAACGCAGGCGTCCAGCATCTGCACGTCCACGGTGGAATCAGCCTTGCTCAAGCCCACCTGCTCCACAAAATTGCGGATGGCAGCCCCGGGATAGCCCCGGCGGCGCATGGCGCACAGGGTGGGCATCCGGGGATCATCCCAGCCGGACACGTAATGCTCCTCCACCAGGCGGCGCAGATGACGCTTGCTCATGACGGTGCGGGTGATGTTGAGCCGGGCAAATTCGATCTGCCGGGGGCCATAGTAGCCATCCTTGCCGGAGCGGAAGCCGGCATGCTCCACGAACCAATCATACAAGGGCCGGTGATCCTCAAATTCCAAGGAGCACAGGGAATAAGTGATGCCCTCAAAAGCATCGGAAAGCGGATGGGCAAAATCGTACATGGGATAAATGCACCACTTGTTGCCCATGCGCCAATGCTCCTTATAAAGGATGCGGTACATGGCCGGGTCCCGCATGTTCATGTTGGGGGACGCCATGTCGATCTTGGCACGAAGGATATACTTTCCTTCCGGGAATTCCCCATTCTTCATGCGGCGGAACAGAGACAGGTTTTCTTCAATGGGCCGATCCCGCCAAGGGGAATTTTTACCCGGCGTGGTCAAAGTGCCCCGGTATTCCCGCATTTCATCGGCAGACAGCTCGTCCACATAAGCCAAGCCCCGGTTAATGAAGTCCTCGGCGATATCGTACAGCCGCTCATAATAATCGCTGGCGTAGAACAAGCCGCCCGTCCAGTGGAAGCCCAGCCATTCAATATCGTGCTTGATCCCCTCGGCGTATTCGTTATCTTCCTTGGCGGGGTTGGTATCGTCAAAGCGCAGGTTGCACAACCCGCCGTATTTTTCCGCGGTGCCGAAATCCGTCACCAGGGCCTTGCAGTGACCAATGTGCAAATAGCCGTTGGGTTCAGGGGGAAAACGGGTGTGCACCTGCTGGGCACGCCCCTGCGCAAGTTCCTGGTCAATGGCGTCCCAGATAAAATTGGTGCGTGTTCCTTCGTTTTCCATAGCCTTTACCTCCTTACAAATGCCTACCATAAATTGCGCCCATGCAGGCGCTTGCAACATTATAGCCGGAAAATGGATAATTGGCAAGAAAAAATATCAGGGCGAGGAAAATTCTTCCCCCGTCCTGAGCGTCCTATCCATTTAAACCAAAATACCAAACAGCGTTTCCTCGATCTGCGCAGCCGTGTCCTCAACAAACCGGTCGGCTTCCTCCTGCGTCAGATAGGGGTATTCCCTGTCCAATTCTCCGTGCGCGCCCCGATAAAAAGCGCAGATGTATTGCCGGCGGTTTTCAAAGGCGTCCGGCGCAAAAAAATCCATGTACCGGTTTTCAAACCCCACGGCGGATTCGTACAGGCGATAGGCCCGAAAATCCGGGTGGTGCTCCAAAAAAAGAAAATCCAAATCGTACCAGTCCCGCTTGAATTTCCACGTAAGCTTCGCCCTATCTTCCTTCCATTCCTCGGGATACCGGCGGAGCGCAGGTTTATAAATCTTTTCCACCCATGCGACGTCCGTTAAAAGATGCGTCCAGTACCCCAGGAAAAAGGACCGGGCCTGCCGGTCATAGCCCTGCCACGTATCCTGCGCGCAATATTGCCGAACGAAGGCGTCCACGTCGATTTTCTTTTTCCCATCCGCCGTTTGGATTTGAAAATGAGATTTCTCCTTGGGCGGCGCGTAGCTGAACCCATCATCGGACGGCACCCCGCTGTCCGGGGCGATATTGCCCACCACAAAGGCCGTGGGCTCCACATGTTCGATTGCGTCCAGCAATCGGTCCGCCAGGCGCAAATGAATCATCCAGGAAGCCATCGTTTGCTCCTCTTCTTATGTGTTGCCGTTTTTCTCCATCCGCTTCACCCGACTAACGGCGTGGCTGATGGTTTGCAGCGCTTCATCGCCCCGGATGAGTTCCATGCTGGCAAAGGGCGCATCCAGGAGTCGCTCCCACAAAAAGCGCTCCGCTTCAATGATCTGCACCACGCCGCTGGTAGCGCCCCCCGCTTGAATGGCCGCTGCTTCCTGCATCATGCGCTGGAAGCAGGCGGAAAAGCTGTCCCACAAAAGCTCCGGCAGCATGGCCTGGGTGTAATGGAATTCGCCTTTATCCTTGAGGAATTCCACCAGCCGCAGCATTTCGGGATAGAAATATTCTTTTCGAGCGTCGATCATGGCTTCCAGCACCATTTTCCCGTCGCTCAGCCCCTGCAATGGCAGCAACAGCGCCACAGTCTTATCTTCCCCGCCGCGAAAAGGCATGGCGTAGTAAATCAGGCCGTTCAGGCGGCTCATGGCGTCATCATACACCTGCTGCTGGTATTGCTGGAACCCCCGCTCCGCCTTTTGATGGCACAGCTCGGTGAGCACCTGCAATTTGGATTCAAAATGATGGTAAAAGCTGCCCTTGCTGCAATGGAGCACGTCCAGAAAATCCTGGATGGTAGCGCCAATGTAGCCCTTTTCAAAGAACAGCGCTTCCCCCGCGTCCAAAATGGCCTGCTTGCGTAAATCTCCCTTGAGCATTCCGCTCACTCCTTGTCATCAGTTGTATTCCAGTACCTGCTGAATCATTTGATAATTGGACGTGCACAGCAGTTCCCTGCGCACTTCCCTGCCATTACGCTTGTATACTTTGTACGTTTCCACGATATAGCCGGTGCGGGCCTTTTTCTTTTCTTCCATGGTGCCTGCCGCCAGGCTGGGATTTTGCACATAAATGGGCTCCGCCGGCGGCTCGATGGCGGAAATCAGCTTGGTGGTCAAATCGATGCTTTCCCCCGCTCCCAGAGTGGCCCCATAAATTTCTACGGTGATCTTCCGCTCTTCATAATAAGCAACGATGAACACCGGGGTAGTTTTATCGTTGCGGAAGGTAAAATCCAAATTCGGCCAGTTGACGGTGGCGTCCCGTCCTTTTTCCACATAGGTGCTGGGCCAGGTGTGGGGTGAACGGGATAGGATGGTCAGGTCCGCCATGGCCGCGGCATTGAACAGCGTGCTGCTCACCTGGCACACGCCGCCGCCGATTTCGTCAACAGTGGTGCCGCCGGAAATGGCCGCCGCGGGCAGGTATCCCTTTTCAGCGGTGCGTTGGCCGGTGGTCTGGTTAAAGGAGAAGGTTTCCCCCGGCATCACCACGGTGCCGGATACGGCGTTGGCCGCCAGGTTGATGTTGGTGTTCCGGTTGGCGCTGGAAGTGGTTTCGGTGGTGTAAGTGGACACCAGAGCAAAGGAATTCATCAGTTCCGCTTTGGTCACCCGGGGCGTGATGGGCTCGGAGAACGCAGTGATCACCGCCTGCAAATCCTTTCGGTTGATGGCGGCACTGATCTGATCGTACAGCTTGTCCCCATCCAGCTTGGCCCCGGCCCGGTCCTCGGTGAAAGTGAAGGCCCGCTTGCTGAAATCAAAGGTGGCCACCTGGGCGTCTACCGCGTCCCGATTGATGTTGGCTTCAATGATGCCCACCAGCGACCGCACCGTGGCCGGGTCGTAGGTCACCTCCGTGTGCAATTGCACGTGGGTTTCGACGGTATGATACAAATGCTGATAGCGGTATTCAAAGGGCGTGGTGTCAGACGCGATGGTTTCCACCGAGCCCTGTCGACCGATGGCGTAGGCCGTTTCCAGCACGGAAGCAGTGTTGCGCACAAAGGGCAGTTCTTCCGGGGTGATCACCCAGGTTTGTCCGTCCACCTGCACGGTCATATGCAGTATTTCGCCCGCCTGGCTGGCGTCCGTCACCAGGGCCTGCACCGCCTGGGAACGGGTCATGCCGCCCACGTGGACGCCATCGATCAGCACGCCCTGCGCAATGGTATCCTGGGAAACGATGGCCACCTTCTCCCGGAAGGGAAAGTAAGCCTGACGCCAGCGGAACACCGCAACCATCAGCAATGCCAACAGCAACGCGCAAACCAGGGCAATGCCTGTCCACAGCCGATTGGTGTGCCGGTGGCCGATAGGAATCACAGGGCCTTTGGGCCAGTTATCCTCCGGCAATTCCTGCGGTTCTTCCTGCTGCGCGGCGCGCCGCCGGTGACGCTCTGCCCGGCGAATCGAATGCGTTGCCGGGGCGGCCTGGCCATCCAGTGTGTCCGGCCATGGCGCGTCAAGCATCTCTGCTTCTCCGTTCCCTTCCTCCATAGAAGGCGCGTCCAATGGTTCCATGCCCATCACAGGGCGGACATCCGCCTGCGTTTCCGTTTCCCTACCGGCGCCGCCGTTATCCATGATCCCGCCGGACAGGGCATCTTCCAGCTCCCTGCTGCAATGTGGATGGAAAAACCGGCGTTTCCGTTTTTCTGCCCGGTATACCATGTCCGGGTACGCCGCCCCATCCTCCTGGGTGCGGCAAATCATACCGCCGTTCAGACCCGTTTCCGCCTGGAACAGCGGCTGCCTGACGAACATTTCTTCTGAAAAAGAAGCTCGCGGCGCAAGCCCAGCCCCCGCATTCTGCATTTGCAGCCTAATGTGCTGCGTACGGGCCATACTTTGCCGCCTCCTTTCAGATAAACATACCTCGTTCTATTTTATTCTAAAGCACAATCAATTATTTGTCAATGATTCCGAAAAATTTTTAACAAAATTTCGTAATATTTTTGAAATAAATAGGCCGTTCGACAGCTTTTTCCATCGAACAGCCCAAAATTTGTTTCTTCTTGTTTTTGTGGCGTGATACGAAAACAGACGCGACAGGATGATGGTTTGCAGCGTTTCAGATTTCGGTTTGTTTTTCTATTTTCCAAACTTCCTCCAACACGATCCGCCTGGCAAATCCGCCCCGCTGCTTCTCCTTCTCCGCACGGATGCGCTCCAATGCCGATAAGGCCACCCCCCGCTCCGCCGCTATGGCGCGAATCACCTCCAGCACATCCGCCAATTCTTCAATTTCTCTGGATTCCGCGTATTCCACCGCTTCCTCCTGCAATTTGGTCGCCAGCATTTCCAGCGCCGTTTCCTGATCCACCACATGGCAGACGGCCTTTTTGCCGGATGCGGCAATGATGTCCGGAATTTTGTCTCGCACCAATTTATGATACACTTTTTTCATACGGCAGGAGCCTCCCATTTACATAAAATTCTCTATTGCCTTTTTCAGATTTTCCTATATAATACTACTGCGGCCCTTTGGCTGTCAACACGCGTGGTGAGGTGTACTATGGTTTCTTTGCTCATTGCCATCATTTATCTGGCCTTTATCAGTCTGGGCCTGCCCGATTCCCTGCTGGGATCCGCCTGGCCGGTGATGCGGCTGAATTTCAACGCGTCTATTTCCTTCGCCGGGGTCATTTCGATGTTCATTGCCGGGGGTCCCATCGTGTCCAGCCTGCTATCGGAAAGGGTGACCCGGAAATTCGGCGCCGGTCTGGTCACCGCCGTCAGCGTGGCCATGACCGCTGTGGCTCTGTTTGGATTCTCCGTTGCTTCCTCGTTGTTTATGCTGTGTCTGTGGGCCATCCCCTACGGCCTGGGCGCCGGGGCGGTGGATTCAGCGCTGAACAATTATGTGGCGCTGCACTATTCCTCCCGGCACATGAGCTGGCTCCACTGCTTCTGGGGTGTTGGCGCTTCCATCAGTCCCTATATTATGAGTGCTTGCCTGACCCGGGGGCTCGGCTGGCAGGCGGGATACCGCACGGTTTCCATCCTGCAAGTCGTCCTGACAGCCATCCTGTTTTTCTCCCTGCCTTTGTGGAAAATAAAGGCGACGAAAACCCGGGGCGCAGCCGATGAAAAGAACGCCGCCCCCCTGTTAGGCGTAATGGGCGCGCTGAAAATCCCGGGGGTGCCCTATATCCTGCTGGCGTTCTTTGCCTACTGCGCGGCGGAAAGCACCTGCGGCCTGTGGGCCAGCACCTACCTGGTGGAATACCGCCAGGTGGCCGCCGACACCGCCGCCCAATTTGCTTCCCTGTTCTATTTGGGCATTACCTTCGGCCGTTTCCTCAACGGCTTTGTGGCCGATCGCCTGGGCGACCGGAACCTGATCCGCATAGGTTGCAGCGTCATGCTGCTGGGCGCGGCGCTGATCCTGCTGCCGCTGCAAACCAACACACTGGCCCTGGCCGGGCTGATCGTATTTGGCCTGGGCTGCGCGCCGGTGTACCCTTCCGTCATTCACGCCACGCCCAGCAATTTCGGCGCGGAAAATTCCCAGGCCATCATCGGCATCCAGATGGCCAGCGCCTACACCGGCAGCACCTTGATGCCGCCGCTGTTTGGCCTGATCGCCCATCATATCGCCATCACCGTCTATCCCTTTTACCTGGCGCTGTTCGCCATGCTGCTGTTCATCATGACGGAGAAAATCAACCGCCTTCAGCAAAATCAAGGCCGCTAAGCCGCCGCTTTGAATCGTCCTTACCTTTCCGGGAAAAAGAAACATTTTTCTTTCAAAAAAGGGATTGACACCGGGCCGGAAAAATGGTATATTATTTAAGCGCTTTGGCGAAAGGCCGTCATAAACGCATCCGCGGAGAGATGGCCGAGGGGTTGATGGCGCTGGTCTTGAAAACCAGTGATGCGTAAAAGCACCGGGGGTTCGAATCCCTCTCTCTCCGCCATTTCCCATCCAGCGCACACCGGCTCATGGAGAAGTACCCAAGTGGCCGAAGGGGCTCCCCTGCTAAGGGAGTAGTACGAGTGAATCGTAGCGAGAGTTCAAATCTCTCCTTCTCCGCCAAAAAACCCTTGATTTTTCAAGGGTTTTTTCGTTTCTATGCCACAGTTATGCCACAGTTTTTATAACGAAGCAATGAAAGACTCCATTTTTGAAACGCAGTCTTTCTGCATGGTCATAGAAACATGCACATATTTATCCATCGTGAAAGCCACCGTCGCATGCCCTAAATTGTTGGAAACTGTCTTCACATCCACGCCGTTTTGCAGGGCCAGGGTCGCGTATGTGTGGCGGAGATCATGAAAGCGTACTTCGGGAAGCCCCATCTCGGTAACAATGGCTTTAAAATGGTTGTAAATCGTCACACTGGTCAAATGCTTGCCCAGCGGATTGGTGAACACCAAATTCAAATCATTGTTGTAGGCGGTACCATATTGCAGTTTCCATTCAGTTTGCCGAAGCTTCTGCTTTTTCAGGATACAGATCACGCTGGGCGGCGCGATGAAATCCCTGGATTGCTTGTTTTTCAGCGTAGTGAACGCCCAGGTGTCCTTTCTCCCCTTCACCGGCTTTAGTTGTCGATACAAGTGAATATTGCTCGTGTCCCAGTCAATGCAGTCCCAGGTGAGACCGATCAACTCACTTTCGCGCATTCCGGTGAACAAAGCTATGTAAAGGAAAATTTCGTCTGGATGCCCAGAAATCTGCTTCAGAAACTGAGAGACTTCTGCATCCTTCAGGGGACGCATTTCTTTTTGTGGCGTATCGTAGGAGGGAATCTCAGCTTCTCCACAAGGATTCTGGCGGATCAACCCTTGGCTTTGCGCCTTTTTCAAGGCTTTGTTCAAGACAAGGTAGATGTTTTTCAACGTCTTTTGCGCCAGATTCTTTTTGTCTTTGCACTGGTTCAGGAAACGCTGGACATGCAGAAGTTTCAAATCCTGAAGGTTGATATGACCGATGCCAGGCTTAATGTGAATCCTGATATCCTGCTCATACCGTGCTCTGGACGACGCTTTCACGCCAGTTGTGAAGCATTCATACCATTCATCCATCCATTCGCCCACCGTCATATCATTGTCGGCGATATAGGTCCCGCTGGCGATTTCCGATTGAATCTTTTGAAGCTTTTCTTTGACTTCTTTTTGTGATGCGCCATAAAGGTAAATCCTTTCTCCACCTTCTATGGCAACGCTTGCTTCCCAGGAATGCTCCGATCTTTTTCGGATATTCCCTTCCCCATTAAATCTTCTTTTCATTAGCTTACCTCCGTCTGATCGTCCAGCCATCGGCTCAGTGCCTGTTTGGAGATGATCAGCCTGTGTCCGATGCGGAACGCAGGATAGAAGTTCTTTCTCCTTGCCAGGTTGTAAGCCGTGGCCCTTGACACATTCAGTTGCTGTGCCAGCTCGTCAACGGTTATGGTAAGCTTGGTTTCTGCTGGAATGATTCCGTTGTCAAGGTTCTCGATGGGAGCGATCCCATCGACTTTATTATAAAGTTTACACATGGCTTGTCAACTCCTTCTTTTATTTTTATTCATTTTTCCCATGCTAAAAGGGAAGCCGCCAAAGATGGCTGCTTCCCTTTTTGCAATACAGGCTCAGGCGAGTTTATCTTGTGATTTTGCTGTACGTGCGTACAGCGTACGCCGGTACGCACGTACACGATTTTACACGGAAAAACTCTCCTGCTGTGTTTTTTCCTCGAAGGGATTGTCCTTTGGCCACACCTGAGTGAAGCCTTTCAGTTCATCCCCCGACGGATGGATCAGGGCTTCGATACCGCGAAAACCCCGCACCCTTCGATGAGCGTAGTTCAGAATGTTGTTGCTGTATTCAATGTTGTACTTGGCCTGATTATCAATCAGATAGTCGCTCACGCTGCGCTGCTTCAGCGGCGTGAGGCCATTTTCTTTGCACCAGACGCAGTAGATCTTGTACAGCTCTTCTGAACTGACGGACACTTCCGGATCGAAGCGAATGTAATCCTTGGATCCCAGGAAAGCGATCAGGTTATTGGCATCCTGCTTCACTGCTTTTCGATTCCCTTTGGCGCGGTCGCTTTCTGTGAAGCAGAAATTGTTCGCTGCCAGCCGCTGCAATCCGGCGAAAGCCCACAGGAAAATTGCTTCCAATTCGTTGCACAGCTTGTCCGCAATGTGCGGGTCATCAATCCGCTCTGCGCTTTTCTCCCGCGTGGTCAGGATCAGCTGCCGCCGGAAGAAGCCGTCGCTTCTGTCATATAACGATTGCAGATCGCCGTTGGAGAATGCCAGGAGCCGGGCATACAGATAACCCTGATAGCTCTGTTTGCCTTTCCGCTCCAAATCCATTTTGCCTTGGGCTGTGACCAGCGACTTGATGTAATTTGTCTGCTTCAGTGCCTCCATCCGCATATCATCGTCGATCATCAGCAGCACATGTTCCAGGTCTGCCCGGGCAAAACGGTTCTCGGACACCTTGCCGATGCTGCCGTCTTTTGCGTTGCACCCAAACAATCTGCTCAGCACCGCACCGATCTGACTTTTCCCTTCGCCGCCGTTGCCCTTGATCACCATCATCTTCTGCGCCGCTGTGCTGGGAATCAGGCAGTAGCCGACATACTCCTGCAATGTTGGAATGTCCTCCGGGTAAAGCAGCTGATTCAGAAAGTGGAGCCACTTTGTCGGCTCCCCGGCATCCGGATTGTAGCGAATTGGAAACCGACAGCGGACGATTTGATCCATGGATGTGGAAAAGTTTCCGTCCAGCATTAGCGTGCCGTTGGCTACATGAATCCGATCCATTTCCGGTAGCAGGTTATCCACATGCGCGGAAATCTTCATCAGCCCGACAATGTTGCTGATCTTTTTCGTCACGCTGGTGGACGCAAAGGGTTCGATGATCTCATAGATCTCCGCCTGCAGCGGCGACTCATCGATCATTTTTCCCTGCGGCGTGAAGAATGCGTTTTCGGTATAAACCAATTTGTGATCTGCCAGAAACTCCTGGCAGAAGATGGCTTCATTGATGGTTCCTGCGAAGAACCACGCGGGCCAGCCCTCTGGCCGCTTCCGTCTTTTGATACCCATGTATTCCTCCTGTAATTCTTCTGTTGTTTATTGTTACCGGTTGAGATACCGTTTTCGCGGGGGACGACCCATTCATCGTCCCCCGTTTGAAACGGCTTCGGAAAGTCTTGATATGCAAGGCTTTTTGAACCGCTAACCGGTAACAATCAGGTGTTGTTTGCTTGTTTTCTTTGATAGTAGCTGCGCTGTTTGTGCCGGTTGCGAAGCTGCTCGTGGCGCGGTTTGCAATGCGGACAGTATTGCTGTCGGCTGCTGCCCGGCACAAAGGCTGCACCACAGCAGACACAGGTTTTCTCGTCTGGACGGATCATGTCTTCCTCACGAAGCAACTCACCCCAAATGATCCGGTTCAATTCCGGATCGATGGGCAGTACGCATCCCAGAAAGTAATCACAGTCGATGGCTCCATCGTGGATCGATGCATACCGGGGATTGATGACAGTGCAGGTGCCGTGGTAAATACATGTACCGTCGATGTAATTGCAGCATTCCTTGTGCGCCAGGGTTCTGATCTGGCGAATCATTTGTTTCTCCATGTAATTTATCTCCTTCTCTGCAGAATGTTATCGAATGTTATTTCAAGTTTTTCCGCCCCGTGTCCGATCAGGAGGCGGGAAATAGAAAGCCGTCCTGCGTTCGGATCATGCTTCGCGACAGCATGACGCAGGGCGGCTTCTTTATAGAAACGCGCAGGATAGCTTTTCCGGCGCGGAATTTTTGGGGTACGGTTCATACGAAAAAAGGGCCGAAAAGAATAGTAGCAAGCAGGGCAAAGGTAGCACCTTTTGCACTTTGCTTGTTGGGGAACGTCTTCCCCAAACCCCTGTTACCAGCGCAAGCGCTGTGGTTGTTATGCGAATCAGCGGGATTCGTCATCGTGATGGGTGGCGTATTCATCGAAGTTGTGATCTTTTGGTATGACATATTGGTGACTATTTGGTGCACTGTCCCGTTCCAGAATTTCGTAGTTATACCGGATGTGCTTGAGGTCAGTCAGCTTTGGTTTCAGTTCATCGAGCGCTGCCTGCTCGTTTTGTTTTTGCTCCTTCAGTCCGTCGTATTCCGCCGTCAGTTCTTTCAGCGTCGGTATCTTTCCGTCAAGAGACGAATAAACCACCTGAGCATTCCTGTGATCTTCGATCTCCTGCCGATGCTCCTGATAGAATTTCACCGACCAGCCGGATTCCCGATACCGGGTGTAAACCTCTTTCGTCATGCTGTAATCCCGGATCGCTTGCCGCTGCCGATTGATCTCTTTCATCCGGTTTTGCTTTTCCCGGATGGAGGCTTTCATTTCTTTTTGCTGATCGGTTAGTTCCTGAATCTGCTCGTTCAGCTCTTCCAGCGAACCGATATGATGCTCTTTCAGAAAGATCACCATCTGCGCTTTCGCGTCGATGTTGTTCCGCTCGGCCCACACCTGATAACCTTTTCCTTTGCCCGCGCGGAGCTTTGCTTCAATATCAACCAGCCGTCTGATCTGACTTTCGGTAAAATCACCCCGCGGGATTTTCGAAATGTGCACATGATCGCCTGTCAGCGTCCGGCGCAAAGATGCTTCATCGTATTCCTGGCCGAGGCTATCGAGGCGGACATACCGCTCTCCCTCCGGCGGCTTGATGCTGATGTGCGCGCCGCGCTTGATGAGACACCCGGCGTCTTCCAGCAGTTGCATCAGCGCATCAAAGCCATCTGGCTGCATCCGCAGTGCGGTATCAATGATCATTCGCAGCTCGTCCCGATGGGTGAACCTTCGCTGATTGCCTTGCCACTTGTCATAGGAAACCGTTTTGTTCTGCGGATCACGAATAACCGAAAGCTGATGCTCCTCACAGATCGCATCGCTGAGCTGAGCAAGATCTTTGCCGCTGCGTTTCACATCCCGATACTTATGCTGGCAGTCCAGCGCCGTGGCACAAATGACAATGTGGTTATGCACATGATGTTTGTCGATATGTGTCGCCACGACGTAGGCGAACTGATCGCCAGTCATGCGGGACGCCAGCTCTTTTCCGATCTCATTTGCTTCCTCCGGCGTGATCTCTTCCGGCTTGAATGCTTGGCGGACATGATAAACCAAAACCTCATTTTCGTTTTCCCTGCCGGTGTTTTCGAGATACTCTTGTCGGTACAGCATGAATCCGTTGACCGCCGTTTCCGGCATGCAGGCATGTGATGAAATGAGCTTGCCGCCGTCGGTCTTTGCCGGATTCATGATGTAATTCAGCTGCGCCGATATGCACTGCTTCGGCGTCTTTCCTTTGTTGACATGAACGGACATGATGGTTGTAGTCGCCATGGATCCTCCTTTTCCGCGCATAAGAAACGGCGATCTGCTCCATGCAAACCGCCGCGATGGTAAATGATGATCCCTGCTTATCGTCTTATCCGATCCAGACTGGTAAGGATTTTGTCCAGCGTATCCTGTAACTGCTTCTGTCTCTCCACAATATCATCCACCTCTGTTTCATAAATCGATCCGCCTTCATGCAGCCTCCGGGCGATTTGATTCACGTTGTTGGAAAGAATGCCCATGAGGCGCGTTGCATTTTTCAGCTCCGGCAGATCCAGACATAGAATAAATCCTCCCAGAACAATGCGCCGGATGAACGCGGACTGATTCTTGATTCCAACCAGCTCCATCTTTTTCTGAATGATCTCATCCTCCTTCGGCGTGGCTTTGAAGCTGTAGTGGATAGTACGTTTCTGTTTTTCGTTCATGTGCTTCCTCCTTTTCTGATTATCGATGGGTAAAAGAAAAGCACCGGCATAATTGCCAGTGCTTCCAACTCCTCAGAATATATGATAGGACAAATTGGCAGTACAGTCAAGTGACTAACTGGGGGCTTAAAGGGGGCCTAATGGGGGCTTGTTATGGACAACTTTTATCCTTCTTTTACATCGTACATTATAGCATAGAAAGGAGCCAGTGTTAAGACGGTACAGGGACGACATTGGACGACAATTTCATGACGCGGGAACGACAATTTTTGTCCAGCTTTACATCATACATTATATCATACCTTAATCTGGGCGTCTTGCGACTTTTGGCGACATGCGGCGACGATTTTTGGGATCGGGGATTCATATCCGTGGAAATCACAAGAGGCGTTACTGGGGCGAGTTCATCCTTTCCCTGCTGCATTTTTCCATGATACATGATATCAATTCTCCACCACGACATCAAGACGACATCGGGGCGACATTGGACGACATTTACACGACATTGGACGACACATTTTTTCATATGAACTTTGCAAGTGTCGCCATGCTGGGCTACGGCAAGCGCAGTAGAAAAGCAACTGCTATTTTGCCGCTGATGCCTCAATAGATTTTCACAGGATACATGATAACACGTCAAGCCCTGGACATGGGTGGGACATTTTAGGACATTCCTGGACATTTCAGGACATTTTGGGACATTCGTGGACATTTTTTGATGATGATAAAACAATGTACCCTAAGAAGCGGTATGCTGTTCATGTATGGCTGCCTGGATAAAGCCCACAAACAGCGGATGGGGCTTGTTGGGGCGGCTCTTGAATTCTGGATGGAATTGGACGCCCACGAAGAAATCCTCTTTGGGCAGCTCGATGGTTTCCACCAATCGTCCGTCCGGGGACAGGCCAGAGAGGCATAAGCCCGCCTGCTCCAGCGCTTCCCGGTATGCGTTAGCAAATTCATACCGGTGGCGGTGGCGTTCACTGATCTCCTTTGTTCCATAGCACCGGGCGATTACAGTGTTTTCCTTTAGGATACAAGGATATTTGCCCAGGCGCAGGGTGCCGCCCTTGTTGATTTCATCGTTCTGCCCCGGCATGAAATCGATGACTTTGTAGGGGGCGTTTTCGTCAAACTCCCGCGAGTTGGCGTTTTCCAGACCGGCAGCGTGACGGGCAAATTCGATCACAGCGATCTGCATGCCCAGGCAAATACCGAAGTATGGGACATGATGCTCCCGGGCGTATTTTGCCGTCAGGATCATGCCTTCGATGCCCCGGCCTCCAAAGCCCCCGGGCACGATCAGGCCGGTCATGGGCGACAGGATTTCATCCGCATTTTCTTTTGTCAATGCTTCCGAATCAATCCAGGCAATGTCGATGCGTGCGTCCAGGGCGTAGCCTGCGTGGCGCAGGGCTTCGGCCACGGACAGATAGGCGTCATGCAGCTGCACGTATTTACCAACCAAACCGATTTTGACCGTTTTGCTCTGATGCCGGATGCGCTCCACCAGACTTTCCCATTCGGACAAATCAGGAGCAGGCGCCTGAATGCCCAGCTCCCGGCAGACGATGGAGGAAAGGTTCTTTTGCTCCAGCATCAGCGGCGCTTCGTAGAGAATGGGCAGCGTCAGGTTTTCGATGACGCAGTCGGGCTTCACATTGCAAAAGTGGGCGATCTTGGTGAAAATGCTGTCGTCGGTGATTTTTTCGTCCACCCGCAGCACGATGATGTTGGGGCTGATGCCCATGCCCTGCAATTCCTTGACGGAATGCTGGGTGGGCTTGGATTTGTGCTCCCCGCTGGCTTTCAGGTACGGCACCAGGGTCACATGGACGTACAGGGCGTTTTCCCGGCCCACCTCCAGGCCCACTTCGCGGATGGCCTCGATGAAGGGCTGAGATTCGATATCGCCGATGGTGCCGCCGATTTCGGTGATTACCACGTCCGCGTCGGTCTTTTCACCCACCCGGTAAATAAAACGCTTGATCTCGTCGGTGATGTGGGGGATGGTCTGCACTGTGCTGCCCAGATAGCCGCCCTGGCGCTCCTTGTGGATCACATTGGAGTACACTTTGCCGGTGGTCAGGTTGGAATACTTGTTTAAGTCTTCGTCGATGAAGCGCTCGTAATGGCCCAGGTCCAGGTCGGTTTCCGCCCCGTCCTCGGTGACGTACACTTCCCCGTGCTGGTAAGGGCTCATGGTGCCAGGGTCCACGTTGATGTAGGGGTCCAGCTTCTGCGCCGCCACCTTGAGGCCGCGGGCCTTGAGCAGCCGCCCCAGGGACGCCGCTGTGATGCCTTTTCCC
>JAFUFC010000101.1 GCA_017470095.1 Clostridia bacterium | reverse complement strand
CTACGTGAAAATCGATGGGGAAATCGCCGTCACCGTGCCCATGAAGATCACTTCCTACGGCGATTGGGATACCGCCGTTACCCCGGCCTTTGCCCATCCGGCGGGCAGCCAAGTCACGGTGGGCGTGTACGTTAAATGCCAGGGCGCGGGCAACGGGGCTTGGGGCAAGATCGACGACGCCTTGCTCAACTCCGTTCCATAAAACGGGAAAACCGGATGGGGCATATACAAATAAGAATAAAACATTGACAAATTGCACAAACAAGGGTACAATATCGATGTGAAAAAAAGGATAGGAATTCAAAGGTGATAAGCCTTTTGAATAAATGTAAAGAAAGGGTGTTTTGCTCATGAAAAAGTTCCTTGCGGTCATGCTTGCCATGATCATGGTTCTGTCCCTGGTCGTGTCCGCCAGCGCTTCCAGCCTGGCCGGCACGTATGACATTACTGTGTGGGTGGCCGAAAAGGCGGTTGATCTGACCAAGCAGCAGATTGCCGACTTCAACGCCAGCAACGACGCCGGCATCGTCTTCAATGCCACCGTCGAAGCTGTGTCCGAAGCGGACAGCGCCACCAACATGATCACCGACGTGGAAGCCGGCGGCGATATCTTCTGCTTCGCGCAGGACCAATTCGCTCGTCTGGTGCAGGCCGGCGCCCTGGCCAAGCTGGGCACCAAGGCCGCTGAAACCGTGAAGGCTGACAACGACGCCGGCACCGTGGCCGCCGCCACTTCCGGCGATGTGATCTACGCCTACCCCCTGACCTCTGATAATGGCTATTTCATGTACTATGACAAGTCCGTTATTCCCGAAGAAGATGTGGATTCCCTGGAAAAACTGATCGCCGACTGCGAAAAGGCCCAGAAGTACTTCTCCATGGAACTGCAGACCTCTGCTTGGTACCTGGCTTCCTTCTTCTTCGCCACCGGCTGTGTTTCCGAGTGGGAAACCGATGAAGCGGGCCAGTTCATCTCCGTCCGCGACACCTTCAACAGCCCCGAAGGCCTGATCGCCGCCAAGGGCATGAAGAAGCTGGTGGATTCTCCCATGCACCTGAGCTCTTCTCAGGCTTCTGAATTTGCTTCCGGCGCCGCCGTTGTTGTGACCGGCACCTGGGCTTATGAAGATATCGCCAAGATCCTGGGCGACAACATGGGCGTGACCGATCTGCCCTCCTTCGAAGTGGATGGCACCGAGTATCATTTGGGCTCCTACAACGGCTGCAAACTGATGGGCGTTAAGCCCCAGGTGGACGCCGCCAAGGCCGCCGCACTGCATCGCCTGGCTCAGTACCTGACCGGCGAAAAGTGCCAGATGGAACGGTTTGAAACCCTGTCCTGGGGCCCCTCCAACCTGGTGGACCAGGCTTCCGAAAAGGTGCAGGCCAACCCCGGCTTGGCCGCTCTGATTGCCCAGGCTCCCTACTCTGTGCCTCAGGGCCAGATCCACGGCTCTTGGTGGGATATCGCCAAGGTCATCGGTGACGACGTGAAGGCCGCCGCTGACGAAGCTGGTTTGCAGACCGCTCTGGACAACTACTATGACAAGATCGCCAGCCTGTTCACCCTGTCTGACGATGTGAAGTTTGGCTGGACCATCATCGGCACCTGCAACCTGACCGATGGTTTCTTCTACACCGATTACAACAACGAAGCCCGCAGCACTTGGACCGATGACCTGCCCCTGGTGAAGGGTGAAGATGGCATCTGGAAGACCGAAAAGGCTTATCCCATGGAAGCTGGCGTGGAATTCAAGGTTCGTCAGGGCCTGAGCTGGGACAATGCTTTCCCCGCTGACAACTTCAAGGTGGAAGAGGCTGGCACCTATTTCGTGCAGTTCAACGAAGCCACCGGCGAAGTGACCCTGGTTGCCGAGTAATTGATCCGGATTGCTTGATTGAATAAATCCAGCAATTGGTAATCCGGACGGCCGGAGCCAATCCTGATTGGTTCCGGCCGTTTTCGTGAAGGAGTGGAGCGCAGGCATGAAAACATACAGTGATCTGGAATTTTTGAAGCTGTCCAAGGGAGAAAAATTTCTCTATAAACTCGGCAGCTTCTTTTGCGCCATTCCCCGGGGCATCAAACATTTGATCCTGGGCATTGGCCGCGGCATTGGCAAGGCAGGGCAGACCGTGGGGAGGGAAATCAAGGATATCGTATCCACCTTCATCAGCGGCGATTGGAAAACAAAGCTGTCCTTCTTGGTGATGGGGTTTGGCTGCCTGGCGAGGGGGCAAATCTTGCGGGGGCTTTTGTTCCTGCTGTTTGAAGCGGTGTTCATTGGCTATATGGTGCTTACCGGCGGCTACTGGCTGAGCATGCTGCCGTCCCTGGGCAAAGTGGGGCCCACGGAAGCCTATGATGAGATTTTCGATACCTACGTGACCACATACAACGACAATTCCTTCAAAATTCTGCTTTACGGCGTGCTGACCCTCTTCTTTATTGTGGCCTTCGTTTATACCTGGCGGCAGAACGTGAAGCAGAACAAGATGGCCGAAAAAATCCTGGCCTCGGGCAAAAAACTCAAGAGCGGCCGGGAGGATCTGCGTTCCCTGGTGGATGATCAATTCCACAAAACGCTGCTGGCCCTGCCCATGACGGGCATTCTGGTGTTCACGGTGCTGCCCATCGTGTTCATGGTGCTGGTGGCATTCACCAATTATGATGGCACCCACGATGGGTATTACAACAACCTGTTCAGTTGGGTGGGCATGACAAACTTCAACACCATGCTGTCCTGGAAAGTGACGGGCGGCGCGGGCACGCAAAGTTATGCCGCCACGTTCGGCGAGGTGCTCACCTGGACGCTGATCTGGGCCTTCTTTGCCACTTTTACCAACTACTTTCTGGGCATGTTCGTGGCCATGGCCATCAACAAAAAGGGCATCCACTTCAAGAAGGGCTGGCGCACCATCCTGGTGCTCACCATTGCCATTCCCCAGTTTATTTCCCTGCTGTATGTGTCGAAAATGTTCGCAAAAAACGGCATTGTCAACGGGTTCTTGATGAGCATGGGATGGATCCAGGAAGCGTTGCCCTTCTGGGATAACCCCACTTGGGCCAGGATTTCAGTGATCCTGATCAATATCTGGATCGGCATTCCTTATCTGATGCTGATCGCCACCGGTATTTTGATGAATATTCCTGCGGACCTGTACGAATCCGCCCGCATCGACGGCGCCAACGCTTGGCAGCAGTACCGGAAGATCACCTTGCCCTACATGCTGTTCATCACCGGCCCCTACCTGCTCACCAGTTTCACCAGCAACATGAACAACTTCAACGTCATTTACCTGCTCACCGGCGGCGCGCCCACCAACCCGGCGGCTTCCTCCGCGGCGGGTACCGTGGGCTACACCGATCTGTTGATCACCTGGCTGTTCAAAATCACCACCGGCGCCGAAAGCCAGTATTACCTGGCCAGTGTGGTCGGCATCTTGGTGTTCATCGTAGTGGCACTGATTTCCCTGGTGGTGTATAATGTGCTGCCGTCCATTAAGAATGAGGAGGATTTCCAGTAATGAGTGAAAAAAGCATGCTGGGCCAAAGCCACGATGCGCCGATGAAGCGGCACATGGGCCTGCGCGCCTCCCGGCTGGCCGCCAATACGGCCATTTACGTTGTGCTGATCGTGATCAGCATCATCTGGCTGATCCCCTTCATTTGTATCCTGCTGCAATCCTTCCGCGTGGAATCCACCTGGCAGGTAGGCTACGTGATCCCGCAAAAGTGGGGGCTGGATAACTACTATAATCTGTTCAAGACGGACTTCCCTAAGTGGTATGTGAACACCTTCATTACCGCCCTTATCACCGCCGCGCTGCAAACGGTGATCGTGCTGTGCATGAGCTACACCCTCTCCCGCTTCCGCTTCAAGATGCGCAAGGCCCTGATGCGGTTCATGCTGATCCTGGGCATGTTCCCCGGGATGCTGACCATGATCATCCTCTACCGGGTTTTGAAGGATCTGGGCATGACCCAGGCCAATTCCGTGCCCGGGTTGATTCTGGTGTATGTAGCCTCCTCCGGCATGGGGTATTATGTTTCGAAGGGCTTCTTTGACACCATTCCCAAATCCCTGGATGAGGCGGCCCGCGTGGACGGCGCCACCCGCTTCCAGGTGCTGAAAAAAATCATTCTGCCGCTTTCCAAGCCCATCGTTATCTATACGGTGCTGACGGCCTTCATGGGCCCCTGGGGCGATTTCGTGTTTGCCCGGTATATCGCCTTTGGCTCCTCGGCCGGTATGAACGTGGCCGTAGGCCTGTTCAACTGGCTGAACAAGGACCAGATCAACAGCTACTACACCATGTTCTGCGCCGGCGGTGTGCTGGTAGCCGTTCCGGTGACGGTGCTGTTCCTGTGCCTGCAAAAGTACTACGTGGAAGGCGTGACCGGCGGCGCCGTGAAGGGCTGATCCCGCATCGCGTTCAACCGGTAAAGATGGAATTTGAGAGAAGGAGTGACAGATTATGGCAAGCGTCAAGCTGACCGATGTCAAGAAGGTATATGACAACAATGTAACGGCGGTGCATGATTTCAACCTGGAAATCGCCGATAAGGAATTTGTGGTGTTCGTGGGTCCCTCCGGCTGCGGTAAATCCACCACATTGCGCATGATCGCCGGCTTGGAGGATATTTCCGGCGGCACCGTGGAAATTGATGGCACCGTGGTCAACGATTTGCAACCTAAGGACCGGGATATCGCCATGGTGTTCCAGAATTATGCCCTGTATCCCCACATGACGGTGTATGACAACATCGCTTTCTCCCTGCGGCTCAAGCATATGCCGGAGGATGAGATCTATGAAAAAGTGACCAATGCCGCCGAAGTGCTGGGTATCACCCAGTATTTGACCCGCAAACCCCGCGCCCTCTCCGGCGGCCAGCGCCAGCGCGTGGCCATCGGCCGCGCCATGGTGCGCAATTCAAAGGTGTTCCTGATGGACGAACCGCTGTCGAACCTGGATGCTAAGCTGCGCAACCAGATGCGCGCCGAAATCATCCTCCTGCGCCAGAAGCTGAACACCACCTTTATCTACGTGACTCACGACCAGACTGAGGCCATGACCCTGGGCGACCGCATCGTAATCATGCGGGACGGCATCGTGGAGCAGGTGGGCACGCCCACGGAAGTGTTTGAAATGCCCCACAACATCTTCGTGGCGGAGTTCATCGGCGCGCCCAAGATGAACATGATCGAAACCACCCTGGAAGAAGAAGACGGCAAGTATTACGTGCGTCCCTTTGGCGCGAAGATCGAGGTCACCGGCGAAAAGAGCGAGGAACTGAAAAAGAAGAAGGTCGGCAACCGCAAGGTGGTGCTGGGCGTGCGGCCTGAGCACATCGTGCTGGCGGACGGCCCCAGCCAGGGCGCCATTCCTTGCAAGCTGGAAGTGAACGAAATGATGGGCAGTGAATTGCACTTGCACGTGTACACCGAGGATGAAACCCGCCTGATCGTGCGCATCCCCACCATCGGCCTGGGCTTGGAGCAGCGCAAGGAAATGGTGTACGGCAAGCAACTGTACATCACCTTCGAAGGCAAGGTTATGCACTTCTTTGATCCAGAAACCCGGAAGAATCTGATCTACGGCTAAATTTAAAGCAATGAAACAAACGCCCTCTGTTTCCCGACGCAAGACGGGGAACGGAGGGCGTTTTTACGTAACAGCCCCATTGACGGATATCACAGGTGTTTCGTTTGCCGATGATAGCGTGTGTTTCCGGCGACTGTTTTTAAATTGGAAAAGATGCATTTTCGGTACCTGGACCAGCATTTCTGCGCTGTTCCTGGGTAAGGGAGAAATTTGGGAATTCCCGCGCGGATCGTGCTTTACCATTTTGCTGATCGTCCTGTGCGCCTGGGGACTGCGCCGCACCAAGTACGGCGAAATGCTGTACCTGATCGGCGCCAACCAGCAGGCGGCGGAATACTTGGGCATCAACACCCGGGCCGTCATTATGCGTGCTTATGTGCTCTTTGCCGTCAGCGCCGCTTTGGCAGGCACGCTGTGACCGCCCATCTCAGTTTTACGGGGGCCGCGCGGGGCGGGAGAAAATGGACGGGGGATCCTGCCGAAAAAACGTCAGGGAAATTCTTTTTTGAGGCTGTGAAAAGGATTTTTTTGTTTCCCGGCGTACTTTGTATAATAGAATTTTGGTTGAGAGCACACTGCCAAAGAAAAAAGGAGACATGTATATGGAACGCGCCGATTGGGCCCTTGAATTTGCTTCCCGTTTCCGCCGTCATGAAGATGAGCTGAAATGGCTGTATTGCGAACTGTATCACAATGATATGCGGGCCTATGAATATTTTGTGGAAATGATGTATCGTGCCTGGCAGGAGCGGCCAGAGGAAATGAAGGTAATTGACCGGCAGCGGGAAGCGCGGCCTGATTGGTACAAGGGCCACGATCTGGTGGGCATGCTGATGTATGTGAACGCCTTCGCGGGCACGCTGAAAGGCGTGCAGGAGAAGCTGGATTACATTGCCGAATGCGGGGTGGATTATTTGCATTTGATGCCCCTGCTGGAAAGCCCCGCAGGCCGCAGCGATGGGGGCTACGCCGTCAGCAATTTCCGGAAGGTGGAGCCGGAACTGGGGACGATGGAGGATCTGGCCGCTCTGGCCCATGCTTGTCACGCGCGAGGAATGGCTGTGTGCCTGGATTTTGTGATGAACCATACCAGCGAGGACCATACTTGGGCCCAGCGGGCTAAAGCGGGAGATAGGGAATGCCAGAACCGGTATTTCTTCTACGACACCTGGGATATTCCCAACGCCTACGAGCAGACCGTGCCCCAGGTGTTTCCTACCACGGCGCCGGGCAATTTCACCTGGTGCCCTGAAGCGGGCAAGGTGGTCATGACCACGTTCTACCCCTACCAGTGGGATTTAAATTACGCCAATCCCGTGGTATTTAACGATATGACGGAAAACATGCTCTTCCTGTGCAACCAGGGGATCGATATCATTCGGCTGGACGCGGTGCCTTACATCTGGAAGGCCCTGGGCACCACCTGCCGCAATCTTCAGCAGGTGCACACCCTGGTGCGCATGATGCGCATGGTGTGCGAAATTGTGTGCCCCGGCACGCTGCTGCTGGGCGAAGTGGTGATGGAGCCCAGCAAGGTGGCCCCGTATTTCGGTACGGTAGAAAAGCCGGAGTGCCATCTGCTCTATAATGTGACCACCATGGCCACCCTGTGGCACACCGTGGCCACTCGAGATGTGCGCCTTTTGGCCCATCAGCTTCAGCAGGTGTTTGCCCTGCCTCGGGCGTACACCTTCCTCAATTATATCCGCTGCCATGACGATATTGGCTGGGGCCTGGATTATGGGTTTCTTTCCCAGTTTGGGTGGCAGGAGGTGTATCATAAGCAGTACCTGAACGATTATTTCACCGGCAAATGGCCCGGCAGCCCGTCTCGGGGAGAGCTGTACAACGATGATCCGCGGCTGGGGGACGCCAGACTCTGCGGCACCTCGGCGTCCTTGTGCGGCATTGAAACAGCCCGGGAGAGCGGCGACCCGGCGGCTCTCGAAAAGGCGCTCCGGCTGGATGAAATGCTGCACGCCTTCATTCTCACTCTCAGCGGCATCCCGGTGCTGTACAGCGGCGATGAAATCGCCCAGGAAAACGACCACAGCTATCACGACAACCCGTTGAAGGCGGCGGACAGCCGGTATCTGCACCGGGGCAATTTTGATTGGGACAAGGCAGACCGCCGGACGGACGAAAAGACTGTCGAAGGGAAGATGTTTGTCTCTCTCCGGCAGATGGAGGAAAAACGGCTGGCCCATCCTGTTTTTGATGCGATGGCTGATGCCTGGCTGCTGCCCACGGAGAACGAACGGGTGCTGGGCCTGGGCCGGTATTTTGAAGGCGAAAAGCTGCTGGCCCTGTTCAATTTCGATAGGGAAGACCAGGTGGCTTGGCTGAGGGATCTGGAAGAGTACACCGATTTGATCACCGGAGAAACCCTGGACGCGGGGGCAGTGCCCGTTCCGGCGGGGGGCTTTCGGTGGCTGCTGAAACGGTATTGATAAAGAAATGCCAAGACAGTCGTGGGCGCGTTAGTGGATTATGCGTAGCACTGCATGAAAATAGAACACCCAGCATCTTCAGACAATGTAGGGGGCGGATATCATCCGCCCGCTGAAACTTTTTGCCGGTTGCGGTGGCATACATAAACGACCCTGCCCATCATGAGCAGAGTCGTTTTGACGTTGCCGCCGTTCAACCCTCTTCCGCCGGGAAAGCGAATACGTTCACGGCGTCTTCGCCATCCTCCAGGCGCATTTCGTGGTCATCCGGGATGCGGGCGCGGCACAGGAAGGTACAGCCCAGCTTTTCACACACCCGGCGGGAGGCGAGGTTGTCGATATCGTTGGTGATCAGGGCGGCGGTCATGCCGTGATAGCGCATCACAGGCCGCAGCAGCCGGCAGGCCCGTCCGGCGATGCCCTGCCCCCGATACGCTTCGTCCACGCTGTATCCAATGTGTCCACAGTAAAACAGAAAGTCGGGGTTGCCGATGCGCAGACGGATTTCGCCCAGCCGTTCACTGCCCCGGGCGATGAGGAATTCGTAGCCGGGCACCCGGTTCCGTTCTGGTTCCGCGGGCCTTTTGCGTTGGCACACCAGACGGATATCCCCGTCGGTCAGGTCGGGCAGGGCCATGAAGCCGTCAAAATGGCCGTTCAAACCGTGGTAAAACCGCCAGGCCCAATCCTCCCGGCTGATGCCATAGGTGGCTTCGTCGCCCTTCACGCCCCCTTCTGTCTTGGCCGGGCGCGCCTCTTTTTGGATCCCATCCAGCGTCATGCCCAGCCGCTCCATCACATGGTAGGAGGGAGCGTTCCGGGCGTCGCAGTGGGCGATCACCCGCTGGGCGTGGTATTGCGTGAAGCCAAAATCCATCATGGCCCGGCCCGCTTCGGTGGCGTAGCCCTGGCCCCGGTATGCCGGCAGCAGGATCCAGCCGATTTCGGCCGTGGTAGCGTCATGCACCTCCACGCTGGCGTCGCCAATGGGCTCCCCGGTCGCTTTCAGCACCACGCAGTATTCCCGCATGGTGACGGGGGTTTTTTGCCATTCTTTCAAGGTGTGGTTCAAAAATCGATGGGCGTCCTGCTCCGGGGTCATGCCGTTCAGGCCCCAGAAATACAGGTATTTCACCGATTCTGGGTCGGAAGAGATGGACAGGATGGTGCCATAATCTTTTTCCTCAAAAGGCCGCAGGAGCAGCCGCTCTGTTTCGATCGTATGCATTAGGAACCTCCTAAAAAAGGATATGGTTATTTCTGGGGGAAACCTCTCTTTGGAGGCCAAAGAAAGGTTTCTTCCAGACCTCCTTCCGAGAAAGCCGCTCCTTCATAATAGGGAACTTCTTGGGTGATTGAATACTGAACTCATCATAAAACAGGCCAACGCACGCTGTCATTCCGGGTGAAGCGGAGCGAGAGCGAGGCGGAATCGAGGGAGCTGAACGTTGGCTTGATCATTTGCTTGTGAATCCGTACGATGAACCCTATGATACAGAAAAAGGGCCGCTTTGCTGATGCGAGAACAGCGAAGCGGCCCTTTTCGTTGCGCGTTACTGGGCGGCAGTTTCGGCGGCGACGGGATGCACGCTCACCTGCTTGTCAAACTTGCCCTTGCGCTCGAAGCGCATGATGCCATCCGCCTTGGCGAACAGGGTATCGTCCTTGCCGATGCCCACGTTCAGGCCGGGATGCACCTTGGTGCCCCGCTGACGGACCAGGATGTTGCCAGCCTTCACGAACTGACCATCAGCCCGCTTCGGGCCCAGGCGCTTGCTTTCGCTGTCGCGGCCGTTCCGGGTAGAACCCATACCTTTTTTATGGGCGAAAAGCTGAAGATTGAGCTTCAACATGATTGCTTCCTCCATTACATTGAATTTTCGATGAGCTGAAGATTTCTGGGGTATTCTTCCGCGATGTCCTTCAGGCCCTGGCGCATGGTTTCCATGATCACCTGGGCATCGTGCCCGGCGTTTTTCAGCCTGACCGTCATGCTCCCTTCGCTGACCTGAACCTCTGCTTCTTCATGGGCCACCGATTCGATGGCGTTGACGCAGGTGGTGGTGAGCACAGAAACGGCGGCGCACACGATGTCTTTTCCATAGGCGGCGAAAGCGGCATGGCCCCGGCAATCAAAACCGGTAATGCTGCCATTTTCCCGCTGGAACGTTACGCGGATCATGCCTTAGGCGTTAATGCCGGTGATTTCCACCTGGGTGAAGGGCTGGCGATGGCCGGCCTTCCGGCGGTAATTCTTCTTGCTCTTGTACTTGAAAACGACGATCTTTTCGCCCTTGCCCTGACGGATGACTTTGCCCGTCACGGTGGCGCCTTCGATGTAGGGAGAACCCACTTCGATGGTCTCGCCGGAGAGCATCATCACGGGGAAGGTGACGATGTCGCCTGCTTCATTTTCCAGTTTTTCGATGTAGATGGTGTCGCCCTCGGACACGCGGTACTGTTTGCCGCCAGTCGCAATAATTGCGTACATATGCAGCACCTCCTATTTTTTACTCGCCGGGCTTCCCTGGAGGGATGGAGGCATATTTCAGCCATGGGGCAGTGCGCAGGCGCACATTTAGAAGCCCCTCCCGAGCGGCTTACCGATAAATATTAGCATAGACGGCAGGGAATGTCAATGATTTTTTCAAGAAAATCCAGGGAAATCGGCCTTTTGAGAAGAATTGGAAGCCGGTGAAAAACGATAATGAAACGCTTTAGAAAACAAGTTGGGCAAAAAAAGAATGCTACCCCTTGCGGTTTTCTTGGCAAAGGTGGGGGAAAACGGTTTGGCTCTTCACGGAGCGGTTTCACCAAGAAATATCAAAATGGTTACGCCATCAGCATTTGCTTGAAAAACGCGGTGCCCCGCAGCAGATTCTCGATGCTGATCCGCTCGTCGATGCCGTGCTCCCGGCTCAGTTCGTCCGGCGGGAGGATGAAGGGGGAGAAGCGATAGATGTAGGGGCACAAAGGCTCCATCCTGCGGGCGTCAGAAGCGCCGGTGAGCAGGTAAGGCGCGATGGGTGTGCCAGGGAAATGCACGTGAATGGCGGTGCTCAGGGCGTCCCAGGCGGAGCCGGAGGTGGGGGAAACCAGGCTGGGTTCGTCCATCACATCCACCGTTACCAGCAGCCGGGGGTCACCCGTGACCCGTTCAATGCGCTGGAGCAGCTGGGCCGTTTCTTCTCCAGGCAAAACGGAGCATTGGAAGGTGATAGCAGCTTCCTGGCCCCGCAGGGCATCGCCGGACAGGGCGCTAACCTTCACCTGGGTGCGGCTGATGGCCCGGCCATAAACGGTGTGCTCCAGTTTCCGCAGGAACTGGTTTTGATAATATCCCGGATGGCTGGCGCAGAAGCGCTGGAAACCGGTCATTTCTCCCGACAGGGCCGTGAGCATTTGGCTGGTGACCGGGCAAATGCGGGGAGAAAAATACATCCGCAGCAGCCGGTCCCCGGCGTGGAGCAGGGCTTCGGTGCTCTTGTCCCCGTCGGCGGTGAGGGTGAAGCGCATGCGGCCCTTCTCGGCAATGCCCACCATGGCCGTGGGTTTTTCGCACAGCGTGGGCAGCATGGTGACCGAGCCGCCCTCATCCAGCACAAAGGCAGGCTTCACATGGCGGCTTTCCAGGATGCGGCACATCCTTTGCATGCTGCCGCCCCGGATCTCCTCATCACAGGAAAAAGCAAACCAGATATTGCCCTTGGGCCGGTAGCCCTGGGAAAGGAGCGTTTCCGCCGCCGTCAGCAGAGCGATGAGATGGCCCTTCATATCCACCGCGCCCCGGCCATACACGTAGCCATCCTTGATTTCGCCGGAAAAGGGGCCTACGCTCCATTGATCCGGCGTGCGGATGGGGAATACATCCATGTGGGACAAAAACAGCAGCGGCTGGCCGTTTCCATGCCCCGGCAGGCAGCCCAACAAGGCCCGGCCATCGACGGTTTCCCAAACGCCTTTGGAGAACACCAAGGGAAATAATTCCCGCAATACGGTGTGCAATTCCGTGAAAGGTGCGCTGGGGCCCTTGGCGATGGTGGGCTTTTGCACGGCCAGGCTCAGGGCCCGGGCGATTCGTTTTTCTGCCGCCGCCTGCTGCATGGGAGAGATTCCTCCTGCTGTTTCATTTGAAGTATTGTGAAATTCGCTGAACAAAGGAAAGTTCCCTGCTAAAAAAGGCACAAAAAAGAGAAAATTTTTGCGGAAGATATGGCATATTCCGTGGGAACATGCTATAATGGCGTGGTATCTTCCAAAGGGACGAGGTGGGAAGCATGGCCCAGGGCGCGCAATGGAAAGTGATTCACATGGCGCACAGCGAAAAGAGTGCCCAAGAGATTCTTTCGCTCCTGGAGCGGGAAGGCATTCTGGCTCGTGGCAAGCAGGTGTATCGCACTGTTTCTTCGGAAGACAACTATTATGAAATTATGGTACTCGGCGCAGAGGCGATGGAAGCGCAACAGCTTCTGATCGAACATAACCTGCTGCTGTGACGTAAAAGGAGAGGAATACCATGCCCAATATTGCAGTGCTCACCAGCGGCGGCGACAGCCCCGGCATGAACGCGGCGGTGATGTCTGTCGCCCGGAACGCGGCACATTTTCATATGCCTTTAATTGGCGTGAAGCGGGGCTATAATGGCCTGCTGGGCAAATCCACCCGTGAAGCCGACGATCTGGTGAAGCTGGATCTGGATACGGTGCTGGATATTGCAGATAACCCCGGTACCTACCTGCGCACTGCCCGCTGCACCGATTTTTTGGATCCTGCCATGCGGGAAAAGGCGGCCCGGAAGCTGAAGGAAATGGAAGTGCTGGGCCTGGTGGTCATCGGCGGCGACGGCAGCTTCCAGGGCGCGATGCGGCTGTGCGAGCTGGGCATCCCCTGCATCGGCATCCCCGGTACCATTGATAACGACCTGGCCTATACCGTGCGCACGCTGGGCTATGATACCGCTGTCAACGTGTGCGTGGACGCTGTGCGCGCCATCCGCGCCACTTCCCGCTCCCATGACCGCCCCCATGTGGTGGAAGTGATGGGCCGGCATTGCGGAGACATCGCCCTTTCCACGGCGGAAGCCACCGGCGCGGAAATTGTGGTGGTGCCCGAAGTGAAGTGGAAGGTGGACGATGTGGCCGCCCAGCTGAACCGCCAAATCGCTATGGGCAACACCCGGGCCACCGTCATCGTGGCCGAAGGCTGCTGGGAATCCATGGCGCCCTTTGATGTGTATAAGTTCCTCAAGCCCTACGGCAAGCAGGTTTTTGAGGGCGAACCCATGACGGCCAATCGCTTCGCCAGCATCCTCAAGCGCAAGTGCGGCATGATTGAAGTGCGGGATACTGTGGTGGGCTACACCCAACGCGGCGCCCAGCCCACGGCCCGGGACAGCATGTTTGCCTTCGAAGCCGGTGCCATGGCGGTGGAACTGCTGCGCAACGGCGTGAGCAACCAGGTCATCGGCGTAAGGAACGGGAAAACCTTCCATATGCCCATTGAAAAGGCTTTGGCCGCTAAGCGTCCATTCAATAAGAAGCTGTTCAACCTGATCAATTCCCTCTGATCATTTGCTGTTATTCTAAAGCCCATCCCGAAAAACGGATGGGCTTTTTGATTAGAGCCTGTTTCTACATTCGGAAAGATGCATTTTCGGTGTCTCAGGCTACACTTTGGCGTTGCTTTTCCTCGATTTACCCCAGTAAACCATCGTCAAAGCGCCTTAAATTGCAGCCCAATCCGCTCGAAGATGCACATTCCTCATTTTAGAAACAGACTCTAGCTTGCTTTGGGGGCGATGGACTGTGCGCTGACGTCGCAAAGCTGGCATTGCCATGCGTCCATTTGACGGCTGAAGGCCTGAACGCTTGGTTCATCTCCTTGGTCATATGCCGCCACCAGCTGGGCGCGGATGGATTCGACAGTGGTGTAAGGCAGCAGATTTTCGGTTTGCGGCATGAGATAACCCTCCTTTTTGTCTGCGAAAACGACAGCGGTTTTTGGATTTTGCTGTCGTATACAGCATACGCCGTCGAATGCTTTGGTGCAAGAGCAAGAATTGCCGAATGCTGTCGAAAACCCCATATTTCGTTCGACAGAAAATGACAAGCACAAGATATGGTGGAAAGAAAGGGGCTGAGCAGGAGAAAAGGAGAATGTTTTTTGTCTGTATTGAATGAGAATGTTCCTTGCATTTATTTTCATAAAGGCGTACAATTATTCTTGCAGGAACGTTTTTCACCCTGCGGGCAGAAAACAGCCCGGTCAGGGAAGAAGGAAATGAAAGGAAGGCGTCAATCCGTATGGCACGTGTATATAATTTTTCTCCCGGTCCCTCGGCCCTGCCCTTGCCCGTTCTGGAAAAGGTGAAGGCTGCCCTGCCTGAGTACGCCGATACCGGCATGAGCGTGATGGAAATGAGCCACCGCAGCGCCATGTACTTGGATATCATCCATGACGCGGAAGCTCGGCTGCGCGCCTTGATGCACATTCCGGATACTTATGCCGTGCTGTTTCTCCACGGCGGCGCCACGGCCCAATTCGCGTCCATCCCCATGAACTTGATGGTGAACGGCGTGGCCGATTACATCGACAGCGGCAATTTTGCCCACGGTGCGGCGGGTGAAGCGGTCAAGTACGGCAAGGTCAGCATCGTCGCTTCCTCCCGGGCGGACAATTACACCTATATTCCTGACTGGAAGGGTAAACTGACTCCGGGCGCCGATTATCTGCACATTACTACCAATAACACCATTTACGGCACGCATTTTATTGAATTGCCGGAAGGCGACGCGCCCCTGGTGGCGGACATGAGCAGCAACATCCTGGGCGAAGTATACGATATCGAAAAATTTGGCGTAGTGTATGCCGGGGCGCAGAAGAACATCGGGCCGGCGGGCCTGTGCGTGCTGATTGTGCGTAAAGATTTGCTGGGCCATGCCCTGCCCATCTGCCCCAAGGTGTTCAATTGGGCCACCCAGGCGGATAACGAAAGCATGCTGAACACCCCCAACACCTTCGCTATTTATGTGGCGGGCTTGTGCATGGAGTGGCTGCAAAATCAGGGCGGCGTGGAAGGTATTGCGAAGGTGAATCAGGAAAAAGCCGCGCTGATCTATGATTTCCTGGACAACAGCAAGGTGTTCAAGGGTACGGCGCAGAAGGAATTCCGCTCCGTCATGAACGTCACCTTCGTCACCGGCGACAAGGAAAAGGATGCCGCGTTTGTCAAATTTGCCGCCGCGCAGGGCTTGGTCAATTTGAAGGGTCACCGCAGCGTAGGCGGCATGCGCGCCAGCATTTATAACGCCATGCCCATTGAGGGCGTGAAGCGGCTGGTGGACGTGATGAAGGCGTTCGAGGCCCAGCAATAAGGAGGAAAAAGCATGTTCAAGGTGCAGACGCTTAACAGCATTTCGCCTGTGATTCACGAATCTTTGTCCGCGGGGATGTATACCGTATCCAACAACGAGCCCACGCCGGACGCCATTCTGGTGCGCTCCGCGGCCATGCACGATCTGGAATTGCCCGCATCCCTGCTGGCCATTGCCCGGGCCGGCGCGGGGGTCAACAATATCCCCATTCCCAAGTGCTCGGAGAAGGGTATCGTGGTGTTCAACACCCCCGGAGCCAACGCCAACGCTGTGGCAGAACTGGTGATGGCGGGCCTGCTGCTGGCCAGCCGGGACATCGCCGGGGGCATTCAATGGGTGAAACAGAGCAAGGATGAGCCGGGCCTGGAGAAACTGGTAGAAAAGCAAAAGGCCCAGTTTGTGGGCCCGGAGCTGCGGGGCAAGAAGCTGGCGGTGATCGGCCTGGGGGCCATCGGCGCGCTGGTGGCCAATGCTGCGGCCAACGGCTTCGGCATGGAAGTGACGGGTTATGACCCCTATATTTCTGTGGCCCACGCCTGGAGCCTGTCCAGAGCCATTCGCCACGCGGACACCATCGAAGGAGCGGTGAAGGACGCCGATTACATTACGGTCCATATTCCGCTGATGGATTCCACCCGGGGCATGATCAACGAGGCCTTCCTGAAAGGGCTCAAGACCGGCGTGCGGATTTTGAATTTTTCCCGGGGCGAATTGGCCGACCCAGACGCGATCAAGGCTGCCATAGCCGAGGGCCAGCTGGCCACTTACGTGACCGATTTTGCCACCAATGCCTTGGCGGATACCCCCAAGGTGGTGTGCCTGCCGCATTTGGGCGCGTCGACCCCTGAAAGTGAAGAACGCTGCGCCGAAATGGCCGCCGCCGAGTTGAAGGACTACCTGGAAAAGGGCGTGATCCGCAATAGCGTGAACATGCCGGAAATCATTCTTGGCGCGCCGGAAGGCAGCCGGGTGTTGCTGATCCACAAGAATGTGCCTGGCATCGTGAGCAATATCTCCGCTATCATTTCCGGCCGGGGCATCAATATTTTGAACATGCTCAATAAGAGCCGGAACGATGTGGCCGTTACCGTGCTGGAACTGGAAAACCAGCCGGATGAAACCTTGCTGTCCAGCCTGGGAAAGCTGAACAACGTGGTGCGGGTGCGGCTGATCGGAAAATAAAGGAAATTTGGCAAATTGAGCCTTGACAGGGCGTGCCAAAACATTTTACAATAGAAAAGCGTTGCACAGGCACTGCATGATTTGTGCAGTGCCCGTGTTTTTATTCATCGGAAGACGGAGGAATGCCCATGAATCCTCAGGAAATATTCGGCAGCATGGTATTTAATGACGCGGTGATGCGCCAGCGCCTGCCCAAGGAAACCTACCGGGCCCTGCACAAGACCATGGTGGAGGGCACGCCCTTGAACCCGGAGGTGGCCAGCGTGGTGGCCAACACCATGAAGGATTGGGCCATTGAAAAGGGCGCCACCCACTTCACCCACTGGTTCCAGCCCATGACCGGCATTACCGCCGAAAAGCACGATTCCTTCCTGTCGCCCATCGAAGGCGGCGGGGCCATCATGGAATTCAGCGGCCGGGAACTGGTGAAGGGCGAATCGGATGCGTCTTCCTTCCCCTCCGGCGGCTTGCGGGCCACCTTCGAGGCCCGGGGCTATACCGCCTGGGACCCTACCAGCTATGCCTTTATCAAGGAAGGCACGCTGTGCATCCCCACCGCGTTTTGCAGCTATGGTGGCCAAGCGTTGGATAAAAAAACGCCCCTGCTGCGCTCCATTGAAGCGCTGAACCGCCAGGCAATGCGCATTTTGAAGCTGTTTGGCCATCACGATGTGAAGCGGGTCACCCCCACCGTGGGGCCGGAACAGGAATATTTCCTCATTGATAAGGAATTGTTTTATCAGCGCCGGGATTTGATCTATACCGGCCGCACCCTGTTTGGCGCTCGTCCGCCCAAGGGCCAGGAGCTGGATGACCATTACTATGGCAGCATCAAGCCCCGGGTGTCCGCCTTCATGCGGGAGGTGGATGAGGAACTGTGGAAGCTGGGCGTGTCCGCCAAGACGGAGCACAACGAGGTGGCCCCCTGCCAGCATGAATTGGCCCCCATCTTTTCCAGCGCCAATATCGCCACCGACCATAACCAATTGACCATGGAAATTCTCAAAAAGGTGGCGGCTCGGCACGGCTTTGCCTGCCTGCTGCACGAAAAGCCCTTTGCCGGGGTGAACGGCTCCGGCAAGCATAATAACTGGAGCATGTCTACCGATACGGGCATGAACCTGCTGGAACCGGGGGAGACCCCTGCTGAAAACGCGCAGTTTTTGCTGTTCCTGGTGGCGGTGATTCAGGCTGTTGATTTGCATCAGGATCTGCTGCGCATCTCCATTGCCAGCGCGGGCAATGACCACCGCCTGGGGGCCAATGAAGCGCCGCCGGCCATTATTTCAATGTTCCTGGGGGATGAACTGCAGTCCATTCTGGACGCCATCGAAAACCACCAGGCCTATGTGGCCGGGGCCCGCACGGCGGTCAATATCGGCGTTACCACCCTGCCCCGTATTCCCAAGGATACCACTGACCGCAACCGCACCTCTCCCTTTGCCTTTACCGGCAATAAATTTGAGTTCCGCATGCCTGGCTCCGCTGTGTCGATTGCCGATGCCAATGTGACGCTCAACACCATCGTGGCCGACGTGCTGATGGGCTTTGCGGAACGGCTGGAACAGGCGGCCGATTTGCGGGCCGAGGTGGAGCAGATTGTGGTGGATACCATCACCAACCACAAGCGCATCATTTTCAATGGCAATAATTATGCCGCTGCCTGGAAGCAGGAAGCCACGAAGCGGGGATTGCTGGATTTGCCCAGCACGCCGGACGCCCTGCCTTATCTGATTCAGCCGGAAAACATTGCCCTCTTTGAGCGGCAGCAGGTGTACAGCGGGGAGGAGCTCCACAGCCGGTACGAAATCCTGCTGGAAAATTACAGCAAGGTGATCGCCATCGAAGCCCACGCCATGCTGGATATCGTGAACAAAGAAATCCTCCCGGCCCTGATCACCTATTCCGGCGCTTTGGCCCAGGCTGCGGCCGGCAAGCGGGTATTGCTGCCCGATCTGCCCCTGCCCTGCGAAGAAAAGCTGGTGAAAAAGCTGTCCCAGCTGATCGCCGAGATCGACAGCAAGGCCGATGCGCTCAACGACAGCCTGCTGCGCATTGATTTGGCTGATGATCCCTTGGCAAAGGCCCGGGCCTGCCGGGATGATGTGTTCCAGCGGATGGCCGAAACCCGCGCCCTGGTGGACGAAGCGGAGGGCATTGTTGACCGGAACGCCTGGCCGTTCCCGGGGTATGGGGAACTGCTGACGACGAAATAGAATCATTGCAATAAAAATGCATCCTTCAATGTGGAAGGGTGCATTTTTTATGCCATTTGACGTCTAAAATGTTGAAAAACTCGGAATGGATTTTTCGCCCTGACTAAGCTGAACGAAGGGAGACGGAGCAGCGCTGCGATGCAGAGTGGCGCGGGGCGTATAAAGCGCGGCCAGGGCGAAAAAGACACCCGAAGATTCAACCTTTTAGAGGGAAAATCGTATTATGATAAAAATAGGATAAACCGGTTACTCCACCAGCGTTCCGTTGATGTATACGGCTTTGATTTCCGGGTCGGTGTCGAAGGGCGAACCGGCGCACAGTACCAGATCGGCGTCCTTGCCCGCTTCAATGCTACCGACTCTGTTTTCAATGCCCGCGTGCTTGGCGGGGTTGATGGTGATAGCCTGGAGGGCAGCGAAGGGGTCCATGCCGTGCTTAATGGCCAAGCCGGCGCACAGGGGCAGGTATTCCTGGGGAATGACCGGCGCGTCGGTGATGATGGATACCTGCAAGCCCGCGCGGCTCAAGATGGCGGGCGTGTCAAAAGTCTTGTTCCTGAGCTCAAATTTGCTGGCATTGGTGAGGGACGGGCCCACAGCGCAGGGCACGTTTTCCTTGGCCAGCTCATCGGCGATCAGGTGACCTTCGGTGACATGCTCCAGGGTGATTTTGACGTTGAATTCTTTGGCGATGCGCAGAGCGGTGAAAATATCCTCCGCCGCGTGAGCATGGGCCTTCAGGGGAATGTCCCGTTTCAGCACGGGAATCAACGCTTCCATTTTCAGGTCAAAAGCCGGTTTTTTGCTGGGATCGTTTCCGGCAGCTTCTTTCTTTTCCATGTATTCCCAGGCTTTGAACAAGGCTTCTCGCAGCTTGGCGGCGGTGGTCATGCGGGTGGATACACCCTTCTCCCGGTAGCAGCGCTTGGGGTTTTCGCCGAAAGCGCACTTCATGGCGATGGCTTCTTTCACCAGCATATTTTCCACCCGCTTGCCCACGGTTTTCACCGCGCAAAAGGTGCCGCCCAGCACGTTGGCGCTGCCGGGACCGGTGCACACAGTGGTCACGCCCGCCCTGGCGGCGGTGAGCATGCAGGGCTGCATGGGCTTGAAGCCGTCAATTCCCCGCATCTGGGGAGAAATGGGGTCGTTTAGTTCATTGTAATCCCAGCCTTCGTAACCCACGCCGTCGCTGTCCAGGCCCAGGTGGCTGTGGGCGTCTACAAAGCCGGGGTAAACGTGCAGGCCGGCGGCGTCCACCGTTTCCTCGCTTTCACAGGGCAGGTTTGGGCCGATAGCTGCGATTTTGCCGTCCTTGACCAGGATATCGGCGGCATAAGGCGTTTCATGGATCGCGTCGTGAATCGTGCCGTTTTTAATCAGCATGAATGATAATCCTCCTGTTTTTTTCTATCGTAGCACAGAAATGCCGTCCCGGCAAGGAGACGGCAAAAGGAAATCTGTTTTCAAATCAGGTCATACGCATCCGTGGGCCAGCATGGCGTCGGCCACCTTCAGGAAGCCCGCAATGTTGGCGCCCACCACGTAATTGTCCTTGGCGTCGTATTCCTCCGCGGCGCTGTCGATGGCGGCGAAGATGTTTTCCATGATGGTCTTGAGCTTAGCGTCCACTTCCTCGAAGGTCCAGGACAGGCGCTGGCTGTTCTGGCTCATTTCCAAGGCGGAGGTGGCCACGCCGCCGGCGTTGGCAGCCTTGCCGGGGGCGAAGAGCACGCCGGCCTTTTGCAGGGCCAAGGTGGCTTCGTAGGTGGTGGGCATATTGGCGCCTTCGGCCACGGCGATGACGCCGTTGGCGATCAGGGCCTGGGCGCTTTCTTCGTTCAGTTCGTTCTGCGTGGCGCAGGGCAGGGCAATATCGCACTTGACGGTCCAGATGCCCCGGAAGCCCTCGGTGTACACGCTGCCGGGCACGCGAGCGGCATATTCCTTGATGCGGCCGCGCTCGACCTCTTTGATCTGCTTGACCACGGCCAGGTCGATGCCGTTTTCATCCACCACATAGCCGTTGCTGTCGCTCATAGCTACCACTTTGCCGCCCATTTCGGTGATCTTCTTGGCAGCGTAGATGGCCACGTTGCCGCTGCCGGACACCACGATCCGTTTGCCGGAAACGTCGATATTGTGTTTTTTCAGCATGGCGGCGGTAAAATAGCACAGGCCAAAGCCGGTGGCTTCTTTCCGGGCCAGGCTGCCGCCGTAGCTGAGGCCCTTGCCGGTAAGCACGCCTTCGTACAGGCCGGTGATGCGCTTGTACTGGCCGTACAGGAAGCCGATTTCCCGGGCGCCCACGCCGATATCGCCGGCAGGCACGTCGGTGTCCTTGCCGATATATTTGTACAGCTCGGTCATGAAGCTCTGGCAGAAGCGCATCACTTCATTGTCGCTCTTGCCTTTGGGGTCAAAATCGCTGCCGCCCTTGCCGCCGCCGATGGGCAGGGAAGTCAGGCTGTTTTTGAGCACCTGCTCAAAGCCCAGGAACTTGATTACGCTCAGGTTCACGCTGGGATGGAGGCGCAGACCGCCCTTATAGGGGCCGATGGCGTTGTTGTACTGCACCCGGTAGCCCCGGTTCACCTGCACCTTGCCCTGGTCGTCAATCCACGGCACCCGGAAGATGATGGCCCGATCGGGCTCCACAAAGCGCTCCAGCAATCCCTTGTCCTCATATTCGGGGTGCTTGTCAAACACGGGGGACAGCGCTTCCAGCACTTCCTTCGCCGCTTGTAGGAATTCTTTCTCGTGGGCGTTGCGGCTTTCCACATCGGCCAACACTTTGGCTACGTATGCGTTCATGTATTATTGCCTCCTTTTTAAATGAAACGCCGAAGCGTATAATCACTTCGGCGTTATTATATAAAAGGATGGAAAAGAAATGCAAGACGATGGCTGTTCTTTGCTTGTATTTTGCCTGTTTTTTCAATGTACTTCCTTTTGGATACGGCTGATGTCCCGCACGCGCAGCCCGGTGACGGTTTCGCCGTTCCAGGTGTGCAGCTTGATCAGGCGGCCGCTGTCCGGATCGAAATAAAACAGCAGGCAGGGGTCCCACAGGTTCACGTTATATTCGACATATACGAACAGCCCGTGCTGGGTTTTGAATATGCGGACGTTCAAGAGCGCATGCTCCAGCTGTTCCAGCGCATCAAAAACCGGCTCTATTTCGGGCGGTACGGACACCTCCTGCCCGTCCGCGTCCAGAAGGGCTTTATATTGCAAGGTGTTCACATTTTCGGATGCGTCCCTTGGCAAGCGGAAGCAGCCCAAAGGCATGGTATAAACCCCCATTTCTTCCGGCTCGAAAGCATCGGCTGCTTTGATGCGCCCGTCGCCGGCGAGGGCGTAATAGGATGTTGCTTCAGAATTTCCGGCGGAGACCGTTTGAACCTCCAGGACGGTTTCTTCGTCGGGAAAATGGCTGAGGGCAGCGCTGCCTTCGTCGCAGCCGGTCAGGAAGAGCAGGACGGCGGCGGCGAAGGGAAACAGCAGGATGCAAACGAGCAGGGAAAGCAGCATGATTTTGATGGCTTTCCTCATGCCCTGGCTTCCTCCTCATACACCAGGATATCCCCCGGCTGGCAGTTCAGCGCTTTGCAGATGGCTTCCAGGGTGGAAAGGCGCACGGCCTTTGCTTTTCCGTTTTTCAGGATGGAAAGATTAGCCAGGGTGATGCCCACCTGATTGCTGAGTTCCGTCATGCTCATTTTTCGTTTGGCCAGCATCACGTCCAGATCGATGCGGATCATTGCGCGTCCCTCCTTACACCGTCAGGTCGTTTTCTTCCTTCAGCCGTACGGCCCGGGCGAGCAATTTGCCCAGCCCCCAGGCCAGCACGCCCATGGCGGCGCTGGCGACAGCCACGGCCAAAAGCATCAGCGTAAAGCCAAAATTGCCGACGTTGCCCAAAAAGCAGGCCAACGCGGTGGCCAGGATCACCCCGCCAGCGGCAATCAGCAGCCAGGCGATGCGGTGCAGGCCCCGGGCGTTTTCCATGCAGAAGGATTGATCCTTCCCAATGCGGCCGCAGATGCGGAAATAATCCGCCATGGCGAACATGTACAGCCCGGCGATGATCCAGGTCAGCGCCAGGCCCGGCCAGAACAAATGGGCCCATTCCGGGTACAGCGCCCGGCACAGGACAGCTTCAAAGGGGACGAAAACAAAGAATACGACGCCGCCCACCAGCGCGGCCAGGATGCCCGCGGCGATCAGATACCGGGATACTTTTTTGTGTTCCATGATTTTTTCCCTCCTTACGGGGATAATATAGCACAAGACTTCTTAAATGTCAACAAAAATTTATCGAATATCGAAAAAAAGTTATTTCAATACGATGAAGAAAAGAAATTTCCGAAAAATGGTTGACATTTCCTGCATCGGCAGATATACTGTACAAGTACAAATTGAAAGGAAAGGAGGCCGCGACAATGACCATGATCACCAAGCTGAATGCAATTACCCGGGAACAGGGAGTATTTGCGTACGTTTGCGGCCGCCTGACAGCTGCGCGGCACAGGAAATAACTGTGCTATCGGCAGAATATGAAGGCCACCGGCTGCAAATGCCCGGTGGCTTTTTTCTGTCCGTTTTCATTGATTTTTGATGAGGGGGTATACCTTCCATGCAAGACCGTAAAACCCGCCTGATGGGCCGGCTGATCCGGGAAAACAAAGGGCATTTCCTGGCGGCGCTGGTGTGCACCGTGTTCACGGTGATCATCGAATTTATCACGCCCATCCTGCTGGCGGAAACACTGGATTACTATTTGCAGGGCAAGCCCAGCCGGATGCCGGGGTTTGTGAACGCCTGGATCGACTCTCTGGGCGGCCCGGCCTTTATGGCCCGCAATTTGTGGATGGTGGGCTTGGCGCTGGTGGGGCTGAACCTGCTCAGCGGCGTCTTTTCCTTTGGGAAGGGACGAGCGCAGAGCGTGGCGGGGGAAAATGTGTCCCTCACGCTGCGGGAGCAATTGTACAGCCATATCCAGAAGCTGCCCTTTTCCTATCATGTGAAGGCGGAAACCGGCGATTTGGTGCAGCGGTGCACTTCCGATGTGGAAACGGTGCGGCGCTTCCTGTCCATGCAGCTGATGCAGGTGGTGAACGCGGTGATGATGATCGCCTTCGCTCTGTTCTACCTGTTCCGGGAGAATGTGAAAATCGCGTGGATTAGCATGGTCATGCTGCCAGGGCTGTTCCTATTTGCTTTCCTGTTTTTCAAATGGGTGGTGAAAAATTTCCGCCTTTCTGATGAAGCGGAGGGCAAAATGAGCGCCGTTTTGCAGGAAAACCTAACCGGCGTGCGGGTGGTGCGTGCCTTTGGGCAGCAGGAATACGAGGTGGAAAAGTTTGAGAAGGTCAGCAGCGATTTCCGCAAAAAGACCTTTAAATTGTGCAACCTCCTGGCGGTGTATTGGGCTACCAGCGATTTGCTGAGCATGGTTCAATCCATGCTGACATTGCTTGCCTGCGTGTATTTTGCCATCCGGGGGGAAATCACGGTGGGCACGCTGATCATTTTTACCTCCTACATTTGGAAATTGCTGTTCCCCATCCGGCAATTGGGCCGCATCCTGTCCGACGCGGGCAAGAGCAGCGTGGCCCTGGGCCGCATCGATGAGATCCTGCGTTTACCGGAGGAACCGGCGGAACCCGACGCCATCAAGCCATCCCTGAAGGGCGATATCGTGTTCGACCATGTGACCTTTGCCTACGACGAGGGCCGGGACGTGCTGAAGGATATGAGCTTTACCATCCCCGCGGGGAAGACCGTGGCTATTTTGGGAGCTACCGGCAGTGGCAAATCCAGCGTGGTGCATTTGATCCAGCGGCTGTTTGAACCCCAAAAGGGCGAAATCCGCATTGGCGGCACCGATATTCAAAAAATCGACCGATACTACCTGCGTTCCCGGGTGGGCCTGGTTTTGCAGGAACCTTTCCTGTATTCTAAAACGCTCAGGGAAAACGTGGCCATTGCCGCCAAGAACGCCACTGGTGAGCAGATCGACCGGGCCGTCACCGACGCGGCGGCCAAGGAATTCATCTTGGGAAGCGACAAGGGCTTCGATACCCTGGTGGGCGAGCGGGGCGTCACCCTGTCCGGCGGGCAAAAGCAGCGGGAGGCCATCGCCCGCACGCTGATCAAGGATTACGACATCCAGTCCTTTGACGATTCCCTCTCCGCCGTCGACACGGAAACTGACGCTATGATCCGTGCCGCCCTGAAAAAGCGCAGCCGGGATACCACCACCATCATCATCAGCCACCGGATCGTTACTTTGTCCCAGGCCGACTGGATCCTGGTGATTGAGGACGGCCGGGTGGCCCAGCAGGGCACCCACGATGAATTGATTCATCAGGATGGCCTGTATGCCCGGATTTTCAACATTCAATCCGCCCTGGAGGAAGAATTCAAAGAGGAGAACAAGGGCTATGCAACAGTTTGAGGAGCAGGACTACACCAAAAAGTTTTCCCTGGCGCTATGGAAAAACGTCCTGCGGCATACCAAAGAATATCATAAAGATCTGATTTGGCTCATAATCGTGATGGGCATTACCGCAGCCTGTGATGTGGTTTTTCCCTTGCTGACCAGCTATGCTATCGACCATTTCATTCCCCGTTTGAACAGCCCTGGCACTTCGGAAGGCCTGCCGGCCTTTGTGGGGGTGTATTTGCTGGTGCTGGTCATTCAGGTGGCGGCCATTTTCCTGTTTTTGTTCTTGGGGGGCAAAATTGAGGTGGGCGCTTGCTACACCATCCGGAAAAAGGCCTTCCGCAAATTGCAGGAGCTGCCATTTTCCTATTACGACCGGATGCCGGTGGGGTACCTGATGAGCCGTATGACCAGCGATACCCAACGCCTGGCGGAAACCATTGGCTGGTCCCTGCTGGATCTGGCCTGGGGCATTGTGATGATCATCGCCACCAGCGCCACCATGTTTTTCTACAATTGGCGCCTGACGCTGCTGGTGCTGCTGGTGATCCCGCCGCTGGCGGTGATTTCCTGGTGGTTCCAGCAGAAGATCCTGCACGCCTACCGGAAGGTGCGCAAGACCAACAGCCAGATCACCGGCGCGTTCAACGAGGGCATCATGGGCGCCAAGACCACCAAGACCCTGGTGCGGGAAGATATGAACATGGAAGAATTCACCGTGCTGACCCACGAGATGAAAAAGTCCTCTGTGCGGGCGGCGTCGCTGTCGGCGCTGTATTTGCCCATTGTGGTGTCCCTGGGCAGCGTCGCCACGGCCTATGCCCTATGGAAGGGTGGCCAGGAGGTGCTGATCGGCGGCATGACCCTGGGTGTGTTCCAATTGTTCGTCAATTATACGGTCCAGTTCTTTGAACCCATCCGGAATATTGCCAACGTGTTTGCCGAATTGCAGTCGGCCCAGGCGGCAGCGGAGCGGGTGATGACCCTGCTGGATACGGAGCCGGAGATCGTGGATACCCCCGAGGTGGAAGAAAAGTTCGGCGACAATTTCCATCCCAAAAAGGAAAACTGGCCTGCCCTGCGAGGGGATATCGAATTTTGCCATGTGGATTTCCAGTACAAGGAAGGGGAAAAGGTGCTGACCGACTTTAACCTGAAGGTGAAGGCCGGGGAGACCATCGCCCTGGTGGGCCCCACCGGCGCGGGAAAATCCACCGTGGTGAACCTGGTTTGCCGGTTCTATGAGCCCACTGGCGGGGAAATTAAGATCGACGGAGTGAATTACAAGGAGCGGAGCCAATTGTGGCTGCAAAGCAACCTGGGCTACGTGCTCCAGGAGCCCCGGCTCTTCTCCGGCACCATTCGGGATAACATCCGCTATGCCAAGCTCAACGCTACCGACGAGGAGGTTGAACGGGCCGCCAAACTGGTGAACGCCGAGCCTTTTATCCTGAAAATGGAAAAGGGCTACGATACCGACGTGGGCGAGGGCGGCAGCCGCCTGTCCACTGGCGAAAAGCAGCTGATTTCCTTTGCCCGGGCCATCCTGGCTAATCCCCGCATCTTCGTGCTGGATGAAGCGACTTCTTCTGTCGATACCCAGACCGAGCAGATCATTCAGCGCGCGATTTCGACGGTGCTCACCGGCCGTACCTCCTTCATCATCGCCCACCGCTTGTCCACCATCCGTACCGCGAACCGCATCCTGGTCATTGACGACGGAAAGATCAAGGAAATGGGCGCCCACCAGGAGCTGCTTCGGAAGAAAGGCGCGTACTACAACCTGTACACCAACCAGTTCCAGGAAGAACAGGCCATGGAGATTTTAGGCAAGGCGGAGTAAAAGCGTGGACTATTCAATGGTTTTGCGGTCCTTGAAAACCTGTGTTAGGAGGGCCCTTTACCTGCCTTGCGAATATTTCGCTTTTTGCAGCAAGCACGTTGGATGCCGCTGCAACACAAAAATCGGTAGAATGTTACAACGCAATATTGTCCGAGAACCAGATACACGGAAAATTACTGGGCTTCCGGGCACAGAGAAAACCAAACGAAACCCCAGGGGAAACATGTTTTCCTCTGGGGTTATTATTATGTTTCTTCCGGATGTTTTGCATCCGGCTGGCGAGCCGGAGGGGGGCGGCCGCTGGCACGGGAGAAGGCAAAAGAAGGCCCAGGGCGCAGCGATGGCTGCGCAACGATGCCGATTTGTGGAAAAGGGTCGCGGAGCCCCCGAGGTTTCTTCGCCATTTTTTTTGCTCTGCTTCGACCATGATGGTAAGTACGCGCTTCTATACTAAGAGCCGGAGGGCAGGGCGATGCGGGTCAACGGCGAAGCGTTTTTTCTGATGAACGGGTGGATGAATTTTCTGTCCTTATTGATGGCCGGGTGTTTGGCTCGGGCGCGGTTCCATTTGGGCAGGGCCCTCCTGGCCTCGGCGGTGGGGGCCTTGTACGCCATGCTGGCCTGGGGCTGGCTTCCGGCGTTGCGTCGGCTGCCGGTGTTGGGCGCGGCGGCGCTGATCATGGCGGCCATTGCCTTTCGAAAACGGGCAGCGGCGCTGTGCCCGCTGCTGCTGGCGGCGGGGCTGATGCTGTCGGGCCTGGGCGATTTTCTGCTGGCCCGGGGCCTTCCGGCAGCCGGGGTGATGCTGTTCTGCGGCGGCGTCACGCTGGCGCTCATTCGGCGGCTGAACGGGCTTTTCACTCCCTGCGGCCATGATCTGACGGTTAAGGTTGTTTGGCGGGGCTGCGGGGCGCGCCTGCCTGCCTGGCTGGACAGCGGCAATCTTTTGCAGGATCCGGTGACGGGCCTGCCGGTGATTGTAGTCCCGGCGGAGGGGTTGCGCGTGCTGCTGCCGCCGGGGGTGAAGCCCGGTGATTGGACCACCCTACCGCCGGGCTTTCGGCTTCTCCGCGTTCGCACGGCGGCAGGGGAACAGATGCTGATGTGTTTTCATCCGGATCAAGTGATGATTTATACGGGAGGCAGGGCACAGGAAATGGACGCCGTCGTGGCCTTATCCGATGCCGGCTTGCCCCGAGCGCTGGTGCCCGGAACCATGCTTCAAACAGAGGAGGGATTCATCCATGCAGGCCTTTGATATGCGGAAATGGATGCTGCTGTTCTTCACCCGGCTGCGCACCGGCGACTGTCATTATATCGGCGGGGCCGATCCACTGCCCCAACCGCTGAAATACGAAGAAGAATTGCAGCTGGTGTCCAGGCTGGCCCAGGATGATGGCACCATTCGGTCCATCCTGATCGAAAGGAACCTGCGGCTGGTGGTGTTCATCGCCCGGAAATTCGAAAACACCGACGTGGGCATGGAAGATTTAATTTCCATCGGCACCATCGGATTGATCAAAGCGGTGAACACCTTCAATCCGGAAAAGAAAATCAAGCTGGCCACGTATGCCAGCCGGTGCATAGAAAACGAAGTGCTGATGTATCTGCGCCATACCAGTAAATTAAAGTATGAGGTTTCCTTGGATGAGCCGCTGCGCACCGATTGGGACGGGAATGAATTGCTTCTGTCCGATGTGCTGGGCACGGAGGGAGATCTGGTGTCCCGGGGCATTGAGGAGGACACGGAGAAGCAATTGCTGGTCAACGCTTTGTCCCATCTGAGCCTGCGGGAGCAGCGGATTATGAAGCTGCGCTTCGGCCTGGGCGGCGGCCCAGAAATGACGCAGAAGGAAGTGGCCGATGTGCTGGGCATCAGCCAATCCTACATTTCCCGGCTGGAAAAGCGCATCCTGAGCCGCTTGCACAGCGAAATGCTGCAAGCATCGTCGTAAAAACGAATGGAAAAAAGTAGGGGCGGATTCTATCCGCCCCTACAGGGTATAGGAATGTGCGCCCATAAGTTTTTCGCGCTTTTGCGCTATTTTTATAATCGTATTTACAGGTCGATTTTCCGCTCGGTCACGTTTTCATCCGCGTATTGCTTCAGCAGCGAGTCGATCACGTTGCGCAGGTAATCCTGGGTCTGCATTTCGGCACAGCCGATATAGTTTTTGGGCTCCAGGGATTGGTTCAGGGTGTCCTCGTCCACCTGAAAAGCCGGGTCGGCAGCGATGCGGCTGACCAGGTCGCAGGCCTTGCCTTCCATTTTCACGGCGCCGGCCGCCGCCATGGCGTGCACCCGGATGTGCTCATGCAGCGCCTGCCGGTCGCCACCCCGGGCCACCGCGTCCATCAGGATGTTTTCGGTGGCCATGAAGGGCAGCTCCTCCCGCAGGTGCTTTTCGATCATTTTGTCGTACACCACCAGGCCGGAAGCGATATTGAGGTACAAAGCCAGCACTGCGTCGCAGCACAGGAAGCCTTCAGCCAGGCTCAGGCGGCGGTTGGCGCTGTCATCCAAGGTGCGCTCAAACCACTGCTCCCCGGCGGTCATGGCGCCGTTGGCGGCGTTGCTGATCAGGAACCGGGCCAGGCCTGTCATCCGCTCGGACCGCATGGGATTGCGCTTGTAGGCCATGGCGGAGGAGCCGATTTGATGCTTTTCAAAGGGCTCCTCGATTTCTTTTTTGTGGGCCAGCAGGCGGATATCGTTGGCAAATTTATGGGCGCTCTGGCCGATCTGCGAAAGAGCGTTCAAAATGCGGGAATCTGTCTTGCGGGAATAGGTCTGGCCGGACACCGGCACGGCGCTGGCAAAGCCCATTTTATCGGCGATCAGCTGGTCCAGCTGCCGGACCTTTTCATAATCCCCGTCAAACAATTCCAGAAAACTGGCCTGGGTGCCGGTGGTGCCTTTGCAGCCCAGAGGCTTTAAAGTTTCCAGGCAGAAATTGATTTCGTCCAGATCCAGCGTCAATTCATTCAGCCACAGGGTGGCACGCTTGCCAACCGTGGTGGGCTGGGCGGACTGGAAATGGGTGAAGGCCAGGCAGGGCAGGGCGGCATACTGTTCCGCAAAATCCGACAGCGCCCGGATGACGGCGATCAGCCGCGCACGGATCAGCTTCAGCGCGTCCCGCAGGATCAGGATATCCGCGTTATCGCCCACATAGCAGCTGGTGGCCCCCAAATGGATGATGGGCCGGGCGGTGGGGCATTGGTCGCCCCAGGCGTGGATGTGGGCCATCACGTCGTGGCGCAGCTTTTTTTCATATTCCGCGGCGGCGTCAAAATCCACGTCATCCGCGTGAGCCTTCATTTCGGCGATTTGCTGATCGGTGATGGGCAGGCCCAGAGCCTGCTCCGATTCGGCCAGAATGATCCACAATTTCCGCCACAGGGTGAATTTATGCTGAGCGGAGAACAGATGCTGCATTTCATCGCTGGCATAGCGGGTGGAAAAAGGAGATACATAGCGGCTGTGATCCTGAGGCATAGCGTCATTCCTCCTGCGCGTTTGTTTCGGGATGCCGGAAAAAACTCCCTGATAAAAGGATCAGGGAGCGAAAGCGTTATTTCAAGGGCCGGATCAGGATGAGGGGGGTCAATTCGTCGCCCTGGCCGGAGGGGTTGTCCTGCATGGCGTCCTGGATTTCCTCATCGGTCAGGGGGAAGCCGTCGCTCTTGCCCAACTGGTCCCGCTGGAGGTCGTTGGCGTCCATCAGCACCACGGGAATGCCCGTTTCCTTGTACAATTGGTTGCACAGTTCGACGGGGTTTTCCGGGTTGATCAGGGCCATTTCTTTATAGACATCGAAGCTGGAGCGGAAATAGAAGCCGTCAATGCCGCCCACGCCTTTGCCGCAGACCTTGTAGAACACGCCGTGGATGCCAAAGGGCTTCGTCAGCGCGGAGCAGACCACCGCCAGCAGCACCCGGGGCAGGCCGCACATATCGATGACCAATTGCAGCTTATAGGGCTCGTGCATGCCGACGCCGGTGTGGTTGATGCCGGCGAAGCGCCACAGGAAATTGGCCCAGAAGCCGGGCTTCACTTCATCCCGGGTCTTGACTGATTCCACGCACATGCACATCACCTTCGCGCCAAAGGACAGCACGTCGCCCGCCTGGTACAAAGGCCGCACGTATTTTTCCACCAGGGCCGTTTGGCTTTCGCCCCGCTGGACGAAATGGGTCTGGATGGCGAAGCGGCCGTACTTGCGGCCGTTCTTGCCGGTGACGGTGCCGCGGTCAAAGTATACGATGCCGTTTTCTTCACGGCGCTGGTCTTCCAAATTCCGGGAAGGAATAATGCCCATGGTAAAAACCTCCAAACAAAGGAAAGGATGCCCTATTTTACACCGCTGCGCGCATATTTGTCAATGCAAAAGCATAGGATGGGCGGGAGGGATCAAAATGCATGGAGAGCATTGGCTGGTGCTGGGCCTGACCGCCGGGATCATGGGGCTTTTGGCCTGCGCTTCATTGCTGGGGCAGCCAGGCAGCCGGGGGTACCGGTGGCTGCGGCGGGCGCTGTGGGCCTTTTTGCTGCTTTTTCTCAGCGGGGCGCTGGGGGGCGTGGGGGTGAATGGGTTCACACTGCCGGTCGCGATGGCTTTGGGCGCGCCGGGCTATGCCGCTTTGACGCTGCTGCGTTTTTTCTAATTGTCAATGTAACGCAGGGTCAGCTGCACGTCGGTTTGCGCCTGGCGGTAGAGCGCCTTAAAGCGCAGCTGCTCCCAGGCGCCGATGGTGGCAAACTGCCGCACCGCCCGCAGCCCAAAGCCCAAGGCGTCGCTGTTCAGGGCCTGCAGCTTGGCGATCAGGGCGCTGATTTGACGGGTGATTTGCTCCGTGAGCGCGGCCTTGTCCGGCTTTTCGCCGGGGGACAGGCGCACATCGCACAGCAGGCGGATGCGCAGGCGGATGGGCCGGGTGGACAGCGCTACGCTCAGCTCCGCCGGGGTGCGGGCATAGAGGGTGACGGTCATTTCAGGCAGCTGGGCGATATAAAAATGCCCGCTGCCGGTGAGCAGGTGGAGCAGGGCCATTTCATCCCCGGTCAGGGCGCCGGTCATAGCGGCGCCATCGGTGACCGCCGCGCCAAAAAGATCGATGGGGTCGGTGCTTTTTCGGGGCAGCTGGCCCGCGCTTACTTTGAGGGATGAGCTGTTTTCCGGCGCGTCGGCGGAAAAGTCATTCACCGCGCCCAGGATGAACAGCGGGTCCTTCAGCCCACTGCCCAGGTCCCGCAAGCCTTCCGCCAGGGTGGTATTGGGGGTGAAACCCTTTCCGGCGGAATCGGCCAGGGTATCATCGGTGTAGCGGCTCAGGCGCAGGCCCAGGTAGGGCTTCACCTGGGCGGCAAAATCCATGGCGCTGCCCCGGCATATAATTACGTTGGCGGCGCCCCGTATGCGGGGCAGCAGGCTGATTTGCCGGAGCAAACCGGTGCATTCGTCGTCTTGCACGGCTTGCTCGCCTACGATGATTTCCCGTACCTGGGAAAAATTTAGCCTTCGAGGCGTGGCGGCATGGAGCAGCGCTATGGCGTCGGAAAAGCTGCGGCCCGATGCTTCCAGAGAAAGGTAGCCCTTTTCCTCATCGTTGGGATCGGCGGCGGCTGGGGCCTTGATGGACAGGTGGGTCATACCGTTCTGCATATCCACCGCCAGCACGATTACCAGCAGTTCTTCTTCCATTTGCCGGGCGGCACAACCTGAAAATAACAGCGCAAATATAAGAAGTGGCAGCAATTTACGCAGGAGACGGCACCTCCTTTGGGGGCGCTTTTTTTAGGTTCAGGCCGATGAGAAGCCCCAGCGCCAGAACGAACCGCAGGGGCGACAGCATCAGCAGCGTGGCATTTACCTGCTCTGTCATGCACGCCCCGATGATCAAGGACGGCAGGAGCAGGGCGGCGGTCAGAAGCTGGGGCTTGCCCTTTTTGTTTCCCAAGGCGCAGATCATTTCTCCTGCCCGGCTCAGGTTCAACGTCAGGCTGTAAAACAACAGGAAAAGCTGCGCTCCGATCAGCAGGGACCAGCCGGCTGTGGGAGAAGACAATTGGGTCAGCAGCGTCAGCTTTTCTGACAAAGCGGCAGGGCGCTGCAACGCGGGGTAGGGTAGCAACAGGGCATACAGAAAGGCCGTAATCGCGCCAAACAGCAGCCCCAGCACGGGCGGCAGCAGGGATGGACGGGCCGGCGCGTTGGCGGCAGGCGTCAGAAAAATCAGGCATGCGGGCACAGTGCTGCCCAGCATCCACACAGCTCCGCCCAGCAGCCGGGGCATGCCGGCACCCAGCAGCGGAAATAGGTTGCCTAAGTCCATGTTGGGCACCGCGGCGCAGGCGTTGTAGGCAATGGGCACCAGGATCAGCGGGATGATGGGCCGGCTGGCCAGCATCAGCGCCCGTTCCTTCCCCACGCTGGAGAACCAGCTGAGGGCGCACAGGACGGCGCTCAGCAGCCAGGCGTTCAGATCTGGAAGCAGGGCTTTACACAGGCCACACAAAACATAAAAAACAATCACTTCGTCCATCCAGGCAATCAGTCCCACCAGCGCCCGGGATACGGCGCCTTTGCACACCGGGGTCCGCCGGGCAAGCCAGGCACACAAAAACGTGACAGGTCCGGTGAGCAAAATAGCCATCCATCCCGGCGTGCCGGTATATTCCGTCAAAAACAGGCACAGGCCGATGATCACCTGGGCGTACAGGCTGATGCCCGTGGCCATGCTGCGGCAGCGGGCGTGTTCAGGGCGTTCAATGGTCACGGCGACCCTCCTCCCAGGCCCGCATAGGGCCCATCATTCGGGGCGCGGCTGCATTCCGGGCCAGCATGCCTTGGATACGCTGCCGCCAGATGGGCGGCCGCACGACGCCATCGGGATTCGCGGCGCGGCGGGGGGCGGTGGGCGCAAAGAAGGGTACGTTCAGGCTGGTCAGGCCACACAGGTGGGTTAGCAGGGCAAACAGCCCCAGGATCAGCCCGGGAAAACCCAGCAGGCCGGATAGAACAACCAACAACAATTGACTCATGCGCACCGCCAGCGTCAGGGGAAACACCGGCACCGCATAGCTGCCCAGGCCGCTGATTGCGACTACAATGATAACCAGCGGGCTGATCAGATCAGCTTCCACCGCTGCTTGTCCCAGAATTAATCCGCCCACGATGGAAAGGCTGCTGCCCATGGCCCCGGGCACCCGGGCACCGGCTTCGCTGATCAGACTGAACACCAGCAGCATCAGCAGCGTGGAGGTGAACAGGGAAAAGGGCACCCGCTCCTGGCTCTCCATCACCGATGTGAGCAAAGACAGGGACATGCCCTCCGGGTGGAACACCGTTAGGCAAATGAACAGCCCTGGCAAAATCAACGCGATCAGCAGCCCAAACAAGCGCAAGAAGCGCAGGAAGGTGCCGTAAGGCCAGCGCAGGGCGGTATCGTCCGGAGCATGGAACAGGTGCAGGAAAGTGGCAGGCAGGGCCAGCACCGTGGGGGAATTTTCCATCACCAGCACGATTTGACCCTCGTTCAGGAAGCTCACCGCCCGGTCTGGCCGCTCGGTGGCGATGCACTGGGGCAAAAGGGAGGAAGGCCGGTCCTCGATCAGCTGTTCCAGCATGCCGATGGAGGATACATAGTCGATATTGCACTGGTTCACCCGGCGGCGCAGCTCGCTCAGCGTTTCCGGCTTTACGGCCCCTTCCAGGTACATCAGGTTCAGCCTTGTGGGGATGCGGCGTCCCACGGTGACGCTTTCGCTGATCAATCGGGGGGTGCGCATCAGCCGCCGGATGAGCACGGTATTGTCCCGCAGCGATTCATTGAACCCTTCGTGGGGCCCCATCACCACCGATTCGTTCACAGGCTGGCTGGGGAAGCGGTGGGTAAAGCCCTTCACATCGGCAATCAGGGCTCCGGGCATGGTGTCGATGATCAGGGCCGCATCCCCGCTGAATATTCGGCTCAGCAGCGTTTGCAGGTGAGCGGTGGCAGTCAGAGATTCCAGGGGCAGCACCGTGTTTTTCAGATAAGTATCCAGGGGTGTGTCTTCTTGAGGCGCTTCTGCCCTGAGCAACGGATGCAGCAGAAAACGCTGGATTTTTCCATCGTCCGACAGCCCATCAACGGCAATCAGCGCCGCCTCATGGCCCAGGGCCTGGAAGGAATGGATGATTACATCTTCACTTTCTTCCGCGTGGGTGAAGCGTCGGATCAAGGCCAGATCATGGCCGTATTCGCCGGTCAACACCGCATTTTCCGCCGTTTCCATCATGCCGGGCTCCTTCCGATATTTGCTATATGGAAGTATGCAAAAAAGCGCCGTTGATTATGCGCGGCAGATGGAAAGGAGCGGCAGCGACCGCGAAAACCATAGAACCGGACAGAAAGAGCGAAAAAAAGAGGATTTTTTGCGAAAGACCGAATTGTAGACAGCCTGAAGCCGGTCCTGGCCCGTTTCCCGGCCTGGTTTCAGGATATGAAGCGTTTTTTTATGGGAGGAAATGATGAACCAAAATCCCGCACCGCTTGAGCGTGCCCGTGATTATGAACGGGAGCAATCCACCCGGATTTCCGCTCACGAGCGTCCCTTGTTTCATTTGACGCCGCCTGTGGGCTGGATGAACGATCCCAACGGCTTTTGCTGGTACAAGGGGCAGTATCATCTGTTTTATCAGTACCACCCCTATTCCACCTCGTGGGGACCCATGCACTGGGGGCACGCGGTGAGCAAGGATTTGCTCCGCTGGATCTACGAGCCCTGCGCTCTGGCACCCGACACGGAAGCGGATGCGGGGGGCTGCTTTTCCGGCAGCGCTGTGCCTTTGCCAGATGGACGGTTGATGCTGGTGTACACCGGCGTGCAGATTGCCGGCACCTTTCGCCGGGAAACCCAGGCTCAGTGCGTGGCCATTGGCGACGGGGTGGATTTTGAAAAATCCAGGCTGAATCCCGTCCTTCACCAGGCCCATTTGCCGGAGGGATACAGCGCTTTTGATTTCCGTGATCCAAAGGCTTGGCTGGGGGAGGACGGAACGTATTATCTGGTCGTAGGCAACCGGCACGCTCAACGGATGGGAACTGTGCTGCTTTTTTCCAGCGCCGATGGGCTGAATTGGCAATTTGAGGGAGAAATTGACAGCAGCCGGGAAGAATACGGCCACATGTGGGAATGCCCGGATTTCTTTCCCTTGGATGGTAAACAGGTGCTCATCGTCAGCCCCCAGCAAATGCACGCCCGGGAGGAATTTCACGCGGGCTATGGCACTGTGGCACTGCTGGGGGCATGGGACGAGGCCCATTGCCAATTCGAGCGGGAAACCGTGCAGCCGGTGGATCACGGACTGAATTTTTACGCGCCCCAGACGGTGCTGTCTCCCGACGGACGGCGCATCATGATCGGCTGGATGGACAACTGGGAAACCTGCAAAGGGGCGCCCCGCCGCCACGCCTGGTACGCCCAGATGAGTGTTCCCCGGGAATTGCGCATAGAAAAAGGCCGCCTGATGCAGCGGCCCGTTCGGGAAATCGAAAGCCTGTGGCAGGACACCGTGAGCTATTCCCTGATCACGGTGCAGGAAGAAACGGAATTGCCTGGTGTCCGGGGCCGATTGATGGATATGACCGTCATCCTGCATGCGGAAGCTTGCGTTTGCCGCCGCTTTACGCTGCGCGTGGCCAAGGATGCCCAGCACTTTGTTCAAATCCGTTGTGATTTGGCCCGGGGTGAACTGGTCTTTGACCGCAGCCACGGCGGTTCCCGCCGGGATATCGTGCATACCCGCCATGTGAAAGCCCAGGAGCGGGATGGGCAGTTGTCTCTGCGGCTGCTGATGGACAAGGAGAGCATCGAGCTGTTCATTAACGAGGGCGAACGGGTGGTCACTTCCCTGATTCCCACGCCCCTGGATGCCGACGGCATCACCTTTGCTGCCGATGCGCCGCTGCGCTTGTCGGTGGAGGCTCACCACCTGGGCGCATAATGGCAAGATTTCTTTGCAATAAAAAGGCGCTGTATTGCTTCAGCGCCTTTTTCATTTTGCTTTATTCTTCGAGATACGAAACGCCCGCCATCAAGGCCGGGCGGCCTTCCATGGAAGCGGGGCGGTTTTCCCGGCGCTGGCGCAGGGCTTGCAGCCGGTTGGTGCGCTCCTGCACGCGAAGGCCCAGCAGGGCCTTGCTGCGATATTTGCCCAGCATGGCCCTCGTGCCCATGGCGGCGGGAATGGCGGCGGCGGGCCCGGCAGCGGCGGCGGCCAGGGCACCCACGCCCATGGCAGTGCCCGTTTTCAGCATCCGGGTTACCGCGTCGTTCAGCCCGGCCTTGCCGGTTTTCCGGCCCAGGATTACCCGCATCTGCTCAGTGACGGCAATCACGGCAAAGGGCGCGGCCACGGTGAGGGTGTCGATGACGCCGCTGTCCTCCATCAGCCCCAGATCGACCGCCACATTATCGGCGTAGGACAGCCCTGCCGTCACCGTATCGATCAGGCTTTCCTTCCGGCGCTTGGTATATTTTTTCACCAGTTCCTCATATCCCGGCATCTTCGGCACCTCCTTTTCTATGTGGCTATTATATCATATTTTTCCGCAAATGCAAATTCAACAAAACCGCAGACGGTTCAAACGAACCTATCCGCGGTTTGAAATGGCCGAAGTGTTATTTGAAAAAGTTGATGATGGTCACGATGATCCACCCGCCAATCACGACGCCGGCCAGCCAAGTGGCCTGGCGAAGCAGGCCGGTGAAGCCCTCCACCTTTTTCATTTTCTTTTCCCCAATGGATTTTTCGGCATTTTCCAGCCGGTGGCGCAGAACGTCGACTTCCTTTTGCAGGTCGCTAATGGTCACGTTGGCGTCGTGCAATTGATCCAAAAGGTTTTGCTCCAGCAGGGTTTGCTGGGCGGCCAGCTTTTCATTTTCCTGGCTCAGCTTTTCCTGGTCCTCGCTCAGGCCCTCGGCCACCAGGGCCATTTCGGCGGTAAAATCCTCCACCAGCTGGCCCACGTCCTTGCCTTTTAAGGGAGAGAGAACGCCGTTCATAAAATCCTTGGCGGATTGGACGATGGTTTTGGGGGGCGCTTCTTCGGGAATCAAATCCTGTTTTTCTTCATTCATGGTTTACACCAGGCGGATACCCTCCGCCGCCTGCTCGGCCCGGTAGCGGGTGAGCAGCTTTTCGATGCGGTCATAGGGATTGAGCAGCTTGCTAAGGGAGCGGTCATGGTTCAAGGTGGCGATGATATAGGAAATGTACTTGCTCAGGTCGGCCTCGATGAACCATTCGGCCTTTTCCAGCTCGGGGCGGCGGTAGGTCAGATTGGTGGCGATAACCCGGGTCAGGTATCCTTCCTGATAGGCCCGCTCAAAGGCTTCCAGGCCGCTGGTGAAGAAAGCGAAGGTGGCGATGGCGAAGATGCGGTTGGCCTTCCGGGCTTTGAGCTCCTTGCACAGATCCAGCATGCTGTCGCCGGAGGCGATCATATCGTCGATCACCAGCACGTCCTTGCCCTCCACGGAGGAGCCCAGGTATTCATGGGCCACGATGGGGTTGCGGCCGTTGACGATGGTGGTGTAGTCCCGGCGCTTATAGAACATGCCCAGGTCCAAGCCCAGCACGGAGGAGAAACGAATGTTGCGGCTCATGGCGCCTTCGTCAGGGGAGATGACCATCATGTTTTCTTTGTCAATGGCCAGATCCTTTTCCTTGCGGCACAGGGCCTTGATCATTTGATAGGTGGGCATAACGTTTTCAAAACCCAGCATGGGCACGGAGTTGGCCACCCGGGGATCGTGGGCGTCGAAGGTGATGATATTGGATACGCCATAGTTTTCCAGCTCCCGCAGGGCCATGGCACAGTCCAGGCTTTCCCGGGCGTTGCGGCGGTGCTGGCGGCTTTCATAGAGCATGGGCATGATCACGGTGATGCGCTTGGCCTTGCCTTCGATGGCGGCGATGATGCGTTTCAGATCCTGGAAATGGTCGTCGGGGCTCATGGGCACTTCCATGCCGTACATTTTGTAGGTTTTGTTGTAAGCGCACACGTCCACGATGATGTAGATATCGTACCCCCGAACGCTCTCTTTGATCACGCCCTTGCTTTCGCCGGTACCAAAGCGCGGGCAGTAGGCCTTGACCAGGAAGGAATCCCGGTTCACGCCGGGAATGGTGTAGAATTCTTCATCCTGCACTTCCTGCAGCTGGTTCCATTTTTGCAGCCAGGCGTCCACTTTCTTGCCCATTTCCTCACAGCCGGACATGGCGATGATCCCCAGCGGCCCCACGGGAATGCTCTTCAAGTCCTTGTTCCATTCGGTCAGGAAATTGTTCATGCCGTACCACCCCTTCGCATGTGATGTATCCTTTAGAATTTTATTATACATGAATTTTTATCGGCTGAAAAGAGAAAAACGCGTTTTTCCGCATCTTTGGTCAAAACTGTGAAAAAAATGTCGAAAAAATCATCAGTCTGATTCAAATAACGAAGCCGCCGTTCACCCCCAGCGCCTGGCCGGTAATGAAGGCCGCATTTTCCCCGCACAGGAAATACGCCGCGGCGGCGATATCCTCCGGTGTGCCCAGACGGCCCAGGGGCGTTTCGTCCTTCAGGGCGTTCAGGTCATCGGCGGAATATTCCTTCAGCATGTCGGTGTCGATCACCCCAGGACACAGGCAGTTAACCCGCACGTGAGAGGGTCCCGCTTCCTTGGCCAAGGCTTTCGTCAGGCCGATCAGCGCCGCTTTACAGGCGGAATAAGCCGCTTCACAGGATGCGCCCACCTGCCCCCACATGGAGGAAATGTACAGGATGCTGCCATGCCGCTCACTGATCATGCCGGGCAGGAAGGCCCGGGTGGCCAGAAACGCGCCCCGGACGTGGACGGCGAATAAATCATCCCACGCTTCCGTCGTCATGTCCTGGAGCAGGCCGGTGTAGGATGTGCCTGCGTTGCAGATGAGGGCGTCGACCCGGCCGCGAAAGAGCCGCTTGGCCTCCTGCAAAAGGGCGGCGTGATCCTGTTCGCTCCGGGCGTCGCACCGGAAAGCGTGAGCCCCGGTTGCATCGGCCAGGGCCCGGGCCCTTTCGGCGCTTTCCCGGTAGGTGAAGAGCACCTGCCAGCCTTGAAACGCAAACAGGCGCACCATGCCGGCCCCGATGCCCCGGGAACCGCCGGTGATCACAATGTTGGGCATGCCCATTCCTCCCACAAAAAGCGGGCCATCCCAACAGACGGCCCGCGGCAATTATAAGTTGGTTCCGTTCCATCCCCAGTGATCGGTTTCGTCGTATTCCACATAAATCCCGTCGGGGGCAATGGAGAGGGTATCGAAAAGAATTTGGGTAATTTTCCCGGTCAGCTGGTTGTAGGCGTTCCGGCCTGCGCTGCCCAGCAGCTTCACATTCACAAAAGCCAAAGGCTTCTGGCTGTCGCCCTTAAAATACATCCGGCAGTTATCGTCGAATTGCAGCATCAGCCATTGTTCGCTTTTTCCCAAAATGGTGATGGCCTGGCCCAGCTCCTTGGCCAATACTTTTTCCTGTTCCTGATCGATGGGCCGGTTCACCTTGGTGTGAATGAATGGCATGGGGAAAACCCTCCTTCGGTGAGAATGCGAACAGCATTATAACATAGATTGTCCCAAAATGCAAAAGGATATCCTCCGGCGCTTTGCAGGAGGCGGAAAATGGTGTATAATGGACGCATCCAAGCATGATACGGAGGACGCCATGGCGGAAGATACGCGGAATTTTCCCCTGTTCCAGGTGGATGGAATCACCTTCCAGCTGCGTACGTGGACGGAACTGGATTGGCTGCGGGGCTATGGCACCGTCTTTTCTGTGATGGATCAACTGCCTTCCGGCAATCTGTGCTTCGGAGTTGACGGGCCCTATGGCCGGTTGTTCATCAAGTACGCTGGGGCCCGCACCGTGCGTTATGGCGGTAAGCCGGAGGACGCGGTGCAATGGCTGCGCCACGGGGCGGAACTGTACCAGCGCTGTGCCCATCCCGCGCTGATCCCCATGCTGGCCCACGGTCCGGCGGGAGAAGGATACGTGACCATTTTCCCCTGGCAGGACGCGCTGCCCCTTCGGCCCATGCCACCCAGCGACTGGGTGCGAACTCAGGTGCGCAAGCTGCCCCTGGTGCAGTCCCTGCGAATGCTGGACGGGGTGTACGATCTTCATGCCGTGCTGGCGGCCGCCGGGCTCATTGCCGTGGATTTTACCGACGAGCACGTGTTGATTGATTTTACCAATCAACGGGCACTGGTTTGCGATATTGACCAGTACAAGCAAAAGCCTGCCTTCAACACCCGGGGCCGTATGCCCGGCTCGCCCCGGTTTCTGGCGCCGGAGGAGTACGTTATGGGGGACGCTTTGAACGAGGATACCACGGTGTACAAGCTGGGAGCCTTGGCGTTTGAATTTTTCGGGGATAATTTTGACCGGAGCGCCGATACATGGATGGGTCCGCCCAAACTGTATGACGTGGCGGCCCGGGCAGTTTTTGAGAACCGAAAAAAGCGCCATGCCACCGTGCGGGATTTTTTGACGGCCTGGCGCGGCGCGGTCAGCGACACCCGGCTGTGAAGGGTTTTTGATCATTGATGGAGGGATTTTTTCATGCCTTTTGACGGCCTGACGCTGGGCTTTATGGCCCGGGAATTGCAGGAAACGCTGCGGGATGGGCGCATTGAAAAGGTGACCCAGCCTGAAAAAGATATGTTGGTGCTGCTCATCCGCGCCCAGGGAAAGAACCACCGGCTGCTTTTGTCCGCCGCGCCGTCCTTTGCGCGGGTGCACCTGACAAAGGTGTCCTACCAGAACCCCATCGACGCGCCCATGTTCTGCATGCTGATGCGCAAGCACCTGCAAGGGGGGCATTTGCTGGGCATTGAGCAGCTGGGTGGCGACCGGGTGCTGAAAATGACCATCGAAAACAAGGATGAGCTGGGAGACAACGCCATCCGGGAACTGTATTTGGAATTGATGGGCCGGCACAGCAACCTGACGCTGGTGAAGGATGGGCGCATTGTGGACGCCATCCGCCACGTGTCTGGGGATATGAGCCGGGTGCGCCAGGCATTGCCGGGGCTGCCCTTTGTGTTGCCCCCGGCCCAGGAGAAGATCGACCCGGCGGAACTGACGGAGGAGACGCTTGGGGCCAAATTATCCGCCATGGCCGGGCCTGTCGATAAAGCGCTGGCCGCCGCCATCCGGGGCTTGTCACCAGTGGCCGCCCGGGAAATTGCCTTCCGGGCCGTAGGCATGCACCGGGCGGACCTGGCTGACCTGAAAATTGAGGAGCTGAGCCGGGTGGTGTGCGATTTTTTCCACCGCCTGCCTGGGCTTTTCCGGCCCACGGCCCAGATGAACGGGGACGGATTGATGGCCGACGTGCTGCCCTATCCTTACCTGAGCCTGGATACCGAACGGCAAAAGCCCTATCCCACCCTGTCCGCCGCCCTGGATGATTTTTATTTCGGCCGGGATCGGCGGGACCGGATGAACCAAAAAAGCGCTTCCCTCAAGCATACCATCAAACTGCATCTGGAACGGGATGAAAAGAAGCTGGCCATGCAGGAGGAAGAAATCATGGCCAGCGCCCGGATGGAAGAATACCGCATTGCTGGCGAGTTGCTCACCGCCCAGGCCTATGCCGTGCCTCGGGGAGCGGCAACGGTGCAGCTGCCCAATTTTTACGATCCGGAGGGGGGCATGATGGACATTGCCCTGGATGTGGCCCTGACCCCGGCGCAAAACGCCCAGAAATATTTCAAGCGTTATCGCAAGGCTCGGGCGGCCCAGGGCATCGCGGCGGAACAAAAAGAAAAAACGCTAAAAGAAATGGAACTGCTGGAGCAGGCGTTGTTCGACCTGGAAGAAAGCGAAACGGAGCAGGACCTGAGCGACGTGCGAAGGGTTTTGGAGGAAGCGGGCATCGTGCGCGCCCACGCCATGAAAAAGCGGCCCAAACAGCAGGAAAGCGCGCCCATGCGCTTCCAGGCGGGAGACGGCACGGAAATCGTAGTGGGTAAAAACAGCAGCCAAAATGACCGGGTCACCGGCGCAGCCCGGGGATACGAAACCTGGCTTCATGCCAAAGATATGCCTGGCTCCCACGTGATCATCCGCGGGGAAAAGGCATCGCCGGAAGCCCTGGCCACTGCCCTGCGCCTGGCCGCTTGGTTCTCAAAGGGCAAAGGCGTGGCCGTGCCGGTGGATTACACCCTGCGCAAGCATGTTAAAAAGCCCGGCGGATCGCCCGCGGGCTTTGTGATCTATACCCATCAAAAGACGGTGATGGTGTCTGCCACCGAAGGAGAAATCGCCGCCATCAAGCGGCTGTAAGGGGCCGGGAAGGCCCTTTTTTATTGCCTAATTTACCTTGTACGTATACCGTCCGCTGAGCCATGGCGCGCCGTTATACAGGCCGTAGGCGTCGGCGAAGATACGGTATTCCGCGCCCACGGTCCAGGTGTCGTTGGAATAGTTGGTGATCAGCACGGTGCGCTCCGGGCTTTTTTTCAGCTTCAGGATGGCCATGGCCGGGCGCTCGGACAGAATTTGAGTGATGGTGCCTTCACACAGGTAGATCTGCGTATTGGCGATGCGCTTTTCGGAGTTGTTCAGGTAATCGGTGTACTGGGTGTCCATATCCCAGGCTTTGCGGGTGTAGATGGCCGCTACCGGCACGTAGTACACCGTGTGCTTGACCACGCTGGTTTCAAAGCCCGGGGCGGAGGCGTGGATTTCGATCACGTTGTCGCCAAAATGGTCGAACACCGCTTCGAAGGAAAATTCGCCCGTGGCGGCCACCTTGGTGGTGTCCAGGTTCACGTAGGGGGAGATGACCTCGATATTGGCCCAGGTGACGGTGGTGCCTTTGACCGTCATATTGGGCTCGATCATGGGATAATTGCCCTTGGCGTCCTTGGGCTGGCTTTGGTCCTCTACCAGCTGGGGCGTGTACCGGGTGGCGATATCGGCGGCCAGGTTCAGGGTGATCTGCTGGGGCGCCCGGTAGAGGGTGATGGTCATCGAATTCTCCCGGTAATACTGGGCCCGGGTGACGATGGTAATGTCGTTGTTGCCGATGGCGGATACCGATACGTTCAAGGACAGGCTGCCGCTGCGGGTGTTCACCAGGTCGGACAGATCCTCTTTATTGGCTTCCGTTATTGCGCCGCGGTAAATGTACACGGTGCTGTTTTCCGCCACCTCGAACTGGATCTGGTATAGGGCGGTGGAAACTTCCGTAAAGGTGCTGGAGGGGCTGATCAGCGTCAGGGGAGAGAGGGGAATTTCCACTTCATAGCTGATTTTTTCCAGGGGCTTTTCTTCTCCCGCGCCGGTTTGCAGATACGGTGTCAGGGTGGCCATCACCGTTTCCTGGGTCACCGACTCGGCCCCTTCGTACCAGCGATAATCGGGCACCTCGAAGGTGGCATAGCCGCCCACCACCAGGTAGCTTTGCTTCATTTCCTTGATGCGGATGCTCTGGCCTTCCTCCCCGGGAATGCGCACCAGATGGGAGGGCATATCGTTCAAAATGGACGGAGTGATGATGGCCCGCTCCTGCAATGGCTCCGTATTCCGGTTGTCCAGAATCGGGCGGGCAATGAACTGGTAAACCGCGCCCAGAACGACGCCCACGATGATCAGGAGCGCGGCAGTTCTAAGCAATCTGGAAAAGCCAAAACGACGGTGGGTTTTATATCGTTTGGCCTTGCCTTTGCTTTTGACCGGCGTTTGCAGCGGGCCATCGCCATACTCATCGTAATCGATCACTCGGGTGGACACCACGGGAATGGCGTCGGGGCGCACGTCGCCCTCCACCGGTTCGCCGTTGACGGACCGGGAAATGCGCTGGGAAAAGGGCGCACCGGTGCGGCCGGTGAGCGTTTCCACATCCCGGCCTGTGGGGGCAAAGCCCTGCTTAGCGCCGCTTTCCCGCAGGCGCTGCTGCTCAATTTCGCCCTTCTGCTTCCGGGCGACCAGTTCCTTCATTTCCTGGGCCAGCTTATCCCGCTCGTCCATGGCGGCGGTGGCTTTGCCCTCTTCATTGATTTGAATGTATATTTTGCCGGCAGGCCCGGCATTGGGTGCTTCCGGCTTTTGATCGGCGGCTGGTTCCTTCGGCAGCACCGCGCCGCATTTAAAGCAGCGGGGGAAAGAAGCCCGGTTCCAGTGGCCGCATTGGGGACATCTCATCTTTGTTCCTCCGGATAAAAGGGTATACCTTTCATTATTTCGTAACAGAAACGAAAAAATCCTGCTTCTTCCTCCAATTTCCCGGCATTTTCCGTCTGGACAGGAAAACGAACGGCCCCAGCGTTTACAAAAACCGCTCGAACGTGTATAATAGATTAGATTGATTTCTTTTCAACGGAGTGGAAATCCATGAAGCTTGCTGAATTGACCTCGCCCAGGGATTTGGGGCAGATACCGGCACAGGAGCTGCCTAAGCTGGTCCAGGAAATCCGGGAGGAGATCATTAAGACCGTGGCGGTAAACGGGGGCCATCTGGCTTCCAATTTGGGCGCGGTGGAATTGACGGTGGCCCTGCACCGGGTGCTACATTGCCCCGAGGACAAGATCCTTTTTGACGTGGGGCATCAGTGCTATACCCATAAGCTCCTGACGGGCCGGCAAAAGCAGTTTGCTTCCCTTCGCAAGACCGACGGTTTGTGTGGGTTTCCCCGACGGGAGGAAAGCGAATACGACGTGATGGACACCGGCCACGCGTCCACCGCCATCTCCGCCGCCCTGGGCCTGGCCCGGGCCCGGGATATGCAAGGCGAACATTACAAAGTGGTAGCCGTGGTGGGAGATGGGGCCCTGACCGGGGGCATGTGCTATGAGGCGCTGAATGACGCGGGCAGCCGGCACACGCCCATGATGATCGTGGTCAACGATAACGGCATGTCCATTTCCCGGAATGTGGGAGCCCTGTCCCGGCAATTGACCAGGCTTCGCGTCAGCCGCGGATGGCTGGGCGCCAAGAAGGCGGTGGCCGATGCGCTGCGCCGGGTCCCTGTGGGCAGCAACGCGCTGTACCGGGGCTTCCAGCGGATCAAGAATAAGGCCCGCAACGTGCTGGTGCGGGATAAATATTTTACCGCTTTAGGCTTCCGCTATTTTGGCCCCATTGACGGGCATGATTTGCCGGGCATGGAGCGGGTGTTCCGCCAGCTGCTGGAGATGGAAGAGCCGGTGGTGGTGCACGTAGTCACTCGAAAGGGCAACGGATTCCGGGACGCGGAAGAAAAACCGGAAAAGTACCATGGCGTATCGCCGTTTATGCCCCAGGATGAAAAGTCCGGCCCCACCATGGGCAGCGCTGCCGGGGCTTATGTGACGGAGCTGGCGGCCGGACGGCCGGACATTTGCGTCGTTACTGCCGCTATGACGGATAGTACCGGCTTTACGCCCTTTGCGGAAAAATATCCCGATCGCCTGTTTGACGTGGGCATTGCCGAGGAACATGCTGTCACCCTTGCTTCCGGCATGGCCGCCGGGGGCCTGCGGCCCTTTGTGGCGATTTATGAAACGTTTTTGCAGCGCGGCTTCGATCAGATCATGGAGGATGTGTGCCTGCAGCAGCTGCCCGTCACCTTCCTGATGGACCGGGCGGGCCTTGGCGGCGAGGACGGCGCCACCCATCACGGTATTTATGGCGTGGGCATGCTGCGCACCATGCCGGGGATGCGGGTGCTCTCTCCCGCTTGTGAGGCGGAGCTGCGGGCCATGATTGATTGGGCCCTGTCCCAATCGGGGCCAGTGGCTATTCGTTATCCTAAAAATACCAAGGTGCACCTGCCCTTTGCCGGTTTTTCCGCGGGACGGTGGGATGCCCTGCGCCCCGGCGGGGATGCGGCCGTGATCGGCGTTTCTGCCATTCTGGAGGAATGCCTGAAAGCGGCGGATATATTGGAGAAGAAAGGGATTCGCGCGTCGGTGATCAACGCGTCCACCCTGTGGCCTGGGGATGAAGGCTGTTTGCGGAGGCTGGCGGCGGAACGGGTTCCTGTGTTTACGGTGGAAGAGCATGCGCTTACCGGGGGCTTGGGCAGTATTACGGCCCAAATCTGCGCTTGCGCGGGGCTTCCGGGGCCCCGGCGGATGTTTTCTTTGCCGGACGCCTTTATTCCCCACGGCAACCGGAAGCAGCTGTTGGCGCGTTATGGCCTGACGGCGGAACAAATAGCGGCTCAGATTCAAAAGGCGGTGCGGACATGAAACAGCGGATCGACGTGTATATGGCCTCCCACGGCTTGGCCGACAGCCGGGAAAAGGCCCAGGCCATGATCATGGCGGGCCAAGTGTATATTGGCGAAAAAAAGGTGCTGAAGGCATCGGAGCAAGTGGCGGAGGAAGCCAACGTGGTGCTCCGGGGCGTGCAGGACAGTTTTGCCAGCCGGGGTGGCCATAAATTGGAAAAGGCAATTACCGCTTTTGAAGCCGATGTGAAGGGCGCGGTGGCGCTCGATATTGGAGCGGCGGCAGGAGGCTTTACCGATGTGCTGCTGCGGCACGGGGCTGGCCACGTGTACGCAATCGACGTGGGCTATGGCCAGCTGGATTGGAAACTGCGCAATGATCCCCGGGTGACCGTCATGGAACGCACCAACGCCCGGAACCTGACCCGGGATAACTTTGACCGGCAGCCGAACCTGACGGTCATGGACGTATCCTTTATTTCCATCAAGCTGATTCTGCCTGTGGCCGCTGCCATCATGGGGGAAAACGGCCGTTTCCTCACGCTTATTAAGCCTCAGTTTGAAGCGGGCAAGGGCCAGGTAGGCAAGAATGGCGTGGTGCGGGAAAAAGCCATTCATGAACGGGTGATTCAGGAAATCTGCCTGTTCGCGCCCACCTTTGATTGGCATGTGGAGAACCTGACCTTTTCGCCCATCAAAGGCCCGGCGGGCAATATCGAATTCCTGGCGGATATCCGGCCGGGGACAGGGAAAGCAGTGCCGGAAGAGCTGATCCGGTCGGTGGTGGAAACAGCCCATCGGGAACTGGATTAAAATCTGTTTCTACATAAATCTGTTTCTACATTCGGAAAGACGCATTTACGGCGTCTCGGCCAGCATTTTCGCGTTGCTTTTCTTCGTTTTATATTTCAGTAAACCATCGTCAAAGTGCCTTGCACTGCAGGCCGCGCCACGCGAAACGGCGCATTCCTCATTTTTTAAAAACACGCTCAAGCGTTTACTGTAACCCTTCTCTTCCGGACCGTCCAAAATGCAAATCATCCGCAGGAACATGCAATTGCTTTCCTACGGATTGTTTTTTTCAACTATCCGCGTCCGGCTGAGTGGCAATGCCGAACTGTGGAAGGCGTTGGGAAAGTTCTATGGAGTTTCTTCACTTTTTCCTTCGCGCCGGCAGCATGCGCTGGGGGCGATCCGCCGCCAGGGCGGGCGACGCGTCCGATGCCATTTCCTGCCGGAAGAAAGAAAGAATGCTGCAATCCTGGCTGCCGGCAACGATGACGTGGTCGATCAGGCGGATGCCTACGCCCCGGAGGATGGATTGCATTTCGATCGTCAGGTCGATATCCTCATTGGAGGGCTGCGGCGATTGGCTGGGGTGGTTGTGGGTCAGCACCGCGTTCACCGCGTTCCGGCGCATCAATTCCTGCACGATCAGCCGGGGATTGGCGCTGACTTCAACGGGCGTGCCACTGGAAATGAGCACCGTGTCCGTTAAATTTAGCTTGGCGTCAAAACAAAGCAGATAGAACTGCTCGCAATTGACCCCCAGAAATAGCGTGCGGCAGTAGGCGGCCAAGGCGGCGTAGGTGTTCATTTTCCGCCGGGGCATCAACCGCTCCTGCTCGTACATGCGCAGCATGGGCAGCAGCATGGTGATCAGGGTGGAGGCGGAAGTGCCCACGCCGGGCACCTGCTCCAATTCAATTTGGCTGGCTTCCAATACGCCATGCAGGGAACCGAACCGGTTGATCAGCTCATGGGCGATGGAATTGGTATCTACCCGGGGAATGGCGAAAGTGAGCAGCAGTTCCAGCACCTCGTGGGGGGCAAAGCCCTCCAGGCCTTGGCGCTTGTAGCGCGTGCGCAGCCTTTCCCGGTGCCCTGCGTGCTCGGACATGGTTCGTTCCTCCTCATTTGAATATTTGATAAAACCATCGTACCATCGATAAAAGCAAAATGCAAGAAAAAATCCCCACTTTTATGAAATTTTTTAACTTTTTTTTCCATAATTTACAGTATTTACTTTTTATGAATAGAGCGGCAGTGGCAAAATAGCTTGCAAATCCTTGGCCGCTGTGCTATGCTGGCGAGGGTTACAAGAGCTATTTTGATGGCTGTGGGAAGGGAAAAACATGGCGGATATGATGGATTATCTGGCGTGGCGGGGAGATATCACCTTCCGGGAGCGCCCGCTGAACGAGATTGATAACCTGGTTTTGGCTGAGCTTTCCTACGCGGAGATGGAGGATATTGTGCCCGAAAAGGGCGGCGGAACCGTGCCGCTTCGGGAAGTGGCGGCGGCGTACCGGGAAAAGGGATACCAATCCGTGCTGATCAATGATCCTGGGCCGCTGCTGGCCGCGGCGGGGGAGAGCATGCGCTACGCGCCGGTGCGGGCCGGCAGCTATGTGAACCACATTGACCCTGATCGGCAGGTCCAGTTTTCCGCCGTCAGCTTTTATCTGCCCGATGGCGCTCTGTATGTGGCCTTCCGGGGGACGGATGATACCATCGTAGGCTGGCGGGAGGATTTTAATTTCAGCTTTACCGAGACCCCAGGTCAGACGGACGCAGCGGCATACCTGAACGAGGTCGGGGCCGCCTTTGACGGCCCCATCTACGTGGGCGGCCACTCCAAGGGCGGCAATCTGGCGGTGTACGCGGCGGCGTTTTGCGGTGCCGCAGTGCAGGAAAAAATTGCCCGGGTCTATTCCAATGATGGCCCTGGTTTCCATCAAGCGGTGGTGGCGTCGCCCCAATACCAAGAGATGCTGGGCAAGGTGCAGTCGATCATTCCAGAATCGTCCCTGGTGGGCATTCTTTTGTCCAGCCAGGCAGAGCGGAAGATCGTGAAAAGCTCGGCTTCCGGTATCTTGCAGCACAATCCTTTGACCTGGCAGGTGCGGGGCACTGCTTTTGAACTGGTGGACAGCCAATCCCCAGCCAGTTTGTTTCTGGACGAGGCGCTGAGCCGCTGGATCGACGGTTTGGATGATCAGCAGCGGCAGCATTTTGTCAGTGCCGTTTTTGATTCTATGGACGCATCGGGTATTCAAACCGTGACGGCATTGCATGCAGGCCGGTGGGACGCTGCGGTAGCGGTGCTCAAGGCCCTGCTGGAGATTGATCCCGCCCGCAGACGGGAGGTGCTGGGGATCCTGAAAAAGCTCAGGGACAGCGGCCGGGATGTGCTGCTGGAGGACGCTAAGGCCGCCATCGATCAACTGATCAAGCAGGCGGTGGCCAAATTCAAATTTCCCAGGGAAACGATTTGACCGTAAGCGGTACGAAAGGAGCACGGCATGAACCTGTTCTTGATTCTGGCCTTTCTGTTTTTCATCGGTTCGGTAACCGGCTGGTGCATCGAAGTGGTTTTCCGACGTTTTTTCTCTAATAAAAATCCTGAACGGAAATGGATCAATCCGGGCTTTTGCACCGGGCCCTATCTGCCCTTGTATGGTTCGGGCCTGTGCCTGATGTACCTGATTGCTTCCCAGGAAAAATACATGACGGCATTGCCGTCCTGGCAGGCCAAGGCGGTGCTGTTCGTGGCTATGGCCGTGTGCATGACGGGGATTGAGTACATTGCCGGCATTTATTCTTTACAGGTGAATCACGTGCGCCTGTGGGATTACACCGATCAATGGGGCAACATTCAGGGCGTCATTTGCCCCAAATTTTCCCTGGCCTGGGCAATATTAGGCGCTGTGTATTATTTCCTTATTCATCCTTACATTTTGGATGCCCTGCAGTGGCTGGCGCAGAACCTGGCTTTCTCCTTCGTGATTGGCGTGTTCTTCGGGGTGTTTACGGTGGATGCCTTCCACTCTGCCCAGATCATATCGAAACTCAAGGCCTTTGCCGTGAAAAATGATGTGGTGGTGCGGTACGAAACGGTCAAGACCCATATCCGCTGCCAGGTGGAGGAAAATAAGCAGAAGTATCATTTCTTCCGCCCCTTCCATTCTGAGCAGATGATGCTGGAGCGGCTGGAAGCGATCAAGGATCGGTTCGAAAAACGCCGGCAACATGTGAAAAATGTGATCAAAAAGGAACGCTAAAGAAGGGCCCCGGTATTCCCGAAGGATAGAAACAAAAAAAGAGGCATTTTCTGCAAAGAAATGCTTTTTTTGTTGCGTTACTTGAGCCGTTAGAGGGGAAAATGGTCGTCCAAGTATTGATTTTTTAATTCGCTTGTGATAAAATAACAAAAATGTAGAATAGTGTTTAGAAAACCGTAATTTGCTATTCTACAAATTTGGAAGATTTTGCAAATTTGGAAGAATGTTTTCGCGCAGTGACGCAGAAAGGCTATTTTGTGCACTGTTTTTATTGCTCGCCTCAAAAAACATGCCCCGCGATTTTAAGACAAAATTTGAGCAGGGTGATCAAGCTGAAACGTGGAAGGGCAGGGAAAATGTACGAATGATTTTGGACAGACTACAGTATAGTCCCCCTGTTGTTGTGCAAGGGCGCGGCGCAGTTTTTCCTCCCTTCGGCGAAACAGCAGGTTCAAGCCGGGCGGGGAATCGATTGAAAAGATTTCTCAAATTTGATTCGCAAGGGTTGAAAAAGAGAACATCATTCGAATCAATCGACCCCATTTCTCCTCCAATGGATGGAAGATGCGTTTCTCAATTGTTAAAAAGAAGCCGAAGTTCAATGGACCGACAACGAAAAAAGCGGATGACCGCCAGTCAAAAAAACTCTGATGAGCAAAAGCAACGCTGGACGCTAATAGGGGTTGAAAGCATGATGCTTCAAGGGAAGCCACAAAAGCTTCACGTAGGTTCGTTGAAAAACAGATGTTGCTTTATTCAAGGCTTATGCGAATTCCGAATATTGTATCCGCCGGCAATTTTTTGCTGCTGTGTTGGATGAGGATAGCTAAGCCATAGAAATAGATATGTGCATCTCTCGAATTCTGTAAGGAGTAAGGACAATGCTGAACAAAAAATTTGAGGGTTCTAACGTACAAAGTTCATCTTTCGTGAAGCGGCTCGTGGCAATGCTATGCGTTTTTGTAATGCTGTGCGCAGATATGCCTTCCACCGCGATGCTGGCTGAAGAAGCTGAATTGGCAGAAACGGAAACGCAGGCCAGTGTAGTGGTGACATCCGACGCGGGAAGCGAGAGTGCACCCACCAAGAAAGAAGAAAAGCAGGAGGCGTCTAAGCCGAGCGCGCAAAAGGCGGAAGAACAAGTTCCGGCCAAACAGGAGCCTGCGGCTGAAGCGCCCAAGACCGAGAGCAAAAAGGAAGCCGCTCCGGATGCGTCGGCCAAGACCAGTGAAAAAAAGGAGGAGGCGCCTGCTGCCGATTCCTCCAGCAGCAAGTCCGCTGAAGATACTACCAAGCAGACCAAAACGGAATCTTCCGCTTCCGAGTCTTCCAAAAAAGAGCCGGCAAAGGAAGAAAAACCTGCGGAAAAGGAAAGCGGCGCAGCAAGCGTTCAGACGGCGCCGGCCCAGGAAGCGAAGCCCACAGAAAAGGAAAGCGCTTCTGAACCTGTCAAGGAAAAACCTGTTGCAGAAGAAAAGCCTGTTGCGGAAGAGAAAACTGCTACAGAAGAAAAAACTGTTGCAGACGAAAAGCCTGCCGAAAAGGAAAGCGCCGTGGAACATGCCACGGACGAAAAAACTGCTGAAAAAGAACCTGCTGCCGAGCCTGCCAAGGAAGAACCTGCTGTAGCGGAACAGCCCGCCCAGGCGAAAACGGAGCAGGAAAAAGAAGAAAAATCCCAAGCCCCTGAAGCAGATGCTACCATGACTGTTAATGGCGGGTCTGTTTCATTGCACATTGCCAAGAATAAAACGCGTACCATTCGCCTGAAGACCACCAAGCGCGAAACGGTCAAGGTGACGGCTGGCGGCATGCCTGTATCCATTCAGGCTGTGAATGAAAAGTCGGGCGATAGCAGACGTTTTCAGTCTAAAAAGGAAAATGGCAAATGGACAAATGAATTGAAAGAAACCTGGGAAGTGCAGGAGGGCACCTATCTGTTGACCGTTAGTGCGGCCAAAACCAACGGCACTGGCGATTTTACGCTGCAAATCGTGTCCGAACCCAAGAAGAAGAGCTCTGCGGGCGGCGGCGCTGCGGCCGTTAAGAATAATAATGAAGAAAGTGTAACCAAAGCAGCGGAAAATGTTCCGGAATTACAGGCCTCAGTGGAAACTCCTGCCAAGGAAGAACAGCCTGCCGTGGATGAAGCGTCGGCCGTTCAGCAGGCAGAAAACGTGGAAACGTTGACGGTTGATACTGAAACGACGGAAACCAATGCCACGGAAGCGACTGCTACTGTAACTCTCAGTGATGAAGGCAAAGGCAATCAGGAGGCCGAGCAGGCATTTGAAGCCTTGGACGCGAATGCGGAAAGCGAAGAAAACAAGGCCGAAGAAACTGTTTTTGAGATGGAAGTGGCCGTTGAAAGCGCTCCGGTCATTGCCCAAGCTGAATCAGAGGAAATGCTTGCTGAAAGCAAACTTGTAACGAAAGCAGAAGAAGCTGAAACAGAAAAAACGAATGTCGAGTATGATGCCGCGGTTGAAGCGGAAGAAAATGAGGGCCAGGAAGCTGATCATAGCGCACCTGTAGCTCAACCGGAAGCAATCCAAACCAAGGAAACAGCCGTTGAAGATGAATTTACCGTAAAAACGGCAGCAGTAGAAAGCCTGGAAGAAGCTCCGGAAGAAGCTTTGGTGGGAGAAACCGAAACGGAAGCGGCGGAAGCTGTCGGCATTGCGGAAGAACCCGAAGCCAATATGCGTGCTGCAGCCCTGGCCATGGATGCTCAGGACGAAGCGATGCTGGAGGGCGAACCTGCCGCTGATGCGGAAAGCCAGGCTGGCCAAGAGGCCACAGAGGATATGGCAGCCGAGGGAGATGCATCCGCGGATGCGGAAGATGAAGCGATCGTTGATGGGGAAAATGCGCTTCCGGAGGACGAGACGAATGATTCGCTCACAGAGGTGGCTTTTTCGAACAAGTTTACTGCTGAGGGCGAAACGACGCTCAAGGGCAAAAAGACGCTGATAAACAGTACGTCCAAATCATACCACACCTTCACTTTTACCATCGATCCGGTCGGCGACGCGCCCAAGCCTGTTCGCCGCACCACCGCCGCCGATGGAACCAAAACCGATAAGCCCATTGACACGGTTACCGTTACGATGGCTAACGGGAAAGAGGAAGAAATAGACTTTGGTATTTTCAAATTCACGTCCGACGATTTGGAGGATGTGGAATGGGTAAATCACGAAAAGACCAAGAAGTTCACGTATAAGATCACAGAAAAAATACCGCCGGAAGCCAAAAATAAAGACGGCGTTTCTTATCAGGACGCAACGGATGCGCAAAAAGCCGCAGGGGGCTTCCTGTATCAGGATATTTCCTATGATGGCGCTGTGCGCACGGTGGAATTTACTGTGACGGTCAATGATAATCAAGGCCAGCTGACCATCACCAAAACGGCGGACAGCAGTAACCTTTCCTTCAACAATCGGTATATTAGCAAATACTGCGTAGCTGTTACTAAGCTATGGAAAGATGATAACGACCGCGATGGGCTGCGGCCTGACGCATTGTATGTGGAATTGCTGCAGGCGCTCAAGGGCGCGGACGGAAAGATGGGCACGCCTGTTGTGTACCAGACGGACATTAAACTCAGCGATGCAGCAGGCTGGACCTACATGGTGCGTGGCGTTCCTGCCACTGACGCGGATGGCAATCAGTACGTATACACCTAGAAGGAATACAGCAAGGACGAGGCTGGAAAACGTATTGAGGTGACCGGCGGCAAGATTACCTTTGCGAATGGCGGAGAATATGAGGTATCCGAGCGGGTGATCCAAACCATGGATCCCGAGGATAATACAACCCCCATGGTGGTGACCGAACTGACCAATGCTCATACCAGCCAAACCGTGAAGGTGCAGGCAACCAAGGTGTGGGCGGATGAGAAAAACGCGGACGGCCTGCGCAAGGATATTCACTTCAAGCTGGTTGGCACTTATACTGCGGCCGACAACAAGACCTATACCGTGGAGAATATTGCCAACGCCACTCAGACTGTGAAGGCAGCGGACACAGATCTTACAAAAACTTGGGATAACCTGCCCAAGTATTACGATGGAAAAGAAATCGTATATACCGTGGTGGAGGTCGAAACACCGGAGGGCTACACCGGCGCCTATTACAAAGACGGCGAGCTGAGTGAGGAAGTTTCCGAAGGCCAGCTGACCTATAATAAAGAAACCAAGGTTTGGGAAGTTTGGGTCAAAAACGAGCATATCGTTAACAAGATTGATATCAGCGCCACCAAGGCATGGAATGACGGCAACGCGCCGGCGGTGCATGAAACGATCAAGCTTAAGCTTTCCAGCGCTCCCGAAGTGGAAATCAAGGAACCGGAAAAGACCATCGACAGCAAGGCCGCAGGAAGCGGGCTGACCGTATCCTGGATCGGGCTGCCGGAATACAAGGATGGCGAAAAGGTAGTATACACCGTTACAGAAACCCAGGGAGACGCACGGTATACTGCCAATGTGGGCGAAATTACGTATGCCTACGATGCCGCCAAACAGCTATACACCGGCACCGTCACTGTAACCAACACGCCCATTCGGAACATGCTCAAGCTGCATAAGGCGTTTAGCTTCCAGGGAACAGCCCTGAATCCGAGCGAGCTGACGGACGCGCAGAAGAAAAACCTTTCCTTCACTGTGACCACCCAACTGGGCGGCAAAACCTATTATGCGGTTTATGATAAGGAAACGAGCGCCGAGGCGGGCAACATTCACGGCAAATATGCCAAACTGACGACCCAGGCTTCCTCCTTCACTTATGCGGATTTTAGCGATGGCATGTTGGTGCTGGAGAACCTGCCTGTGGGCACCTATACGGTGACCGAAAACGGCAAGGATATGCTGGAAGGCTATACTTGGAGCCAGGCTGCGTATAAGGTTGGCCGCAACGGTACGGAAAAAACTGAAAAAGAGCCCGAGACGGTTACCGTCAATGGCATTTCCGTAAGCGAAGGCGATTTTACCCAGGTGTTTTTCACCAACGAGTACACCGAAAAAGTGGGTGAAATCAAAGTTGTGAAAGAAGTAAGCGTCCATGAAAAGGATATTGCCATTGACGCTAACAAACTGTACCGAGTGGCCGTGTATCGCCTGATGAAAGACGGTAAGGATGATCCTGCCGGTTCCAAGATGTATTACACCACCAACGGCAAAGTGGTCACGGAAAGCGACGCAGCCATTTCCAACAGGAATCTGTGGGTAGAGCTGAAGGCGGGTGACAGCAACGCCCAGCTGTGGAAAAATCTGCCCGTGGGCACCTATTATGTGGAAGAATATGCGAATTCCGCCAAGGTGGAGGGCTACACTGTGACCACCACCGTTGCGCCTGAGAAGGTGGAAGTGACGACGGCTTCCAAGGGAGACAGCGCTGTTTCCCTGAAGGTCAAGAATGATTATGAGCAGGACCGCGGCGAACTGAACATTGAAAAGCGTATCTTCGTGGATGACGCAGAAGTGGCCGCACCCCAAACGGGAGAAACCGCCAGCGAAGATTATACCAAGATGAAGGATACGGCCTTCTATGTTAAGGTCGCTTATAAGGACGCCAACGGCGTTACCTGGTATGTGACGGACAGCAACGGCTCCCTTTCTAAGGATCCCAAGGTGCTGAAGGTCACGCTTGCTGCGCCGCTGAACATCAAGCATGCTCCTGCTGGTCTCTATACGATTACCGAAGTGAAAGAAGACGGCTCGAAGCTGGAGGACGGGAAAGACGGCGAAATTAAGCTGCTTGCTGGCATTTCCACAACCAAGGCTACCGCCGTGGTGGAAAAAGGCAAGGAAGGCAGCGCCGAGATCATCAACCGCTATACTTCTGATAAGTTTGCCGTGGTGGTGCGCAAGGTATGGCAGGATGAAAATAACCGGGACGACTTGCGCCCGAAGAGCATCCAGGTGAGTCTGTACCGCAGCAGCGGCGTTTTCCAGGAATTATTGGATTGGTTCACTGGCCATGGAACCAAAATTGGCGATTATACGCTGAACGAAGAAAACAATTGGACCCAGGTAGTGACCGGCCTGCCCAGGTACGGCTTTTTGGGCAACTATGCGTATCGGTGGTTTGAAACAAATAAAATTAATGGATACACCACTACGATCAGCCGGCCTTCCGTTAGCACGGACCACATGACCGAGATTACCACCATCACCAATACCCATGAAGCCGCTAAGGTGGAAATTGAGGCCAACAAGATTTGGCGGAATGGCACCGCCGATGTGACTGCCACCATCAAAAACGCTTCTGTCACCTTCACCCTGCAGCAAAAAGTGGAAGGCGGCGATTGGCAGCATGTGCTGGCTGACCAAGGCACGCATGGCGCGGGCAACCCCGTCGCCTTGGCAGTGCAGGATGAGGCCAAGCTGGATGCCTGGAAGGTAACCTGGAAGAACTTGCCCAAACTCAGCGGCGGCAAAGCCATCGCCTACCGCGTGGTGGAATCCGGCGCTGTGCCGGAGGGTGCCGCGGCAACTTCCGATACAGTGGAAGTAACCTTCGATGGAGATAAGGGCACAGCTACGCTGACCAATACCTTGCCTGCCACCAAAGTGCAGGTCAACAAGGTTTGGAACGATAATGACAACCAGGATGGTTTCCGGCCTGACGCAGTGAAGGTTCAGTTGATGCATGGTACTGCCAAGGTCGGTAGCGCTGTGACCCTGGACGAAGACAGCCAATGGAAACACGTTTGGACCGGTGTGAACCGCTATGACGAAAACGGTGATGAAATCGTCTATTCCGTGGTGGAAGTGGATGACGAGGGCAACGTTGTTACCGAAATCAAGCGCGGAAATACTTCCATTTATGGCGTCAGCGTCAGCGATATTGACAGTGAGGGGAATATAACGGTTACCAATACTCACGTAACCGAACTGACCAATATCCGGATCACCAAGGTCTGGGACGACCAGGATGACCAGGATGGCGTGCGGCCTCAAACGGTGACCATCTACCTGGATCGCCAGGTGGGGGACAAGGCAAAGGAAGAAGGATACAAGTATATCACCCTGGCCGAAACAGATAAGGTGGACGAGGACGAATGGTCCTATGTCTTTGCGAACCTGCCCAAATATGAAGGCGGCGAGGCCATCGTTTATTCCGTCCGTGAAGAAAAGGTAACGGGCTATGAAACGAATATTGAAAAAGATGACACCGGTGAAGTAGTTACAGTGACCAATACCCATACGCCTGCACTGGTGACAATTAGCATTACCAAAAAGTGGGACGATGATCATGACCGCGACAAGGTGCGTCCCGCTGGAAAAGATTATGCTAAGCTTGTGCATCTGTTTGCGGATGGCAAAGAAGTAACGAATGAAACGACCGGTTATCAAGAAATGACCCAGACAGTCACGGAAAATCAGGATGATACCTTTACCGTGACTTACGCCAAACTGCCTCAGTTCACCAATGGCGCCGAGATTGTCTACACGGTGCAGGAAGATGCTGTGACAGGCTATAAAGCGGACCTGAAGGAGGTTAAGAACGGCGAAACGCTTACCAATACCCATGAGCTGGCGAGAGTGAAGATCACCATCACCAAAGTCTGGAACGACAACGCCAATCATGACGGTAAACGTCCCGATACTGAGCAATTCAAGCAGTATTTGGAATTGATGGCCGGTACTGAAAAGATTACTGCCCAGACTACAGGCTATGAACAAATGACCTTGTCTGTGGATGCGGGTGAAAACAACACATACATAATCACCTATGATGGGCTGCTCAAGTTCGATCCTCAGGGCAAGGCAATTGATTATACCGTCAATGAAGCCACCGTGCCCGATGGCTACCAGGTGGAGGGCGAAAGCACGGCGGCGCCTGAAGGCAGCATTATTAATAAGAAAGATAATGAACTGATTGAGGTTTCCATCACCAAGCTGTGGAAAGATGATCAAAACCGTGATGGCAAGCGCCCAACCGCCAAGGAATATGAAAACAGCGTGCAGCTGCTGGCAAACGGCAAGGAAGTGACCGCCGCTGTTCCGGAATATGAAGGCATGACCAAGGTGGTCAAGGATCAAGGGGATAATACCTATACCGTGACCTTCTCGCAATTGCCCAAGTATGCTGCTGGTGTGGAAATCACCTACACTGTGAAGGAAGGCGAAATCACCGGTTATACCACGGATACCCCTGTGGTGGCTGTGGACGGCACCATCATCAACACCCATATTCCTGACCGCTACTGTGTAGCCGTGGCAAAAACCTGGGTGGACCTGGATAATCGGTTCCATTCCCGGCCCGCGGCTGGCCTGGTGGTCACGCTGCAAAAGAGCAGCGACAGCGGAAAAACCTGGGTGGATGTGCAGGATGCTACCCTGACAGAAGCCAATGGCTATGCCTACATGGTGCAGGGCGTTCCCGCGTTTGAAGAGGGCAAGGAGCTTCTCTATCGCTGGACTGAAAAGAAAGAAAATATTCCCTCCGGCTACACCCATGGGGAAGCGGATGAAAAGAATGTGCAGAACGGCACCATCACCTTGAAGGATGGCAGCACGGTGAATACCGATATCCTGACCGTGCTGACCAACACGCTGGATTTGGTGCAGGTGCCGGTCACCAAGGTATGGAATGATGATAATAACCGCGATGGAAAGCGGCCGGGCGCTGTAACCGTGCGTCTGTTTAAGACGGTGGATGGCAAGAAGGACCAGGTTATGCTGTTTACGCTGTCGGAAGCGGATGCTGAAGTGGACCAAAAGCCCTGGAGCCATGTGTTCACTGATCTTCCCAAGTATGAAAACGGCAAGGAAATTACATATACCGTAGAAGAAGATCAGGTAACGGATTACGCGGAGCCGATTATCAATGGCTCTGCCGCGACGGGATTTATCGTCACCAATGTGCATCAATCCGAGCGGATTAAAATTACAGCGAACAAAATTTGGAACGACAACCATAACCAGGACGGCAAGCGGGGCCAGATTACCTTGGTGCTCAGCGGCCGGTACATTGACGCTGATGGCGAAGAACAAACCGTTACGGTGAATTCCCCTGAAAAGACCATTCGCCTTGACGCCCCCCGCAATGTGGCCTGGTCCAACCTGTATAAATATGAAAATGGCCATGAAATCCTTTATAGCGTAACGGAAAAAGGCATGTCCCTGGATGATAGCACCATGGTCCTGAATGGCGCTACCTATTACGTATCTATCTCCGGCAATGCTTTGGATGGCTTTACGGTTATTAACTCTTATGAGCCCAAGCAGTATGCCGTGGCCGTGAGCAAGACTTGGGAGGATATGGACAATTCCTTCGGAACGCGGCCCGAAACCATTACTGTGACGCTGCAGAAGCGTGTGGGCAGCGGCGCCTGGACGGACGTGAAGACCGCAACACTCAGTGAAACCAACGGCTGGGCTTACATTGAAGAAAACCTGCCCGCTTACGAAAGCGGTAAGCTGCTCAGCTACCGGTGGACCGAAAAATCGGTGCCCAAGGGGTATGAAAAGGTCCGGGAAGAGCAGATTGAGGGAACCGTAGTCATTAACGGCACCAGCATGCAGGCGGATGTGTTGACCGCCATCACCAACAAGTTGGAAACCGTTAACGTGATGGTGACCAAGGTCTGGAAAGATGAATTCGACGCGGATCACATCCGCCCCAACACCCTGGAAGTGAAACTGAAGGGGAGCAATACGGGCAGCAAGGTGCTGGACAAGGTGCTGCTGGCCCCGGCCAATAACTGGACGGCTGTGGTGGAAAAACTGCCCGCCGTAGATAAGACCACGGGCGAAAAGATCGTCTATACTTGGGATGAAACAGATAGCGACAACAAGCTGCCCGCCGGTTACGAGTTGACCACGGCCGATCCCAAGACCACGCCCCAGGATGACAAGAATTATGAACATACCATCCTGACCAATACCCATGAGGTGATGCGCACCCAGGTGACGCTGACCAAGAAGTGGGTAGGGGACGACCATAGGGCCAGCGAACGCGCTGCCAGCTTCCAGTTGAAGGCGGATGGCAATGCCTATGGCGCCATGGTGACTTTGAAGGGCTCCGCTGATGAAGCGGAAGCGACCTATGTTTGGGAAAACCTGCCCGTTTACAGCGATCCTGCCACCAAGAAGAACGAAATCCAATATACGGTGGAGGAAGTGAACCCGCAGCCCTACTATGATGTGACCGGCGGCGAACTGACCGGTGATGCGGAAAGCGGCTATGAGGTTGTGTTCGTTAATACCCAGCAGACGAGCGATTTGGCCGTCCAAAAGAAGGTGGACAGCGAAGCCCTTGCAGACGCAACGGAAAAGTTCACCTTTACCGTGACATTGACGCCGGCCATTGAAGGCACCTTTGGTGGTATGACGTTCAATGCTTCCGGCGTTGCATCCTTCCAGTTGAGCGGCGGCGAAACCAAGATTGCCGAAGGATTGCCTGCGGGTATTTCCTATAAGGTAGAGGAAAACCCGGCGGACAATTTCGTAACCACTGCTCAGAACGAAGAAGGCACGCTGGCTCCGGATGGGGCCCAGGTTCTGTTTGTGAACAAAAAGATTACCAGCGGCTTTGTGGTGACAAAGAAGGTAGTTAGCGCGCTGAATAAGGACGTGGATCCTGAACAGACGAAGTTTGACTTCACTGTGGTGCTGGATGGCGCCACTGTTACGGGTACCTATGGCGATATGCAGTTTAAAGATGGCAAAGCCACCTTCCAACTGGGTAATGGCGAAACCAAGACTGCTGAAAACCTGCCGGTAGGCATTACCTACACGGTAACCGAATCGGCCAACCCGAACTTTGATACAGCTAAGACCGGCGATAAAGGCACCGTGACCGCCAATCAGGCGGGTGTGGCCAGTTTTGTCAATACCCGTAAGACTGGTAAGCTGGAGCTTACCAAGAAGGTAAGCAGTGCTGTGCCTGGGGATCAACAACGGCTCTTTGCTTTCAAGATCACGCTTAAGAATGGCGATCAATGGCTGACCGGCGTTTACAGCAATTATACCTTCGGCAAAGAAGGCGAAGCGCGCGTTTGGCTGAAGGCCAATGAAACGGTGACCATCAAGGATATCCCGGTGGGTACCGATTACACCATTGAAGAAGAACCTGATCCGGATGCTCTGTTTACCGCGTCTCCCGCTTCCACTAAGGGAATGATTACTGTGGAAACGTTGGAGCGGAAGGAAACCTTCACCAATACCCGCAAGACGGGCACTTTGAAGATCACCAAAACGGTTGTTAACCCGGTGGAAGGGGAAGAGGATAAGACCTTTGTCTTCATCGTGACAGTTGATCCGGCTGTGCAAAAAGGCACCTATGGCGATGCCGCTTTTGACGATGCGGGCAGCGCTACTGTCCGGATCCAGGGCAGTGGATCGGCTACCATTAAGGATCTGCCCCAGGGCGTCAACTATCGGGTGGTGGAAGCCTCTGATGACGCTTACGTAATGACCGGTGAAGTGGGCAACATTGGCACGATTACCGAAATTGGCAGCGAAGCGAAGTTTACTAACGTCCGCAAAACCACTCAGTTCAAGGTGACCAAGATCTGGGTGGACGCTGATAACCAGGATGGCAAGCGCGACGAAGTGAAGATTGAGCTGCTCAAGAACGGTAAAGTGGTTGATACGAAGCCCCTAAATGAAAGCGGCGTGGCGCTGTGGACCGATTTGCCTGAAACTGAACTGGATGGCAAGAAAATTGAATACACCTTCCATGAAGCAGGCGAAGCGGAAGGCAAGCTGATCATGAAGGATGAAGCCCAGTATTCGGTTACTTATGGCGACAATACCGTAACCAATACTTACATTCCGGAAACCACCAGCATTTCTGTGTTGAAGGTGTGGGACGACGCCAATGATCAGGACGGCAAACGCGCCAGCGTAAACGCCACCTTGACTCTGTACAAGTCTCAAGAGAACGGCGAACCTACGGTGGTTGAAACCGTGAATGTACCCTATACCGGCGGCCTGGTCAAGGCGTGGGATAACCTGCCGGTGTATGAGCATGGCAAAAAACTGACCTACTCTGTCAAGGAAACAATTGCTAATACTTCCTGCAAGTATGAAAGCGATTATGCCGAGGCCACAGATGTGGAAAATAATAGCACTGTGACCGTAACCAACCGTTATACCCCCGAAACGACCAAGATTACCATCATCAAGCATTGGGACGATGCAGACGACCAGGATGGTAAGCGTGCCGGCGCTCAGGCGTCCGCTACGCTTTACAGAAAGGTGGAAGGCAGCGCCCATGAGCCGGTGGATGTGGTGACTGTGGGCCTGGAGGACGGCTGGGAAAAGACCTGGGACGAACTGCCGGTATACAAAGACGGCAAGAAGATCACCTATTCCGTGGTGGAAGCTGTGGGCAACGGCTATACCAGTAGCCTGACGGGAAAGACCGATGTGGAAAACGGGGCTAAGCTGGAAATCACCAACAGCTATACGCCTGAAGTGACCACCATCACCATTACCAAAAACTGGGATGACGCCGAAGACCAGGATGGTATCCGCGAAAAGGTGAAAGCCGTAGTTATGGTGTATGCCATCGATGGAGCGGGCAAAAAGACCCTGGTGGAGGAAGCGCAAGTACCTGACGCCAATGGCACCGTGTTCGAACGGACAGACCTGCCGGTGTACAGCAAGGGTCAAAAGTTGACCTATACCGCTGTGGAAATTCTGAGTGAGAACAGCGGCTACGTAAGCAGCCAGGCCACAGAAGGGGAAATTAAAAACGGCGAGCTGCATATCACCAATATCCATACTCCCGCCGTAACCGAAGCTGGCGTGCTGAAGGTTTGGGATGACGCGGATAATCAGGATGGCGTCCGGCCTGATTCCGTCACCGTGAAGCTGTTCAAGACGGTGGACGGCGAAAAGACCGAATTGATGACCTTGACGCTGGCCGCCGATGACACGGGGCTGGATGCACCCTGGACCCATACGGAAACAAATCTGCCCGCCTTTGAAAAGGGTAAGCCCGTAACTTACAGCTGGGAGGAAGAAGTGCCCAGCGGCTATGAGCTGACGGCAACAGCGGTGGATAAAACCGTGACCAAACTGACGAACAGCCATACCCCAGACGAAACTGAAGCGACGGTCCAGAAGGTTTGGGACGACGCAGAGGACCAGGATGGCGTGCGGCCCAAGAGCTTGAAGGTCACTTTGTCCAACGGTGATAGTGTGACTTTGACTGCCGACAACAAGTGGACCCAGACGATTGAGCATCTGCCCAAGTATAAAGCGGGCCAGGAAATCGAATATACCTGGACGGAGGATGGGCTGCCTGCGGGCTACCAGCTGACTTCCACCGTAAAGAGCGGTCTGGTGACCACATTGACCAACAGCTACACTCCCAAGACCATCCAAATCAGCGTTCTGAAAGCCTGGGATGATGAGGACGACGTGGCTGGTCTGCGTCAGAGCGTGGCGGCTGTGGTGACTCTGTATAAGACCAACAGCGAAGGCAAGACCACAGCCATCGAATCTGTGGTTGTGCCTGCTACCGACGGGAAGATAAAAACCTGGACCGACCTGCCCGAAAATGAGCAGGGCAAAAAGCTGGTCTACTCCGTAAAAGAAACGCTGCTCAACGCGTATGGTTATACTACCGATACCGCGGAAAGCAAAGAAATCAAGGATGGCAGCATTACCGTTACCAACAGTTATGTGCCTGAAAAGACAGAAGCGACGGTTGAAAAGCTTTGGCTGGATGAAAACAATCTGAATAACAACCGGCCGGAGCAGCTGATTGTGAAGCTGTTGGCCAACGGCAAGGAAACCGGCGATACCGTGACGCTGAATGACGAGAATCATTGGACCGATACATTGAAGGATCTGCCCAAGTATTCCGGCGGCAAGGAAATTGATTATTCCTGGGCAGAAGCGCCAGTAAAGGGCTATACCCAGCAATCCTACCGGAATGGCAACAAGACCACATTGATCAACAGCATGGTTGTGGAGACTACCACCGTAACGGTCCACAAGGCCTGGGTGGATGGCAACAACCTGGATGGCTCTCGGCCCGATAGCATTGAAATGACCTTGTCTAACGGCATGACCGTGGAGCTCAATGAGCTGAACGGATGGTCGGCCAGCATCAGCGGCTTGCCCAAGTATAACGGAGACGATGAGATCGAATATACCTGGTCCGAGCCCAGCGTGCCTGGCTATGAAGCTCAGGTTTCAAAGAACGGCACGGTGACTGTGTTCACCAACACCCATATTCCTAAGCTGGGCAAGATGACTGCCGCAAAACTTTGGGATGACGAGGATAACCAGGATGGCAAGCGCTTTGATGTGACCTTCCAGCTGATTAGCCACGTGCTGGATGATGAAGGCACCGAAACCATTACAGTGGTGGATGAACAGAGCGTTGGCCAGGAAGATGGTGCGCAGTACGAATGGACTGATCTGGAACTCATTACAGAAGAAGGCAAACCTATCTTCTACACGGTGGAAGAAGCGGGTGTGAGCCCGGATGGCCGGATTGGCGATTACACCGTTTCTATTTCCGGCACCATGGGCGAAGGCTTCCTGATCACCAACCATTACAATCCTGCACTCTACTGCATCGGCGTTACCAAGCATTGGGATGATAACGACAATGCTGACGGGATCAGGCCCGATAGCTTGACCGTGCATCTGTCCAGCACTGCTGGTATGGAAAAGGATGTGGTGCTGAACGAGGAGAACGGCTGGACGCATCTGGAGCGCGGCGTGCCCATGTACTTCAACAATGGTACCAAGATTGAGTACACCTGGACCGAAGAAGAAATTACCAATTACACCGGTAAGAATCAGGTGGTTGCGGGCGGCACCATGACCGTGTTCTACAACCGTCATGCGCCTACGCCCTTCACACCCGGCGGCGGGAATAATGGGCTGAGCGGCTCCAAGACCTGGGTGGACGATAACAATGCGGCCGGCAAGCGTCCTGCCAGCATCACTGTGAACCTGTATGCCAACGGCACGCTGGTGACGAGTAAGAAGGTCACCGCGGCGGATGGCTGGCAGTGGTCCTTTGGTGATCTGCCTCAGCAGGACGAGAACGGTCAGGACATCAACTATACCATCACTGAAGATGCTGTGCCCAACTATGCTTCCACTATCAACGGTATGAACATTACCAACACTTATAGGGCGGAAGAAGTGACCAGCGTCACTGTGACCAAGGTTTGGGACGATAATAACAACGCTGCCGGCATGCGGCCTGCTAACCTGCGGGTGACGCTGTCCAACGGCAGCAGCTACGTCTTGAATGCCGGTAATAACTGGACGGTCACTGTAAACGATCTGCCCAAGTTCAGGAACGGCGTGGAAATCGCCTACACCTGGAGCGAGCAGGCGGTGCTTGGCTACAAGCAGACGGATGTGACAGTGGTGGGTAATACAACGATCTTCACCAATACCTATCAGCGGCCCTACACGCCTACGCCGAACCAGACAATTACCATTGATGATCTGCCGGTGGCGTTGGGCCTGGGCGTGGAAATCAACCACGTGGGCGATTGCTTCGATTAAGCGCCAAGATGGCACACGGCCCTGTGTTCCCTGCCGCAAAAGCGGCAGGGAACAGGGACGGGAGCAAAGAAAGGAGATTAAGTAATAATGAATAATATGAAGAAGTACTTGTCCCTTCTGCTGGCGCTGGTGCTTGCGCTGGGTATGCTTAGCTTCCCGGCCACCGCAGAGAACCTGAGCGGGGAAACGGAGAGCACCGAGGAAGAAATGGCCGAAGCTATCGAGTATCCGGATGAATTGCGGGTGGGCAATCCCACCATCACCAAGGGCGATTTCTTCACGGAAATGTTTGGCAATGATACCGCAGATATCGACGTGCGCGCACTGATTCACGGTTACAATCTGGTGAACTGGGATCAGAACCAGGGCGTATACCTGATCGATGAATCCGTTGTGGAAAACTGCGTTGAAATGACCAACGACGTGGGGGATAAGTACTACTATCTGGGCCTGTATGATGATCTGTACTACTCGGATGGTACGCCCATTACGGCTTGGGACTATGCGTTCTCCCTATTGCTGATGATGTCTCCTGAAATTGAGGAGATCGGCGGTAAAATCTACCGGGCAGAGCATATTTTGGGCTACGACGAATACATTACTGGGAAAAAGCCCTATTTGGAGGGTGTGGGCGTTATTGATGACCATCAGCTGGTCATTATTCTGGATCATGAATTCCTGCCCTACTTTTTTGAAAAGGGGCTGCTGCTGTGCGTGCCCTATCCTATCAGCGTGATTGCTCCTGGCTGCAAGGTCTATGCCGATGGAGCGGCGGATCTGGGGGATGGCTACGGCTATGG
>JAFUFC010000100.1 GCA_017470095.1 Clostridia bacterium | reverse complement strand
GCACTCTTCGACTTCATGGACATATCCCGGCTATAAGCTTCATTGATCAGATACTTGAATGCCACATCAATCCCGCCGGTATCGCCTTTGTAATCCGCCGAATCAAAATTATCGCTGACGGAAATAAAGCGAGTGTGATACAGGGGGAATACCTTTTCAATGAAGTATCCCGTTTCGATGCTATTACGCCCAAAACGGGAAAAATCCTTCACCAGAATACAGGCCACTTTTCCTGTCTGCACAAGACTTAGCAACTCCTGCATGGCAGGCCGCTCAAAGTTTGTTCCTGTGTGGCCGTTATCGACAAACTCCCTGATTTCAGCATGATCAATACCCGATAGCAATAGAGCTTTTTCCCGTAGGATCAACTGCTGATTTTCGATGCTCATGCTGTCATATTTGCTGTCTTCCAGGGAAAGCCGGATGTACAGGGCAATAATATCTTCTTTCAAGGTTTCCCCACCTCCGCAAAAGTATCGGTGAAGCTGTACGACACAGTGACATGATGCTCATGGTCGATTTCAATCCGATCAATCAGCCGTACGATCAGATCAGCAGTCAGTTCACGATGCGCGGTGAGATATTCCGCGTCAGACTTCAGTCCGGCGCTTTTTTCTGACTTTTCCTGCAATCGTGCCTGTTCCTTCGTCAACGCTTCGATCTCACCAACAAGCGAGGATACCTTTGCATCATAATCATCCTTCATAGACTGGTATTCTTCCTGGGTGATCAGATGCTGCACAAGGTGCTCAAACAGTCCTCGCAGAAATTTTCGGTTTCGCTCCAATTCCTGATGCTTTGAAGATATTTCCTTGCGGATGGCTTCCTCTATATCCTGGGATGCCGCCTTTTTCAGCCCGGAGACGGATTTGCCGAGCTCCAGATTGATTGCGCGGATGAGAAGTTCAGTCACAATAGCTCTCAGTTCCTGTTCTTCAATGCAGATACCGGGGCACACTCCACGCTCGTAGCGGCTATTTGTAAGGCAGTAGTAGGTGTATCGGTCAGGCATAACCTTCCTTGCCGCCCATTGCCGATGCAAGGCCCTGCCGCAGTGAGCACAGAATACTTTTCCAATGAACATGTTTGGCGTAAAATGCTTTTTCCGTACCGCTTTTGCTTCCTCGCCTGCCTCAGCCCGGATACGCTGCACTTCCGCAAACATCTCTCTGCTTATCAACGCTTCATGTGTATCTCGCACGGTGATATGATGCTCCGCCGAAGCAGGCCGCTGCTTATGATCGATTGTCTGACTCTTGCCCTGCACAAGATCGCCCATGTATACCTCTGAACTGAGTATTTTCAAAACAGTCCGGCTCTGCCAGTATTGACCTCCCATCTGTGCGTCATTGGTGATAATTCCTTTCTGCCGCCGTTCATGACTGGGTGTCAAAATGTCCTGCGTATTTAGCCGACGAACAATCTCATTGATCGGCACCCGTTCCATCACCCAGGTGAAGATTTGTCGTACTACAGGTGCGGTTTCGGGATCAACTACCAGGTGATGGCAATCTTGCGGATCTTTCAGATAACCATAGGGAGGGCGGCTGCCTACAAACTTACCGTCCAGCATAGCCTGATGCTGCTGGGCCCGGATTTTCTTTCCGATGTCCAGCGCGTAGGCTTCATTGATCATGTTTTTCAGGGGAAGCATGATCCCGCCATGGCTTTGGCTCTGATCTGCCGTGTCAAATTGGTCGGTGACGGCGACAAAGCGGATATGATGGCTGAAGAAATACTGCTCAATGTAATAGCTGGTGTCAATGAAATTCCTGCCCAGACGGGAAAGGTCTTTCACCATCACGCAGTCAAGATTACCCGCTTCAATATCCGCCAGCATCCGCTGAAATTCGGGTCGGTTGAAATTCGTCCCTGTCAGGCCATTATCGATGTAGGTTTGGGTCAGAAGGAATTCCGGCCTGTCCGCGATATGGTCCCGGAGGACAAGCTGCTGGTTGTCAATAGAATTGCCCCGCCCCTGGTTGTCTTCCACAGAAAGGCGGATGTAGAACGCTGTGCGCAGTGCATTGGTCATCTTTGCCGTTGCTGTATCAGGCACAGGGATGTTTTTCCTGCTTTTCCTTGCCATATCAGACTGCCCTCCTTTCTGTCAGCTGCGCCGTGATGGCCAACGCCTTTTCATATTCATCGTCATAGTTGAAGGTGATTTCAATTTGGCTTTTTCCAACGATGCGAATACTGCGGATCAACTGAACGACGGCTTTTCGGTCAAGGCCCTGCATCCCTTCAAACTGCCGGAATTGATTGATCCAGCGGCTGCGCTCACTGCGATTCTCTTTAACTGCCGTGATCTTTTCTTGCCAGCCGGTTATGGCCGCCTGCAACGCATCATATTCATCAGAGTACTGCTTTTTCAGCCCCAGATACTCTTCCTTTGTAAGGCAGCCATTGATCAGGTTTTCATACAGCCTGCCTTTATAGGAAGCAATCCGCGTCAGCTGAACTTCACAGTTAGTGATTTGTCCGTTGTACTCCTGTATCAGCTCGCGATTTAGGCGCTCCTGGCTGATGGTAGACAGCAGGCGATCCAGAGAAATCACATTTTCGATGTGTACTTTCAGGCTCTCTGTCACACAGCCGATCAGATCATTCTCCTTCATCATGGTCGGTGCCGTGCACCCATGCTTCTTTCCCGTAGGGCAAAAGTAATATACATATTCGGTGTCTTTGTATTTCCTGACTTTCCTTGTCATGCGGCCACCGCAGCAGCCGCAGATCAGAACGCCGGAAAAGATAAAGACGGAATCTCTGCTGGGCGGCGTGCGGGTGTCAATTTCGCGTATGCGCTGCACCAGCTCGTAATCCTGACGGCTGATGATCGCCTCATGCGCATTTTCAACCCGCGCCCATTCCGATGCAGGCTTCATCTCCATCGCCTTCAGCTTGAAGTGCGGCGTCGATTGTTTGCCCTGCACCAGTGTTCCTGTATAGGTCTCATCCTGGAGGATGCGAATGACAGTCGTCGCTGACCATTTGCAGTCCGCGTGATCGCTGTACCCGCCGGTGGCGTAAGGTGTGCCGTTATTGCGCCGAAATGCCAACGGAGAAAGGATTCCCTCCTGATTCAGCTTTTCCGCAATATTCTGCGCACTGAACCCATCCAGCCTCCTGCGGAATATCTCACGAACCACACCTGCAGCATAGGGATCGATGATCAGCTTTTTATGCTGTTCACCGCTTTTGATGTACCCATAAACGCTGAACGGCCCGACAAAATCGCCATTGCGTCTTTTGGCGTCCAAGGCGCTTCTGGTTTTGATGGAAATATCACGGGCATACGCTTCGTTCATGATATTTTTCACTGAGACAGCCAGATCGTCCGCGCCTTCATTCGCGGTATCAACATTGTCGTTGATCGCTATGAAGCGTACCCCATATGCTGGGAATACCCGGCGCATATACCGCCCGGTTTCGATATACTCGCGGCCCAGCCGGGACAAGTCCTTCACGATCACGCAGTTGGCTTCGCCCCGCTTGATCATGTCCATCATTTCCTGAAAGGCTGGACGGTCAAACAGCACACCGCTGTAGCCATCATCCACCTTTTCGGCGACAGCCTCGATTTCCGGATGCTTTGCGATGAAGTCATCTATCATCCGGCGCTGGTTGCCCACGCTGTCACTTTCCACTGTCCGGTCGTCTGTATAAGACAGCCGGATGTACTTGATCGCTCTGTACAGTTCCATGCTCGCTTCTCCTTTCGCCATGGGGAAACCCATGCTGTTCAGGCAAGTGAGCTGAACTCAGTCCCTTTTCCAGGTTTCATTATAGGAAACTGTCAGAGGACTGCAAGGCTGTCGCCGGTGGGGTCACCGGATCAGCCCGGCAAGGCGATCCTCCAAGGTGGCACCCGTGGACGCAAACTTGACCTGAACAACAAAATCTCCGCACTTGAATTTGTATGGATTCCTGATCTGCCGGACAAATTCCGCGAT
>JAFUFC010000099.1 GCA_017470095.1 Clostridia bacterium | reverse complement strand
CAGGGGTATTCCTTATCGAAAAACTGACCGCTGGCACATTCGCCAGCAGCATACAGGCCGGGGATCGCCTGGTCATTCTGGTCCAGCACCTGTGCCTGGGTGTTAATTTTAAACCCGCCGAAACCAGCCACGGTAGCGCGAACCACCTTGATAGCATAGTAGGGGCCTTCGGCAGCCAGAGGAGCGATGCTGGCGCGGCCAAAGTCTTCATCCACGCCCTTTTCACCCAGTTCATTGTAGCGGGCCACGGTGGCCTTGAAGGTATCCACGTCCATCTTGGCAGCCTCAGCCAGCGCTTCGATGGTATCTGCCTTCACGCCATAGTGAGGCAGGGCAGCTTCGCACAGCGCCACAAAGGGAGAAGCGCTGTCAAAAATCCACCAGGCCGTTTCACTGCCGCTTTCCAGCATCTTGGTATAAAAGATGGGATAGTCGTTGGATTCGTTCTGGAAGCGTTCGCCCTTCTCAGTCACGCCCAGGGTAGGCAGGAAGGACAGCAGATTGATGCCGCCAGTCAGCGTGTAGGAAGGATTGGTGGAATGCATGCCCATGACGCCGCCCTTGAAAACCATAGAGGCGCCCAGCTTTTCTCCCCAGGCGATATAATCGCCAGTGTTGCCGCAGGAAGACATGCAGGCAATATTTTCCGCATCGGGGGCATACAGGGCCTTCATTTCCTTGCTGGCGTCAAAGCCGCCGCAGGCCACAATAACGGTACCGGCGTGCACGGTCACTTTCGCGCCGTTGTGCTCAGCCACAACGCCAGCCACTTTTCCCTCTTCGACCAAAATATCGGTAACAGGGGTTTCCAGACGGTAAGGAACGGCTTCCGCCGCTACCTTTTCATAGATGGGCTTCATGATGCCCGCGCCGCCGTTGGCGGTGAGATGGCTGCGCAGAGCCGGGCTGGTGCCAGTAGCAACCACACCTTTGCCAAATTCCAGGCCCATTTCGTCAATCAGCCAATCGACGGTTTCGCCGGAGTGTTCGGCCCAGAAGCGCACCATATCCACATCGATGTTGCCATGGCCGCGTTCGATATAGTAGTTGACCATATCTTCGGGGTCGTTGTCATATTCTTTGTTCATTTGGCTGCCAGTGCCGTATACATAGCCGCCGGAAGTGACGGAAGAACCGCCCAGACGGCCCAGCTTTTCCAGTACCAGCACGCTGGCGCCCGCCCGCTTGGCTTCAATAGCAGAGGTGAGGCCGGCGATGCCGCCGCCCACAATAACCACATCCACAGTCAATTCTTCATCTTCGCCTTTCGCGGCGGTCACTTTTTCGCCCAAGCCCTGAGCGCCGGAAGCATCGATGGCTGCTTTGGCGGCATACTTCACAGCATTGGAGGAATAGGTGGCGCCGGAAACGGTATCAATATTCCAGCTCTGGGCTTCCATGATCCGCTTGGGAGTTTCAGAAATAGCCCAATCGCTGACGCCGTCAGATTCCTGATGCTCAACGACCTGAACGTCAGTGATCACGCCATTGTCCAAGGTAACGGCGACCTTTACCTGGTCATGGAAGCCGCGGGCAGCGCCTTCAAAAGTGCCGCTAACGCCGTTTTCGGCCGACACGACAGTGACCGATGCCATCACGCAAACGGCCAACAAGGTACAGAGAATTTTTTTCATCGGGATCATCCTCCTATCAAATTTGGGGGTTTAACCAGTTGATATTATACAAACATGTGTGTATAATTGTCAATGTAATCTCTTTCTTCTCTGGTAATTATACATTTTTAACAATAAATGTACGGAGGCGGTCTAATGGAAAACACCATGCGGGAAGACATTCTGCGCATTGCCCGCGCTTATTTTTCTGCCAAAGCCTACTCATCTGTCAATCTGGCGGACATTGCCGCAGAAGCTCATGTTACCCGGGCACCGCTATATTATTATTTCAAAAATAAAGAAGGATTGTACCGAGCCGTCGTAGCACAAACTTTGGCGGAAGCGCAAAAGCACTGCGAGGAAATCTTCAGTGCCGATATGCCGGTATTTGATATCATCCGAACAGACTACCGCTACTGTGTCTCCACGATTGGAAACTTTCAGCGCATCTGGAATCAAAACGACGCGCCCGATTGCTCCCAGGAGGTGCGTGCCTTTAAACAGTGGCTGATTGACCGAAAAACATCGGAATTCACTGCCGCACAGGCACGGGGCGAGCTGGACGCGCATTGCAGCATTCCCGAATTGGTCACCTTCATTTACATTTATTATTTTGGCATTATCAGCACTGCTGAAATGGCTGTGCACCAAAAGGGCTTTGACGAAAAAATTCTGAAGGACAGCGAACAATACTTCATCGAATTGCTGCGAAGCCGTTACGCGCCAAAGGGGTAAAAAACTATGATGTTGAAAGCTGCCCTTTTTTAATGGAGAATTGGCCGTCGGCATCCATGCCATAAACTGTAAGCCTGGGTATTTTGTCCCCCACTTTTTACTGTGCTCAATTTGCCATCCAGAAAAACAGCTATTAATGGAGCGAATGATAGATCCTCTGAATCAATCAGTAATTGCGATGAGCCTTGCCATTTATATGTCCTCTTCTCTTTTGAAGCTCCAAAGGTTATATCACTTCAATATATTTTTCCAAAAGAAAAAGCCATCGGAAAAGCGATGGCTTGTAAAGGAGAAATCTTCTTTTTTGTTGTTTGTTTTTATCCGTTGTAAAATGCTGAGGCATTGGTCAGGCTTTCGGCATACGCCCTGCCGTACTGCTTTCGCAGTTCCTCATAGGCTTTGCGCATCATGGGCGGACGGGACGTCATGTTATGCATATCCGTAGCAACATAATCAATGATGCCTGATTTGAGCCACTGGTTAAGCTTTCGGCGGCGGAAGAAACCCGTGGTTTCCACCACCGTGCGGCAGTTGACCTGAAACTGTACATCGTACTGTTCCTTCAAGCGGAACGGAAACGCGCCCTTCATACACTCATATCTTTCGATATGCGCTAAAATGGGCCGGTATCCCCGATCCGCCATCATGTCCAGCATCAGTTCCATTTCGCGGCCTTCCACATCCGGCACAAATTCCACCAGCACCAGGTTGGTATCCCCCAGAGTGATCAATTTGCGCTCCTGAATCCAGGCATCCATTGCCGGCGTGTACAGCAATTCGGCTCCGCTGCACAGGGTCATATCATAGCCCATTTCATCACAGTACTGCCTGGCTTCCTCCAGATGAGCCTGATACGTTTCATAGTCGAAAGGCTTCATACCCGGTTCTGCATGGGAAGTGCCGAAGATTGCCGCCACGCCTTGCGCGTGCGCCTCATCCAGCATGGCCCGCATATCCTGAGCTGTCCTTGCGCCATCATCCACGCCGTAGACGAAGTGAGTATGAATATCCGTGAATCCTGCCATCACTTCTTATCCGCCTCGGATTTACCGATGTGCAGCAGCTTACTCTTTTTCCCTTTCCTTTTGGAGGAAATGTTATAAGAAGAATCGTAGTGAGAATAGTAGGATTTATAGTAATATTTGCGGCTCATGTACGTATCAAACTGGGCCTGATTGATCACAGTACCCAAAATGGGGCAGCCAGTGGCTTGCAGCTGATGCTGCGCGTCCACCAATTCCTGCTTCCGAACAGCGTTATAGTTGACCACCAACAATGTGCCGTCGCAATACCGAGCGATCTGTGCCGCATCGATCAGAGCGCCGATGGGCGGCGCGTCCACGATCACATAGTCAAAATATTCAGCCAACAGGTCCAGCAGCTTCTGCAGCTTATCAGAATTCAACAGGGACAAGGAGCTGCTCACCGTCTTGATCACCGGCACAATGCTGGCGCCCGGAATATCGGTGGTATAAAGTACATCCTCTTCCCTGGCCATACCAGCCAGCAGATGGGTCAAGCCCATGCTCTCCGGCCTTTCAAACCTCAGCCCGTAATCCTGCGCGATCATACTGCGCCGCAGGTCAGCATCTACCAGCACTGCTTTTTTGCCCAGTTTGGCCATGGTACGCAGGATATTCATGCTGATCATGCTCTTTCCTTCGGATGCATGGCAGCTTGTGATCATGATCCGCTTCACATTATCCCCGGAGAAGGTCAGGTTGGTGCACAGTGTATTGATGGCTTCCGTACCAGCATAGCTCAGCGGGGGAAATTTGGAAATTTGAACCCTATTCATTGCTTATTTCCTCCCCGTTTTTTCTGCGATCCGCTGCCGTGACTTTTTTTCAGCGATTCTTCCATAGGTACGATGGCCAGGTTCACCAGGCCGGCATACTTACGCACATCTTCAGCCGTCTTGATCTTGTCGTCCAAAATGTAACGCAGTGCCACAATAGCACAGCTGATCAGCAGGCCCAGCAGGAAGCCCATGGCTACGCTGCGGGTTAGGCTGATGTTATAAGGATTGGTCGGCACCAGCGCCACAGACATCACGCTGGGTTTGTCCATCCGCATGGTATCGGAGATGTAATTGCTGACCACATTGGCATACTCATTCGCCACGGCAGCCGCTTCCTGGGGATCAGGAGAAGAGAAGGTGATTTCCAGGATATGCGTACCCGTTGAATTGCTCACAGACAGGTTTCGCCGGATCGCCGTATAGGAATACCGAAGCTTCAGGTTCTTGATCACTTCATCATGAACTTCCCACATATCGAAAACCTTCATGTAGTCGTTCATCATGTTATTCCCCAACTGCAGATCTGACAGATTGATGCCGGAATCGCGGCCGATCACGTAGATGGTGGAAGTGGCCTTGTACAAAGGCGTTACATAACTGGTGGCATAAAATGCCGCCACGATCATGCAGACGAGCACAATGCAGGCAATCATTTTCCAGCTGGCCAGAAGACGATACAGCAGTTCCACCAGGTCGATCTGCATCTCCTGGTCGTAATGCGGTGCCGTGTCGGGGGCCAGCTGGCTCAAATGAGCCTGCTTGGGCTGTACAGTTCTGCTTTCATGTTCTGCCATGACTGTGTCTCTCCGATCCATTGGTAAGTTGGTACGAACCCGGAACGCGAAAAGTGCGGTACACCCCGGTTACCCCGGCATGTACCGCATTTTCCGAAAGGAATTTTCTTACTTGTTCACGATAGCGATCAGAGCGCCAGATTCCACAACCTTTTCCACGGTAGCGGCATCCAGAGTCACGGTAATAGCGCCATCCTTCGCTTCGCCTTCAAACACGGACCATTCGCCATCCACGCTCAACAGCACGGCAACCTTCTCGCCGTCTTCATAAGGAGTAGCAAAGGTGAAGGTAGCGACGATGTCGCCCATGCTCTCATCATAGTTGGCAGCAATGACGGGCCACAGTTCGTTTACTTTGTATTCGCCTTCGCCCAGGATCGCAGCAATTTCTTCGGCCTTGCCAAAGTATTCGGCCACATTCGCGGCTTCCGCCAGCTTAGCGATTTCCTCATTGGCCTTCGCAACGCGGCTGGCGCTGCGGGAGATCATGATATAGAAAGCGGGAGCGGTGTCGGTGGTGGTAGTAGTGGTAGTGGTCTTGGTGGTCTTAGCAGGCGTGGTGGTGGTCTTATTGGTATCGCCAGAGGTCACGCTCTTGGTGGTTTCAGCAATCGCGGCAACGGCAGTCAGAGCCAGGACCAGAGCCAGCATCAGGGCAACAAACTTTTTCATAGTAGGTTTCTCCTTTCCTTTTCGGAAAATTTTTTGACGAATGGTATCTTAAAACCTTTCGGTTTTAATTCAATTGATCATAGAAGATTTGCAGCACGGTTTCCTGTAATTTTGTTTCGTCAGCGAAAAACTGCATAAACCCGTCTTCACTGATTTTGTGCTCTCCAGCAATCTGGAAGAGGGACGGCCGGGCATAATCCTGAGCATCGTAGGCTTCCAGAATCAGGCGGCTCTTGCTAATGTTATTCACCATGGAAGGCGACAATGTATCATACATCTGGCCCACATAGTTTTCATCCTGCTTCATCTGTTTCACCAGCAGATCCGTTGCCTGGGCGATGAACTGCTGCTGTCGGCGCATACGACCGACGTTTGTTCCGTCGCCCACGCTCATGCGGCTGCGGATAAAAGTTTCCGCCTGTCTGCCCTGAAGGGTGATCGTTTCCCCTTTCTTCATGGCAGGATCAGGGAAATCGTCTTCCAGCGTAACTGTTACACCGCCCAAAGCGTCATTGATCAGCGCAACGCCGTTCAGATTCATGGACATGTAATAGTCAATCCGCATACCAAAGAGCAGGTTTTCCACCGCTTCCCTTGTCAATTCGCAGCTTTGCTCCCGTCCGTTGCCAAAGGCGTGAGACAAACAAATCTGCATGGTCCTACTGCCGGATCGGTTTCCCAACACACCCAAAATGGTGATAGGCGTCATGGTATCGCGGTCAATGGCCAATTGAGAAATGGTCTTGGCCGTTTTATCGATCACGATCAGCCGCAGGAAGTCGGCCTGGCCGCCATCGCGGTTAACCACCGTCAAGCCTGAATCCGTATCGTTATCGATACCCATCAGCAAGATGGTGGTCAGGTTACTCTTGAGCCGATAGGTGTGCCCATCGTAATCTACCGTGGTATCATACTGGTGCCGGGCATTATGGTCGCCGGTGGGTTCAGGCTTTCTCTGGCTGTCCTCCAGATGAAGCGCCAGCGCATACACGCCCGCCAGCAACACCAGAACCAGTGCCGCAATCAGGATGACCCGCCGTTTGGACAGCCGATGCTGTCCTGGATGATGTGACGGCATGAAGCGTTCCCTTCTCAACCAGTTCAAAGCTCAGCCAGGTCATCAGCGTTTTACCGCCGAATTCTAATTTCACCTGGCCGCTCAATCCCCGCTTGTCAATTTTGGTGATACGGCCTTCCATATCCTTCAATGGCCCGCTGGCGATGTGAATCCAATCATCCAATTTATAGGCCTGCGAAAAACTCAGGCATCCATCGTATTGGAATAACCAATGGGCGAACCGGGCATTTTCACCCGACAGGCGCCATTCATGGTCTTCTTCCGTCAGAATGCGGATAAGCCCATCCCGAGGAAAACTGGACAGGGGATTCAGATCTTTAGGCGCCAGGAAAAACAAATAACCGGGCAGAAAAATTTCCATCACCCGCAATTTCTTGCCGTGAACGGTTTTATACTTTTCCACCTTGGCCACTACCGTTTTTACTTCGGGACACACTTGCATGATGCCCTCCGCAACGGACTGCTCCTTGCCCGTCAGACAGAAGACACAGCCATAGGCCATTTCTTCCCGTTCTGGCATAGCTTCGCCCTCCGAACTTCCCATCGGCTTTTCCGGTTCAGGATATGTATTGCCGGAATCGGCGCCGCTGAACCCTCACGCTCGCGCCTATCCTGCCGTCTGATGAATGTTCATTGGTACCTTTCGGGCCCAATAAACTCAAGATGTAGTATAACACAACGTTTTTTGAATTTCAAGTTGTCCATGACTATTTTCTGCCTTTTTTTGTTCATTTTTCCCAGTAGATTTTAATCCTTATTTTTAAATACAGGGAAAATACAGAATTCCCATTTCCGGAACAAAAGCGGCATTTCTCCCCTTGCGCTCTTCCCTGAAATTTCGTATAATTGCCTGTACCCTTTTTCGACTGGAGGATTTTCATGCGCACGACTGATATGACCCATGGCCGACCAATTCGGCTGATTTTAAATTTTGCCCTGCCCATGATGGCAGGAAATATTTTTCAGCAATTATACACGATTGTAGATGCTGCTTTCGTCGGGCGTTTCGCCGGGATCGATTCCCTGGCGGCGGTTGGCACGGCAGATTGGCTGTCCTGGCTCGTGTTTGGCATCATATGGGGGTTCACCCAGGGCTTTTCCATTTTAATTTCACAACAATTCGGCGCAGGCAACCAGCAGGGCCTGCAACGCGCAGTGGGACAATCGATGACGCTGACAGCCTGCATCACTTTTTTTCTGGTGCTGATCAGCCAAGTGTTTGTTTCCCCAGTACTGACGCTGCTGAGCACACCCGCGGACATTTTGCCCAAGGCTGAATTATATCTGCGCATCCTGTTTGGCGCCATGCCCATTCTGGCTGCCTATAACATCCAGGCGTCTATTCTGCGGGCTATGGGCGACGCAAAAACGCCCCTGGCCGCCATGACGCTGGCATCCTTTACCAATATCGCCCTGGATGCCCTGTTTGTGATCGTATTTCATTGGGGCATTGCCGGTGCGGCTGCCGCCACAGTGATCGCACAGGCCGCTTCCGCCGCATACTGTTATTCCGTTATTCGCAAAATGAAGGAAATCCAGCTGGCGAAAGAAGACTGGAAACCGGAAAAAGACACCTCCTCCGCACTGATCCGCCTGGGTACGCCCACAGCTGCGCAGAACGTGGTCATCGGTCTGGGCGGGCTGGCTTTACAGCGGGTCATCAATGGCTACGGCAGCGTGTTTATCGCCGGTTTTACCGCCACCAATAAGCTTTATGGCCTGATGGAAATGGCCGGCGCTTCCTATGGTGCAGCCATCGCCGCCTATGCCGGCCAAAATTACGGGGCGAAATTGTACCGCCGCATTCGCCAAGGCATCCGTTCCGGGGCGTTCATTGCGGTGGGCACGGCCCTGCTCATTGGCGCGGTGCTGATGATCTGCGGGCGCGGGGTACTGTCTCTGTTCGTTGATCCCGGGGAGGCCATGCGGGAGCAGGTGCTGGATATTGCTCAGCAATATTTGCATGTCATGCTCCTTGGCCTATTCATTCTCTACCTATTGTATGTCTACCGTTCTGCCCTGCAGGGCATGGGCGATACGGTCACCCCCATGCTGTCCGGCCTGGCCGAGCTGGTCATGCGGGTAGGATCGGCGCTGCTTCTGCCCCGTTTTCTGGGCGCGTCCGGGGTTTTCTGGGCCGAACCTGCCGCCTGGCTGGGGGCTGAAGTGCTGCTGATGATTACATATTACCGAAAAATCCATTCATTAACGCTTACGGAGGAATAAACCATGGATTTCATTGCCATCCTTGCCAAGGAATTCTCCCTGCGAAAAGAGCAGGTGCAAGCCGTGATCGAGCTGCTGGACGCCGGCAACACCATCCCCTTCATTGCTCGGTACCGCAAGGAAGCCACCGGCTCTTTGGATGACCAGGTGCTGCGGGAGATGGCCGAGCGGCTGGAATACCTGCGCAATTTGGACAAGCGCCGTCAGGAAATTGAAAAATCCCTGACGGAGCAAAACGCGCTGACGGAAGAATTGCAGGAAAAGCTTTCAAAAGCCCAAACCCTGGCTGAGCTGGAGGACCTGTACCGTCCCTTCCGCCCCAAGCGCCGCACCCGGGCCACCATCGCCAAGGAACGGGGCCTGGAGCCTTTGGCCCTGTGGCTGCTGTTGCAGCTGCCCGGCTGCGATCCGGCGCAGGAAGCCGCAAAGTATGTGGATGCCGAAAAAGAAGTACCAGACGCCGAATCCGCTTTGGCCGGAGCTCGGGATATCCTGGCCGAATCCATTAGCGATGATGCCGCGCTGCGTAAAGCCCTGCGTTCTCTCCTGCTGCGCCAGGGCATAATTGAAACCAAGGCCGCCAAGGATGAAGACAGCGTGTACAGCATGTATTACGATTATTCTGAGCCCGTGCCCAAGATGGCCGCCCACCGGGTGCTGGCCGTCAACCGAGGCGAGCGGGAGGAATTTTTGAAGGTTTCCCTGAAAGCGCCGGATGAAACGGCCCTGCGGGAAATTAACCTGGCCTTCGTTCGCCCGGGCAGCAAGGCCGCCGACCAGGTAGCCCTGGCTTGCGCCGACGCCTGGGAGCGGCTGCTGTTCCCCTCTCTGGAGCGGGAAATCCGAAGCGTCCTCACTGACCGGGCCAACGAAGGTGCCATCCGGGTGTTTTCCCAAAACCTGCACCAATTGCTCATGCAGCCGCCTATCAAAGGAAAAGTGACCCTGGGGGTCGATCCCGGCTTCCGCACCGGATGTAAGCTGGCTGTGGTGGATGAAAACGGCAAAGTACTGGAAACTGGCGTGGGCCATTTCACCTTGCCGGGCCAGGAGATGGCAAAGGCCCAATCGGCCAAGCTGATCAAGCGGATGGTAAAGCAGCACGGCGTGACCGCCATAGCCATTGGCAACGGCACCGCTTCCCGGGAAAGCGAGCAATTCATCGCCTCGCTTTTGCCGGACATGCCAGGCGTCGCCTACGTGATTGTCAGTGAAGCGGGCGCGTCCGTCTATTCCGCCAGCAAGCAGGCCGCTGCCGAATTCCCTGATTTTGATGTAACCCAGCGCAGCGCCGTATCGATTGCCCGCCGGATGCAGGACCCGCTGGCCGAGCTGGTCAAAATCGATCCCAAGGCCATCGGCGTGGGCCAATACCAGCACGATTTGAAGCAAAACGAACTGACCGCCGCACTGGACGGCGTGGTGGAACAGTGCGTAAATGCTGTGGGCGTAGAGATATCGACGGCCAGCGCCGAGCTGTTATCCCATGTGGCGGGCATCGGCCCGGCCTTGGCAAAAAACATCGTTGCTTACCGGGAAGAAAACGGCATTTCCTCCCGGGCCACTCTGAAAAAGGTGAGCAAATTGGGCCCCAAGGCCTTTGAACAGTGCGCCGGTTTCCTTCGTGTGATGGACAGCAAAAATCCTCTGGACGCCACCGCCGTCCATCCCGAAAGTTACGACGCCGCCAAGGCGCTGCTGAGCAAGCTGGGCTACGAGCTCAAGGACGTGAAAAACGGCGGCGTGCCCGGCATTGCGTCCAAGGCTCGGGAATATGGCTTTGAGAAATTGGCAAAAGAATTGGACATCGGCTTGCCCACACTGAATGACATTGTAAATGAATTGCAAAAGCCCGGCCGCGACCCCCGGGACGAGCTGCCCAAGCCCGTCCTGCGCACCGATGTGCTGGACGTGAAGGATTTGCAGCCCGGCATGGAATTGACCGGCACCGTGCGCAACGTGATCGACTTTGGCGCGTTTGTCGATATCGGCGTCCACCAGGACGGCCTGGTGCATATTTCCCGCATGGCCGATCGCTTCATCAAACACCCCAGCGAGGTGGTGAAAGTGGGCGACGTGGTCAAGGTGTGGGTGGTCAGCGTGGACGAAAAGAAAAAGCGCATCGCCCTGACCATGGTCAAGGGACGGGAGTGAAAAAATATTTGCGAGAGGGCTTTCTTTTCGGAAAAAGAAAGCCCTCTCGCGCTCTCCCAAAGAAAACCGCACGGCAAACCTGCATTTTTTACATCTCCCGTGTTCGTCTTCTGCCACAAGACGCAGCCAACCCGCGAAAAAATGTAGGGGCAGATGGCATCCGCCCGGAAGAAAGCTCCTCTCGTGCTCTCCCAAAGAAAACCGCACGGCGAACCTGCATACTTTTCCTTCTCCTGCGTTCGCCGCCTGCCACAAGATGCAGCCAACCCGCGCAAAAATGTAGGGGCGGATAGCACCCGCCCGAAAAAAACATGCCAACAAACGATAGAAAGAGCCAGATAGCTCAGCTCATTTCAGCGGGCGGATAATATCCGCACCTGCTCACAAAAGAAACCGCACCTCTCACCGAGGTGCGGTCTTGTTGGTATCGGGAAAGATTGTTCAAGGGTTCCCGAATTATTCAGCGATTTCGAAGGTGGGGATGACACCGCCAGCAAAGCCTTCATTTTCCAGAATGAACTGCTGCACCTTTTCAGTGGCGATCACAGATTCCAGGGCCTTGAGCCAATCGGCTTCCACATTTTCGGACTTCACCACCAAGTAGTTCACATACACCTGACCAGTCACAGTACCCGCTTCAGTGAACAGAGCGTCATCCCGGACGGTCATGCCGGCATCCAGCACGTAGTTGCCGTTGATCACGGCGAAAGCCACGTCATCCAGCACGGCGGGGATCTTTTCAGCGTCCAGTTCGAAGATTTCGATACCGTTGGTTTCCACGATGTCTTCCTTCTGCAAACCGCTGTCGGGCGTAGTGCCTTCGGGCAGGGTGATCAGGCCGGCATCCTGCAAAAGGATCAGGGCGCGGGTTTCATTGGAGGGGTCGTTGGTCACGGCGATCTTGTCGCCGGCGGCGATTTCGCTCAGGTCCTTCTTGGTGCCGGGATAGATGCCGTAGGGCTCGCAGTGCACGCCGTAAGCGGCCACCAGCTGCTCATCCTCGGGCACGCTGGCATTGTAGGCATTCAGGAAAGGCTGATGCTGGAAATAGTTGCCGTCCACTTCGCCGGCTGCTGTGGCGGGATTGGCTACGTAATAATCGGTCACTTCCACAACTTCCAGATCATAGCCCAGAGCGGCCAGATCGTCCTTCACATATTCCAGGATAATAGCGTGGGGCGTAGTAGAAGCAGCAATCTTGATTTTCTGGTTTTCTGCCAGAGAAGCGGGAACCACGGACAAAATGACCAGAGCGAGTACCAGAGCGATAACCTTTTTCATTGTTGTATCTCCTTTCAATTGTTAACGGATTCTATGGTCCAACCGGCGAGTGAGCCGGGTACCTGTAATTGCAATAGCCTGAACCATCAGGACCAGCACAGCGCTGGCTGCGTACATGAAATCGTAGTACTTTTTTCCTCGTTGATATCCTTTGGTGATGGCGTAAGCCCCGATACCGCCGCCGCCTACCGCGGACACCATGGCAGTGTAGGCCAGAATGGTGGTCACGGCCATGGCCGCGCCGGTAACCAGGGATGGAACAGATTCCGGAATCAGCACTTTCCAGATAATCTGCCAGGTGGAAGAGCCCATGGCCTTGGCCGCCTCGATCACGCCGCCATCCACCTCCAGGAAGGATTGCTCCACCACTCGGGCGATATACGGCGTGGCGCTGATCACCAGCGGGAACACGGAAGCAGAAGTGCCGATGGCAGTGCCCATCACCAGGCGGGTGACCGGAATCAGCATGGCAATGAGCAGGATAAAGGGAATCGAACGCAGGAAGTTGATCACCGCGCCCAGCACCGCGTTAAAGGTCGGCGCGGGCTTGATGCCATCCTTCCGGGTCACCACCAGCAGCACGCCCAGGGGCATGCCTAGCAGATAGGACACAACAGAGGAAATCACCGTCATCATGCAGGTTTCCAGGAAGCCCTGCCAAATCAGCGCCCAGTTCATACAGGATCAACCTCCTTTACCGTCAGCCCTTGGCCGGTCAGGTATTGGATCACCTGTTTTTTGACCGCGTCATCCTGAGGCATCTCGATCAGCATCTGGCCATAGGATTTTCCGTTGATGCGCTTGATGTCCGCCGAGAGAATGTTCACAGCCACGCCGCACTCCTTCACCAATCCAGCGATGATGGGCTGGCTTTCCCTGCCTTCGTCAAACACAATGCGCAGGGCGGGCACTTCGGCCATTTCCGTTTCGTCTTGCTTTGTAGGCACGATGCCGAATAGCCGCTTTCCGGCTGCCGAGCGAGTATGGACGAACACATCATCCACCGTGCCTTCCTCAGCAATCTTGCCCCCATCCAGAATAGCAACCCGGCTGCATATCTGCCGAATGACCGCCATTTCGTGGGTAATCAGCACCACCGTGATGCCCAGTTTCTGGTTAATATCCTGGAGCAGGGCCAGGATCGACTGGGTGGTCATGGGGTCCAAAGCGCTGGTGGCTTCGTCGCACAACAGCACTTCGGGATCACTGGCCAGGGCCCGGGCAATAGCCACCCGCTGGCGCTGGCCGCCGGAGAGCATGATAGGATAGGCGTCTGCCTTATCCTCCAGTTGCACAATTTGGAGCAGTTCCTTGACCCTGGCATTGGCTTTCGCCTTGGGCACTCCGGCGATTTCCAGCGGATAGCGCACGTTCCGCGCCACCGTCTTTTGCATCAGCAGATTAAATTGCTGGAAAATCATGCTCACCTTCCGGCGGGTGGCCATCAACTGTTTTTCGTTCATGGCCAGGATATTCTGCCCATCGATGAGAATCTGCCCATCGGTTGGGGTATCCAGCCGGTTCATGCACCGAATCAGCGTGGATTTTCCCGCACCGCTCATGCCGATGATGCCGTAGATTTGCCCCCTTTCGATGCTCAGGTTGATGCCGTCCAGAGCGACTACCTCTCCGCCCGGCACCTGATACACCTTGCGGAGATTCTTGACTTCAATGAGGGGAGATGATTCAGACAAATGCATGCATTCCTTTCGGATATTTCCGCATCCGGTTCCAGGGCACGTCTGCCCCGCATCGTTTCCGATGAAAAAGCCGCCGCGCACTGCTGCGGGCGGCCCCATGAACCCAAGCGGATGTCAAGCGGCGCAGTGCAAACAGTGCAGGGCCATGCCCCGGCACATCAAAATGTACATTCGCATGCTCATCTTTTTCATATCGGAGCCTCCCTTCCTGGCGTTTCGCTTCTTGATGGATTCATTATAGGCCACGTTAGACTTATTGTCAATTAAATAAAAATTATATGCGCTTATAGTTTGAAACTATAAGTTCATCAGGTTGTCGAAAAGATTTTTCGGCTTCCTGCGAATGGAATCGAAATCGAAAAATTCCGGTTGTTCCCCGGTGCCGCGCTTGTCGCCGCCCGCAGATGATAATTGAAGCGGCTTTGGCCCCTTCGATGCATCTCTGGGCTTTTCCTACAGGTTGATGCGCCTATTGTTTCAAACCATAAGCGCATCCCACGCAGAATTTAGTCGATGCCGTCATCATTGTCATTTTTTCCGATGAATACCTTCACCCGGGGATCATTGAACACGTTATCCGGCGCGCCTTCCGCCACAATGACCCCCTCCTGCATGAACACAACCCGATCGGCCACTTCCCGAGCAAAGGCCATTTCGTGGGTCACCACGGCCATGGTGCGCTTTTCCCTGGATAGCGCCCGGATCACCGAGAGCACTTCCTGGGTCAATTGGGGGTCCAGGGCGCTGGTAGGCTCGTCAAAGCACAGGATTTCCGGATCCATGGCCAGGGCCCGGGCAATGGCCACCCGCTGCTGCTGACCGCCGGACAATTGACCGGGATAGGCCAGTGCCTTATCCTCCAGCCCCACCTTTTTCAGCAATTCCTTGGCATATTTCTCCGCCTTTTCCTTTTCCCGGCCCAACACGCACCGCTGGGCCTCGGTCAGGTTCTTCAATACGTTCATATGGGGAAATAAATTAAAATTCTGGAATACGTACCCCATTTTCAGGCATACCGCCCGCTGCTCTTTCGCCGGAGCGTATACGCCGTTTTTCACTAAAGCCTGGCCGTCAATTTCAATGGTTCCGTTATCGACCTTTTCCAGGTTGTTGAGGCAGCGAAGCAGCGTGCTCTTCCCCGAGCCGCTTCTTCCAATGATAGCCACCACTTCTCCCTGGTTAATCTCCATGGATATGCCCCGCAGCACCGGCAGTCCATCAAAGCTTTTAATAATATTTTCCGCTTTTAGCATGGCATTTCTTCCTCACTGATAGTAATTCAGCTTTCGCTCAGCCAAGCGACACAGCTGCTCGGTGACGCCGTTGAAAATCAAATACATCACCATGGCAATCACGTATGGCTCAATGGACGAGGAAGACGACACCTGTTTTTTCGCCAGGCTCATCAGCTCCGTCACGGCGATGGTGCTTGCCAGGGCAGTGTCCTTGACCAAGGTGATCACCTCATTGGTTACCGGCAGCAACACCCGCTTGCATACTTGCGGCAGCAACACTCGAAAGAAGGTCTGGCTCTTTTTCATTCCCAGCACCTGCCCAGCTTCCCACTGGCCCTTGGGAATGCCCTGGATGCCGCCCCGGAAAATTTCCGCAAAGTAGGCGGCGTAATTGATGGTAAAGGCGAAAATAGCCGCCGGAAACCGGTCAAATTTGAAAGGCAGGATCCGAGGTAAAAGAAAATAAATGAACATCACCTGAAGCATCAGCGGCGTGCCCCGCATGATGTAAATATACGCGGAAACGGGCCCCCGAACAATCCATTTTTTGCTCATTCGCCCCACAGCCACCAGCATACCCAGGGGAATCGAAAAAACCAGGGTCAAAATAAAAATCTGCCCGGTGACGGACAAGCCCTCCAGCAGGATCTTCACCAGATTCCACAGCTTTTCCGGATTATTGAAAAATTTCATCACCATCGCCTGTCCCCCATCTCCCGTGCGCTTTCATGAAAGGATCGAGGGCCGAATCAGCACGGCCCCCGATCAAATTGGTTTCTTTTGTTTCGTTATTCCGCCGCGGCCACATCCTCCAAGATGGAAATATCCTTGCCAAACCACTTTTCACTGATCTTGGCGGTGGCACCGTCCTGGGCCATTTCGGCCAGAATGGCGTTCACCTTGTCCCGCAGAGCGGCGTCTTCCTTGCGGAAGCCCACGCCGAAGATGTCATCCTCCAGGGAATCGATCAACACCAGATTATCGTCGTTCAGCCCAGCAATGCGGTATTCCGCCACCACCAGGTCGATCAGCACAGCATCCACTCCATCCTGCTGCAAATCCATCAGGGCGGTTAAGTATTCGTCATAGCCCAGCACGTCCACGCTGGCATAGAAATCCTTATATTCTTCGTATTCCTCCAGCACTTCCTGGGCAAAGGAACCATTTTGCACAGCAATCTTTTTGCCTACCAGATCTTCCTTGGCAGCATAGCCCTTATCGCCTTTCACCACCAGCACGATCTTGTTGTTCATATAGCCCTTGGTCATGCTCATGCTTTCCTGCCGGGCCGGAGTGATTGATAGGCCGTTCCAAATGCAGTCAATGCTTTTGGAGGAAAGTTCCAGCTCCTTAGCGTCCCATTCGATGGGTTGGGTTTTGAGCGTCACGCCCAGGCGGGAAGCAACTTCTTTGGCCAGATCGATATCGTAACCCACGATCTCATTGTTGTCATCCCGGAAGCCCATAGGCGGAAAAGTGTCATCCAATCCCAGGATCAGTTCACCCTTATCCAGGATATACTGAATAGACGCGTCCGTTTCTTCCGCCCAAGCGGGCAGCGCGCACAACAGCAATGCCATCACAAGGGCCAGTACCATCGTCAGTTTCTTCATCGTTTCTTCCTCTTTTCTTTCCTGTCTGTACGCTTTTGTGCGCCTGGGCTTCCCGTATTTATGCAATTCATTGCTTTATCAAGATGAATCGTTAACATAATAGCATGCCAGTCATTATTTGTCAATCCCCTTTTTTCAAAATTTCGCATAAAAATATCACGTTATTCAAAAAAATCCATGCCGATTGCATCCGGCATGGACACGCTCTTTATTCTTCCCATCCTTTGGGCGCAGGACGTTCTCCCCTGCCCCATCGCTCCGCTTCGTGCAGGCAGTTGATCAACTGGCCGGTGGTCAATTCCCGTTCGCCGTATTGCTCCGCGCCAATGATCCCCGCCATACCATGCCAGAGGCACGCCAGTGCAGCGTTGGCCAAGGTTAGCGCAGGCCGATGCATGCATACTGCCAGGATACCTGTCAGCGCGTCGCCGCTGCCGCCCTTTGCCAATGCCGGGCTGCCCACGACATTCAGAAAATAAGAAGGTGTGCCATCTATCATCTGGCAGATCACGGTGACGCTGCCCTTAAGCACAGCGATGCAATCGTATGCCTCCGCCAGTGCCCGGGCCGTTATGAACCGATCGGCTTGCACTTTTTCGATACCCCATCCCAGCAGCCTGGCCGCTTCTCCCGGGTGGGGCGTGATCACCGCATGTTTACCCAGCTTCATGGGGTGCTTCGCCAGCAGGTTCAGCGCGTCCGCATCCCAGACAGATTTCTTGTCCGGGTTCCACAATTTCAGAATGCTTTTCCACACCGTTTCGCTTTGCCCCAGTCCACAGCCCAAGGCCAGTACATCATAGGCGGGCGAATTTTTTGCCGCTTGTTGAATATCCACGCACATGGCGTTGGGCACCAGCGTCTGCAAAACGGGGATAATTTCCTTATCGCAGGCGATAGTGGTCAGCCCCGCGCCTGCCGTTACCGCGGCCTTTGCGCACATGGCGGCAGCCCCGGCCATACCCATATTGCCGGCGTAAATCAGCACGCGGCCGCAATCGCCCTTGTGAGCATCCCGTTGCCGGCGGCCCAGCCGCCGGAGCGCGGCAGGCCGCAGCATGCGGCAGCGCAATTCCGGCTGGTCAATATCCAGTGTACCGTCATCCTGCATTTGCCGCAGGCCGATATCCGCCACAACGGTTTTACCCACTCTGCCCCCATAAGGCGTCAGCAGTAGCCCCGGCTTGGGGCCATGGAAAGTAACCGTCACATCGGCCCATACCGCATTTCCATACACCTGGCCCGTGGCCCCGTCCATGCCGCTGGGAATATCCACCGCAATGACAGGAACGCGCTTATTCTCCTGGGCTGCGTTGGGTACGCAGACCAAATGATCCATCAATCCTTCCGGCGCGCCCCACAAGCCCGTGCCCAGCAGCGCGTCCACATAGGCGTCAAACGTTTCCCGAGGGTAATGGTGTTCATCAAAGGGCCAATCTTCCTTCGGCATTTCCCCCAGATTCAGGATGCGCGCATCATCCATCAGCGAAAGCCAAGCCAGGTTGGTTTTTGCGTCGTTGGTTTTGGGTTCGCCAGCCAGCCACACCGTGGGGCAACCGCCTCGCCGCAAAAACAGCCGGGCCGCCGCCAGGCCATCCCCGCCGTTGTTGCCCGTGCCGCACAGAAACAGCACATTTTTTCCCTTGCAATCGCCGCCAAGAGCCTTTTGCAGTTCATCCACTACGGTGAAGGCAGCATGCTCCATCAATAAAATAGAAGGAACGCCCAGTGCAAACGCCTTTTCCTCCGTGCGGCGCATATCCGTCGGAGTAAGTACAGCATAAGAAAAATTGGAAACCATGATCAATCCCTTTCCGCAATGGCCACCGCCGCCGCCATGCCGCCGTCGTGAGAAATCGACAGGTACACCCTAACAATTCCCTTTTTCGCGGCCAGCGGCTGGTAGGCGCCCCGCAGATCGAAATACGGCGCGCCATTTTCATCGTGCAAAACGCAGATATCCGAAAGCGCCCCGGACACAATGCCAGTGCCCAGGGCCTTTACAAACGCTTCCTTGGCAGCGTAAATTCCCGCCATCGAAGCAGCGGCAGAAACGCCTTTTCCATTTATATATGCCTGTTCCTCCGGGCTGAAATACCGCTTCAAAAAGCGGCCTTCCGAAAGAAGTTTTTCCATCCGCGCAATTTCGCACAGATCAATGCCTACGCCCGCGATCATTGCTTCGCAAAATACAGGGCGTTGGCAATAGCCCGGGCAGTCACTTCGGCAGCGGCGGCGCACAGCTTGACGAAATTCACCTCATTGGCCGTTCTTCCCGTGGCCAGGGCAAACATGGTATCGCCATCCATCTGGGTATGCACAGGCCGGATGGCGCGGGCCAGGCCGTCGTGAGCCACGTCCGCCAGGCGGTTGGCCTGCTCCTTGGTCAATTTACAGTCCACCGCCACCACGCCGATGGTAGTGTTGCTGCCGGGAGCTGGAATGCGAATCTGCTGGGGCGCAGGCGCGTGGCCGTAGAGCAGCCCTTCCGCCAGCACAGCGGTGCCGTCCGGCAGATGGGCGCAGCCCAGCACTTCGCCGGTTTCAGGGTGATACACGTCCCCCACAGCGTTGACCGCCACGATGGCTCCCACCGTGACGCCCTCGGGCAGGGTAATCGACGCGGAACCCACGCCGCTGTCCTGGGGAATAGCCCCAGGAACCAACTTACCCACGGTGGCCCCAGTGCCAGCGCCCACCCGGCCCTGCTGCATGCCTTTATTGGCCGCCATACAGGCCGCCCGGCCCATGGCTGCGTCGGGACGAATGTGGGGGTCCCCCACGCCCAGATCATAGAGCACCGCTGCGGGCACAATAGGCACCCGGGCCACGCCCATATCCATGCCGCAATCCATCTGCTCCAGATACCGCATCACGCCGCCTGCCGCGTCCAGGCCGAAGGCGCTGCCGCCGGAGAGAACCACGGCGTTCACCTTTTCCACCAAATTGCCGGGCCTGAGCAGATCCGTTTCCCGAGTGCCTGGGGCCGCGCCCCGGACGGATACGCCGCCGGTGGCCCCGTCCTTACGGCACAACACCACCGTCACGCCGGTACGGCCCGATTCGCTCTGGGCCTGGCCAACCCGAATGCCGTGCACATTGGTAATATCGCCAGAATAATAAGTCATAAAAAGCACCTCTTATTTTCTGTCACTTGGCAAAGTAATGATCCAGCCACGCAACCATATCATGGGTTACCTCGTCCCGATTGAGCTCGTTAAACAGCTCGTGCCGGGCGTCTTTGTACAGTTTCACGGTGACGTTTTGCACGCCCGCCTCTCGGAAGGCTTCCGCCACCTGTTTCACTCCTTCGCCCATTTGACCCACGGGATCGTGGTCGCCGGACATGAAATACACCGGCAGATCCTTGGGCATAGTGGATAAGCGGCTCTCATCCGTCAGGGCCATCAAGCCGCCGAAGAAATCAGCGAAAGCGGAGCCGGTGAACGTAAAGCCACACAGGGGATCGGCCACGTACTTATCCACCTCTTTTTCATCCCGGCTCAGCCATTCAAAGCCGGTGCGGCCGGGAGCAAAAGGCTTATTGTTGCCCGCAAAGGCAATGCTGTTGACGAAGTTGGCCGGTTTCTTTTTGGGCGACAGCTTGGCCATCATTTTACCCGCCGCGCACAGGGGCTTAGGATAGAAGCCGGTACCGCTGAGGATCAGCCCATCCAGTTCGTTCCCATACTGCAAAGCATATTCCCGGGCCACAAAGCTGCCCATGGAATGGCCCAGCAGGATGAAGGGCACACCGGGATAGTGCTTTTTGGTGTCCACGCTCATGTCATGGGCGTCCTCAATCAGCACGTTCCAGCCGTCCTTATCCGCAAAATAGCCCAGAAGTTCCGCGTCCTTCCCATGTCCGCGATGATTCCGCCCTACCACCAAATAGCCCGCTGCGTTCAGCCCTCGGGCCATCCGGTCATACCGGTCGATATGCTCCGCCATGCCGTGCACGAGCTGCACGATGGCCTTGGGTTGCCCTTCCGGCTTCCAGATTCGTTCGGCCATGGAAACCCCTTCCCTTTCTCAATATTGATACAGCCCAACCTTCTTGTACACTTTCCGCAGCGTTTTGGACGCTAAGTACTGGGACCGCTCGGCGTTTCGCTTAAGCATAGCATTCAGCCCTTCCTTGTCGGCAATGATGGCGTTGTACTTTTCCTGGATGGGCGCCAGTTCCGCGATGACCGCTTCGGTCACTGCCTCCTTTAAAGCGCCGTAGCCCTGGCCCTGGAGTGACGAAACCGTAGCGTCCATGTCTTCCTTTTTCAGCACGCTCAAAATGGTGAGCAAGTTTGACACGCCAGGTTTATTTTCCGGATCGTAGCGAATTTCCCCATCGCTATCGGTGACGGCGCGCTTAAGTTTGCGGCGGATATCCTCCGGTTTATCCAGCACGGCAATGAAGGTGTCCTCCGGGTCGGATTTGCTCATTTTCTTGGTGGGCTCTGCCAGGCTCATAATTTTTGCCGTGGCTTTGGGAATGTAGGGCTCGGGAATGGTGAACACGTCGCCGTAAATGCTGTTGAAACGCTGGGCAATGTCCCGGCACAGTTCCACATGCTGCTTCTGGTCGCCGCCCACGGGCACCAGGTTGGTCTGGTACAGCAGGATATCGCTGGCCATCAAGACAGGATAGGTAAACAGGCCCGCGTTAATATTATCGGCGTGCTTCTGGCTTTTATCCTTGAACTGGGTCATGCGGCTCAATTCGCCCATATACGTGTAGCAGTTTAAAATCCAGGCCAATTCCGCATGGGCGGGCACATGGCTTTGGCAATAGATGATATTCTTGTCCGGGTCCAGGCCACAAGCCACGTAAATGGCCGCCAGGGACGCGGTGCGCTTGCGCAGCTCCGCCGGGTTCTGCCGCACGGTTAGGGTGTGCAGATCGGCCATGCAGTACAGGCAGTCGGCGTCGTCAAACAAAGAAAAGTTCCGCAGCGCGCCGATATAATTACCCAATGTAATATTTCCCGAGGGCTGAATGCCCGAAAAAACCACTTTCCGCTTTTCATTGGTCATGTTTTCCATTAATTCTCATTCCCCTTTTTATCTGTGGTTTCATTTCCTCCATATTATAGCATGATTTTTTTGGACTGTAAAGATTTACAATCCCGTTCCATGCCCGTGATTGACAACCTTGCTCCTTCCTTCTATAATGGGAAACGGATCTACACATAAGAGGAGAAATCGAAAAATGGTTTTGCCCATTGTGCTCTTGACCATCGAGAACGAGGAGGACCGCCTGTTTATGGAGGGCCTCTATCTGGAGTACCATCAATTAATGTACGGCATGGCTCTGCGAGTAACCCGCAGCAATGAGCTGGCGCAGGACGCCGTCAGCGACAGCATTTTGGCTTTGATTCAAAAAATTTCGCTTTTGCGCACGTTTGATTGTAACAAATTGAGGTCTTACATCGTCATTACTGTTAGACACACTGCCATTTCCCTGCTCAAAAAGGACAAACGGGAGGTGGTGGCCGGCGACGCCGCCTTCGAGGATTTATCCGATGGATACGCGGTGGATGAACGGGTGCTGTCCCGAGCCGGGGTCGAAGGTGTGAAAAACGCCATCCGCCGTCTGCCTCAGCGGGAGCAGGATATTATGATGATGCGCTATTTCCGGGAAATGGACGATAACGAAATTGCCGATGCGCTGGGCATCCGGCCCGTATCGGTCCGGGTGCAGCTGAGCCGCGCCCGGCGGCATCTGGCTGAACTGTTAGGAAAGGAGGGGCTGTGATATGAAACAGGATGATTACCTGCGCCAGGCCCTGAGCCAATTGGCCGAGGAAGAAACAGAGCAGTTTGCCCGCAGCATGAGCCGGGAAGACCGGCGTAACGCTGAAACCCTCTTCAAGCAGCATAAGCGCCGGGTGTTTTCCCTGATTGCACGAATGAGCAAGCATCACGGAAAAGGCATTGGCGGCGTGGTGCTGCGTATTGCCGCTATGTTGATTGTGGTCGTTGGCGGCGTGTACCTGGCCACCCATCAAACCCCGCCGGATATCACGCCCCTGTCCCCCGGGCATACGGTATCCGTGGCCCCCTATTATTCCAGCACGCCAGGCCCCACCGAACAGCCCACGCCAGAGCCTACACATACGTCTGTCCCCACCGATACGCCCGTTCCAACGCAAGAGCCAACTATAATTCCCACCGAAACACCACTTCCGACAAGTGAGCCCACCCCGACGCCCACCAATACGCCCGCGCCCACCAAAGCGCCCACTGTCGCCCTCACCTTAACGCCGGCGCCCACCGCTGAACCCACAGCTCAGCCGGAGGAGGATCTGCAGCCGCTTTCCGTGCCCATGGGCTGGGGCGGCGCGTATTTCCCCGACATGATCCCCAGCGGTTATCTCCTGACCGGGACCTCCAGCGAAAACGGCATGCACACTGCGGTGTATTCCAACGGCTTAAGCACCATCACCTTTACGGAAAGCGAAACGCTGGTATCGATTCCCCTCAGCGGCACCTCCGATATTACCTACGTCCAATGGGACGACGTGGTGGCCCTCATGTCCCTGGTGGACGGCCAGCACCAGGTGACATGGGATCAGGGCGGCCATTCCTTTGCGCTGCTGGCCGACGGGGGCACAGCGGAAGCCATGTGCGCCACAGTAAAAAAAATCTCCAAATAATTTTTCAAACCATGTAACAAACGGGCAGGCAAAATGGTCTTTATAGACGAAGGGCGCGGGAAAGACGCTCCGCCGGACGGCCGCCGCCGGAAACCGCGCCCTTACGAAAGGAGAACCCACGATGTTGAAACGCATGATGACCCTGCTGCTGGCCCTGATGATGATTCTTTTGCTGCTGCCCGCCGCGCTGGCGGACGGAGCGGCCTTTGAAGGCACGGCCTTGCCCGCAGAAATCAAAGCTTACTTTTCCGCCTCCAATTTTAATAACTACACCATCGGCGCCGACGCCGCGCTGCTGATGGAAAATACCGCAGCCGGAAATTATTTCTTCGCCGTCACCCAGTACAACGGCCACAATGTGCTCCACGGCTTCAAGCAGAAAAACGGGAAGTATGAGCATTTTCTGCGAACCGATAAGGCCCTGCCCCAGGGAGAAGGCACGTTCGTGCTTTTCAACGACAGCATGAGCGGCTGGGTCAGCACCGTGGCCGCCAGCGACGCTATCGCCATCGCATATCGCCGTTCCGGCGATACCAACAACCTGGTTGAATTTATCGAGCCGCAAAAATCCGGCCAATGGAACCTGCGTTATCTGTACACCCAGGGCCTGGGCTTCGATTTCCGGGAAGCCGACGTATTCAGCGACAAGATCGTGTTCTGGGGCAACCCGGAAGTCAACACGCAGTCCCTGGGCACAGTGAAGGGCACGGTGCAGACCGATATCAGGTACTTTAGCTTCTCCGCTTTCCCCAAATCTGTCAAGGAAGCCAAAAACAAGCTTTCCACCCCGCCCGCCATTTCCGCCGCCAGCCAATTGCAGGCCAAGAACGTGAAATTCACCGGCGGACAGAAGTACGCCGTATATTCCGGCCCGGGAGAATCCTTTGAACGGGGCGCCAACGGCAAAGCCGCCGTGTCCACCAACGACTGGATTCAGGTATTCGGCCAGGCGGGCGACTGGATTTTGATTCAGTACGCCGTGTCCTCCGACCATATGCGCTTTGGCTACATCCCCGCCTCCGCCCTGCCCAAGAACGTGACCGTGGGCAATCTGGACGCCAATCTGGGTGATCTGCCCGCGATCATTTCCGTCAATACGTTCCTGACCGACGATCCGATCAAGAGCCAGAGCGTGCTGCGCACCCTGGCCGCAGGACAAACGGTAACCTGGCTGGCCACCATGGACCAGTGGGTCTACATCCAATTGGAGGATGAAAACGGCCATCCTTTCTGTCGGGGCTTCGTGCCCGCGTCGGCCATTCAATTGGGCGGCGTTTCCCAGGACATGGGCTACTCTGGCTACTTTGCCAACGGCGGCTACATTGCTTCGGCCCAAGCCACCGTGCACGCCGACCGGACGGCGGACATCTCCATCAAGGTGTCCGCCCCCGGCGACTGGCTCACCGCCCAGGACGTGATCACCGGCTATCAAATTTATGGCAATAACACCCTGCTTTCGCAAAATGATTCCCTCTTCACCCGCACGGCAGCGCCCAATGGGCAATGCCGTTTTGCGCTGTCCTGCAGTGTTTTTGTTCCCCAGGGTGTGGGCGTGCTGGGGCTGTGCCCGGTGTATCCCGACGGGGTGAAAACCGCTGAAACGGTGCTGGTATTTATCGATCCGTGATGGTTTCGCCGCTTCATGCTCTCCATGTTTCTCGGAGGGCTTTTTTCATGTGTTGTCATTTTAAGCGCAAAAATGTATTTTTCAGTCTATTCCCCTTGCATTTCCCAGACTGCCTTGCTATACTGTCCCCGATCAACAGAGGGAGGCGATCGCAATGATCGATTTACAAAATGTCAGCAAAACCTACCATAAAAACAGCGTTAAGGCTCTGGATGATTTGACGCTGCATGTGAACAGCGGCGAGCTGTTCGGTTTTATCGGCCCCAACGGCGCAGGCAAGACCACTTCCATCAAGCTGATGACCGGCATTTTGAAGCCCGACAGCGGCAAAATCACCATGGCCGGCCACCGGATGGATCAGGACCGGCTTTCGGCTCAGCGGCTCATCGGCTTCGTGCCCGACGGCAATGACCTGTATGACCGGCTCACCGGCATGGAATACCTCAATTTTATGGCGGATATTTACCAAGTCAGCCCCCAGCAACGGAAGAACCACATTGAAAAGTACCTGTCGATCTTCACCCTGGAAGACGCGGTCAACAGCCAGATCCGCTCCTACTCCAAGGGCATGAAGCAGAAATTGATGGTGATCGGCGCGCTCATCCACAATCCGCCGGTGTGGATTCTGGATGAGCCTTTAAGCGGCCTGGATCCTCGAGCGGCCCACCTGCTCAAGGAAGAAATGAAGAGCCACTGCGCCGCAGGCAACACCGTCTTTTTCTCCACTCACGTACTGGAAGTGGCGGAAAAATTGTGCACCCGCATCGCCGTCATTTCCCACGGCAGCCTGAAGGCCCTGGGTACACTGGATGAGCTGCGCTCCAAAGAGCAAGGCGCCTCGCTGGAGGAACTGTTCCTGGAGCTGACCGAGGAAGACGGAGGCGAAACGGCATGAAGCAATTTACCGCCCTGCTGAAATTGCAATTGCTGTCCCGTTTTGCGGATTTAAAGCCCCGAAACTGGAAAAGCCGGTTTTCTGAAAAAAAGGGCAAGGCCATCGGCATGGCCATTTTGTATGTGGTGCTAATATTATACTTGGCTGGGCTGGTCGTTTATGTAGAAAACGCGCTGCTCAACGTGCTGATCCGTCTGGGCATGCCAGATATGATTCTGACCATCGCCTGCGTAGGCGCTATGCTGAGCACGCTGATCCTGGCCTTCTTCTTCATCATGAGCTCCCTGTACTTTAGTAAAGATACAGCCTTCATCGCATCCCTGCCGATAAAAAGCCGCACCGTTCTGGCAGCCAAAATGGCCCAAATCTGGCTGAGTGAAACGGGGGTCAGCGCTCTGTTCATGCTGCCCGCCTGCATTCTTTATGGCATCAAAACCCACCCGGACGTGCTGTTTTACCTGCGTATGATCCTCATCTGGGCGGCCATCGCGGTGCTGCCCATTGTGCTCGTAGCCTTCCTATCAACTTTGCTCATTCGCCTGTCCGCCCTGTGGAAGAAGCGGGAAATGGTGGCCACTGTGGGCGGCATCATGCTGCTGGTCGCGTACATGATCGTATGCATGAACCTGGGCAGTATCGCAGGCGACGACCCGGAAGCCTATTTGATGGAGCTGCTGACCAACCACATGGCCCGCATCAAATCCCTGTCCCGCCTGTTCCCGCCTGCCGGCTGGGCAGCCCGGGGCTTAATGGGCGATTGGGGACAGCTGGTTCTGTTCCTGTTCGTTTCGTTGGCCACCTTTGCCTTCGCTGTTTGGGTCATCGGCATGTGGTATCACAACTTGTCCCTTATGCAGTCGGAAACATCCGCCACCCGGAGCAAGCACGGCAAAAAAGCTGTCAACTACACTGTTTCTTCCGCCTTCCAGGCCTGCTGCCGCCGGGAAATCAAGCAGATTTTCCGGGTGCCCGCTTACGCCACCAATATCCTCCCTATCTCCTTCATGCCCGTTTTGATGGTGGGCGTGATGGCCCTTTCGCTTAGCCGGGCCATGGCCCAAGAAGGCGATACCCTCGCCATGCTGCTGGAAAATGTGAGCGGCGGCACGGTGCTGGCCGTGATGGCGGCGCTCATGTCCTTCATGGCCGGGATGAACCCCGCGCTTTCCTCCGCCGTCACCCGGGAAGGCAAGGGCCATGATGCTTTGACTGCCCTACCCGTTCCCTTCCGCACGGTGGTGCTGGCCAAACTGGCCGTGGGTATGGGGTTGTCCGTCATCGGCTGCATTCCCGCGGCGGTGATTCTGAGCGTTCTCTTACCGGGATACGGCCTGCATGCTTTCCTGGCGTTCATCGCCACGGTGCTGTACTGCTATGTATCCGGGTGCGTCGCCCTTTCTAACGACGTTTCCCATCCCAAATTTGACTGGCTCACCGAAACGGAAGCCATCAAGCAAAAAAGCGGCACGCTGATCGGCATATTGGTTAGCTGGGCGCTGCTGGGATTGCTGGCCGTGATCAGCATCTTTGTGCTGGAAAAAGGCTTTTCCACCTTTGCCTACGCTGCGCTGCTCATCCTGCTGCTCTTGGCCGCAGCGTTCACAGCCCACCGGTTCCTGCTGCATACGGCGGATCAAAAATACTGGCAGGGTTGATATGGTCCAATCCAAAAGGGAGAGGCGGCTTTGCCTCTCCCCTTTTTGCAGAATCTCACGAAATGTTTACCGGCCTTTTCATTCGCTGCATGCAATTAACATTGAAAAAAAATAAAAAAGCGTATATAATAGCATCCGTACAAAAAATCATCGGGAGGCGCAGGCATGGAAAACGAGATTCGGCTGGGCGATGTGATCCAGACCCGGAAGCCCCACCCCTGTGGCGGCGACACCTGGACGGTGATCCGCACCGGGGCCGACATCAAAATCAAATGCCTGCAATGCGGGCGAATCGTGATGCTGGACCGGCAGGTCTTTTTAAAACGTCGCAAAAAGCTGATCACCCCGGGGCCCGATCCCGTTGAAAGCAGAGAGGAGTAACAAGCATTATGGAAGCGGAGAAGAAAGTGACCCCTGCTCAGCAGGAAGTGAGCAAGAAGAAGAAAAAGGGAAAGGAAAAAGAGAAAAAAACACTGAAGCAGGAAATTATGAGCTGGATTTGGACCATTTTGGCCGCTTTTGCCATTGCGTTTTTCATTCGCGCCTTCATCGCCGAGCCCATCCGGGTAGACGGCACCAGCATGACCAACACGCTGCTGGACGGCGAAATCGTGCTGGTTTCCAAGCTGGACTACCGCTTTGGCGATATGCAGCGCAATGACATCATCATCTGTCGCTATCCCGGACGGGTGAACAGCTCTGTGAACCTGGGCGCTTCCCTGTCGCTGACCAATTATACGCTGTTCGTCAAGCGCCTGGTGGCACTGCCGGGAGATGCCGTCGAAATCAAGAGCGGCCATTTGTATGTGAATGACGAGCTGGTGCCTGATCCTGAAAAGATGGCCAGCATCCCCAAGGATTTTGAAAAGATCACGTTGGGTGAGGATCAGTATTTCGTGGTTGGGGATAACCGCCGCACCTCCCACGACAGCCGGGCCGACGACGTGGGCCCCATCTCCGCTTCCGCCATCATGGGCAAGGTCAAGTGCGTGATTCTGCCTTTCTCCAACATCCGGGGGGTCGAATAAATGAGCATCCAGCACGGCGTAAAAAAAGAAATGCGTCAAAAGCCTCAGCAGAAGAAAAGCCTGCTGCGGGAGATGCTCTCCTTCCTGGGCACGCTACTGTGCGCCGCCGTGCTGCTGTTTGTTTTCCAATCCCATGTGGCCCAATTTATCCGGGTAGACGGCACCAGCATGACCAACACATTGCAAAACGGCGAAATTGTACTGGTATCCAAGCTAAACTGGGATTTTCAGCGCAATGACGTCGTCATCTGTCATTACCCGGGCCGGCTTGCCCGCCAGGTAAACGTGAACGCTTCCATCGCCCTGACCCAGCACGAAATTTTTGTCAAGCGTCTGGTGGCTCTGCCGGGCGACAGCGTGATGGTCCGGGGCGGCAAATTGTATGTGAACGGTGAATTAGCGCCCAATCCTGAGCGTATGGGCAGCGTACCCCGGGATTATCCCCTGCGTACGCTGGGCGAAGATGAATATTTCGTGATCGGCGATAACCGCTTCACCTCCCACGACAGCCGGGCCGACGACGTGGGCCCCATCTCTGGTTCCATGCTCCGAGGCAAGGTGAAGTGCGTTCTATGGCCACTAAGCGCCATTCGGCAGGTGGAATAAAAAAGGCATATATGAAAAAGCAAACAACGGACTGCGATACCAATTCGCAGTCCGTTGTTTTGTATAGAGAATTTACACCAATTCAAAGGGAATGGACAGTTTTTTCAGCCTGTTCAGGGTGTCCTCCGCAATGCCGCTGTCAGTAAGGATCAACCTGCCCTCGCTCAGATCGCAGATGCGGGCCAGGGCCACCCGGCCAAATTTGCTGTGATCGACGGTGATCACGCTGCGGTTCGCCGCGGCAAGCATCAGCCGTTTCAAGCCCACCTCAGCGAAATTGGCATTGGTGATACCGGCGGTGAAATCAACGCCGTCCGCGCCTATGAAGGCAATGTCCACATGGGTGTCCCGCAGGAAATTTTCCGCCATGGTGCCCACCAGCTCCTGCCGTCCCTGCCGGCGTGTGCCGCCAGTCACGATGAGGGTCGAGGAGGGATGGATGGGTGTTTGATAGGCGATGTAAAGATCATTGGTGATCAGGGTCAGATTCTCATGCTGGGCCAGCGCCTGAGCAATGAAGTAGGCCGTGGTGCCCGAATCAATGATCACCGTATCCCCATTGCTCACCATATGAGCAGCGGCAGCGGCAATACGCTGTTTTTCCTCCGTCATCAAGCCAATCTTTTCGGAATACATGTGCTCATAGGAGGTGCTGCGGTCTTTTTTAATGGCCCCACCATGGGTGCGGTGAAGGGCGCCTTGCTGATCCAGTTCATCCAGATCCCGGCGCACGGTGGCTTCAGAAACATGGAATTCCTGCGCCAGTTCATGAATCTGCGCGCTGGTGTGAAGTTCGATATACTCCATCATTTTCTTCTGCCGCTCGGCAGGGATGTAAGCATTGCGTTCCATGGTCACCATCCTTCGTCTTATAGCTGTTCGATCACCCGGGTAAGCAGTGCAGCAAAATCACCCCGAACGCGCCGGCCCATTTCCATGACTTCTTCATGGTTGATGGGCTGACCCAGCACGCCGGCGGCCATATTGGTAATGCAGCTCAGGCCCAGCACCCGCATGCCGCAGTGACGGGCCACTATGGTTTCGGGCACGGTAGACATGCCCACCGCATCGGCCCCCAAAGCGCGGGTCATACGGATTTCGGCAGGGGTTTCGTAGGTGGGGCCGTTCATCCAGCAGTACACGCCCTGCTTGAGATCAATGCCCAATTCTTTGGCGCTGGCCGCAGCCAGGGCGCGCAGGGCCTTGTCATAAGCATTGGTCATATCGGGGAATCGGGGGCCGAAAGCATCCAGATTGATGCCCGTCAGGGGGTTTTTGCCGGACAGGTTGATAAAGTCCGTCAGCAGCATCAAGCATCCCGCGGAGAAGGACGTATTGACGCCGCCGGCAGCGTTGGTCAAGATCAATTGGTTCACGCCCAGCCGCGCCATCACCCGGATGGGCAGCGTCACATCTTCGAGGGGATGGCCTTCATAGCTGTGGAAGCGGCCGCTCATGAGCAGCACGGTCTTCCCCGCCAATTCGCCCCGGATGAATTTTCCCGCGTGTCCCGGAACGGTGGCCTTGGGGAAGCCGGGGATATCCGAATAGGACAGTTCCTTTGCGTTCTTCAATTCCTTGCCAAAATCCCCCAGCCCGCTGCCCAGGATGACGGCAGTGTCCGCCCGGCCCAGGGTGTTTTCGATCACGTCGGCGGCCCGCTGAACGCGCTGCATATAATCGACGCAGGGACTTTCAATTTCTTTCAGGAAGGACTTGCACCCAAACCGCTCCTCCACCCCAAAATAATCGCAGATGGTGGCAGCCATATCGGCATAGGTAGCCCGGGTGCCGATGGGATGATGGCCGGTCATGCCTTTCTTCCAGCACAGGATGGGCACGTATTCCCGGGTATGATCGGTGCCCTTATAGGAAGGATCGCAGCCATGGTCTGCGGTGATGATCAGCAGATCATCTTCCGTCATGCGATCGGTAAATTCGGGCAGCCGCTGATCAAAATACTCCAAGGCCTTGCCGTAGCCTTCGATATCCCGGCGATGGCCATAGATGGAATCGGTATCCACTAGGTTGATGAAGAGCAGGCCGTTGAAGGGCTGATCCATGTACTGGATGGCCGCGTCGATGCAGGCCGGGTTCCCGGCGGCGTGGTTGCTCTTGGTCAAGCCCCGATGAGCAAAAATATCTTCAATCTTGCCAACGCCCAGCACGTCGAAGCCTTTTTCTTTCAGCACATCCAGCACCGTATCGCCAATGGGCGCCAAAGAGAAATCCCGCCGCCCGCCGGTGCGTTCAAAATGGCCCTTTCCAGTGCCGATGAAGGGACGGGCAATGACCCGGCCCACAGCGTGATCACCCACCAATTGCTTCCGGGCGATTTCGCACATTTCATACAGCTTTTCCCGAGGATAAATATCCTCATGACAGGCGATCTGGAACACGCTGTCTCCTGAGGTGTACACGATGGGATAGCCGGTGCGCATGTGTTCTTCGCCCAGTTCATCCAGGATCACCGTGCCGGAAGCGGGCTTGTTGCCCAAGGTCTTGGTGCCAATGGCCGCCTCAAAAGTGTCCATCACATCCTTGGGAAAGCCGTTCGGATACAAGGGAAAAGGCTGATTCAGCTTGAGGCCCGCCATTTCCCAATGGCCGGTAGTAGTATCCTTGCCCTTTGAAATTTCGATAGCCCGGCCGTAAGCGCCGCCGCCTTCCTCCGTTTCGGGCAGATTGAGCCCTGGCAGATAGCCCAGGCCCATTTTGAGCATGTTGGGCACCTTCAAATCCATGTGCTGGGCAATATGGCCGATGGTGTTGGCCCCTTCATCGCCATATGCGGCGGCATCCGGCAGATAACCCGCCCCCACACTGTCCAGCACAATCCATATCACACGTTTCATTTTCCTTGCTCCTTTCACGGAACCAACGGTTCTGTTTCTTCTTCTTGGGCCGCGTCCGGCGGCTTAGGTAGATCATCCAAAGATGATAAACCAAAATGGGATAAAAAGGTGTCGGTGGTGCCATACAGGATGGGCCGGCCTAAAGCTTCCTTGCGGCCCACTTCCTCGATCAATCCCTTATGCACCAGGCTCTGCACCGAATAATCGCATTTCACGCCCCGAACGGCCTCGATTTCCAATTTCGTCACCGGCTGGCGGTAAGCCACCACAGCCAGCGTTTCCATGGCAGATTGGCTCAGGCTCTGCTTTTGAATAGGCTGTAAAAGCCGCTCCACATAGGGCGCGTATTCAGCCCGGGTGGATAATTGAATGTGGCTGCCGAAGCGCTTTAAGCAAATGCCTCGACGATGATAGGAATAATCGCTGTCCAGCGCGTCAATGGCCAGGCGTGTTTCATCCTCCCCCACCTCCAGCGCCCGCTGCAATTCCCTCACGTCCACCGGTTCCCCGGCCACAAACAGGATGGCCTCAATCACATGGGCCAGCTCAGGTGTATCCATCGATCTGCAATTCCCCTTCCGTTGTGCCGTTTCCTTCCCGGGGTTCTAACACCATATCCCCGAAAATGCCATCCTGAACGACGCCTGCCCGGCCCAGACGCAAAAGCTCCAGCAGCGCCAGGAACAGGGTGACCACTTCGTCCCGGCTGGGCGAAGGCGAAAACAATTCCTCAAAGCGCACTGGCCCCTTTTTCAGCCGTTTTAAAATATGGGCAGTGCACCGGGGCACGGTGTATTCATCCCGGATAATGCGCCGAGCGACATGCACCGGTTCTTCCTCATCCTGCTCCTCCACCCGGGCCATCACCCTGGCAAAGGCGGCAATCAGGCCATCCAGCGTCAACCCCGTCAGCTCCATCGTCGGCGGCGGAAGGGGGTATTCCTCCGGCAGCTTTTGATACATCTGTGCCGCGGCCTTTTCAAACCCCTGCATATCCTGGGCAATTTGCTTGAAGCGCTGGTATTCCTCCAATTGGCGAATGAGGGCTTGCTCCGGGTCTTCTTCTTCCTCTGTTTTGGGTTTGGGCAGCAGCGACCGGCTTTTGATCTCCAGCAGCGTGGCCGCCATGGCAATGAAGGCGCTGGCGTCATCCATATCCAGGTCCGGCGCGCTTTGCACCGATTGGATATACTGATCCGTCACTTCAGAAACGAAAATATCCTTGATATCAATCTTGGCCTTGCCAATCAGGAAGAGCAGCATATCCAGCGGCCCGTCGAACTGGCTTAAATGCAATGTCAATGCCATTTGTTATCCTAACCCCAATACCGCTAAAATCCCGCTGAGCACGCCGCCCTGCACAAAGTACACCGCCTGGCTGATAATATTGGATATGATATCCGTAAAGAACATGAGCATCATCAGCCCTACGGAGAAAACGCGAATCACATTGGAGGGAATATGCAGCTTTCCCCGCAGGAAAATATCGTTGACCACGTGATACCCGTCCAGCGGCGGAATGGGCAGCAGATTAAAGACAGCCAGACCCAGGTTGATCCGGGCAAAGCCCATCAAGAACCGCTGCACATACAAAAGCCAGGGCGTTTTGAGGTACTGGTAAAAAACCGGCTGCTCCAGCACATAGCCGCTATTGGCGCCAGACGCGATGGTGAAGAGTACATTTTCTCCGGATGAAACCGAGTAAAAATTGAACCCATTAAAACTGAGAAAATCCTTTCGGTTGATCAGCGGATAGCCCAGCTTCCACAATTCCGGGCTCCACATCAGCTCGTTGATACCAGTGATCACCCACATGGTCACAAAAAACAGACAGAAATTCATGATCACCCCGGCAATGGATACCAGCAGGTCATCCCGCCGGTAATGCCTAAAATTTCGTGGATTCACCGGCACGGGCTTGGCCCAGCCAAAACCAAAAAGCACCATAAACAAAGTGCCCACCGGGTCCAGGTGATGCAAGGGATTAAAGGACAAGCGCCCCAGCATCTGGGCCGTTGGGTCGCCGCATCTGAGGGCCACGTACCCGTGGGCCATTTCGTGCAGCGTCAGAGCGATCAGAATGGCGGGAATGGCATATAAAAGGGAAATCAGCGTTCCCAAAGGATCAGACTGCAAACCGGATAAAATACCCAAGGAAAAGATCCTCCTTCATATATTGAACCATTTTGATTATACCCTATTTCGACCAAAAACACAAGGGCTGCCCCAGGGCGTAGCATGCTTTTGCCCCTTTTCTGCCGCTATCCAGCATTTTTGCAAAAATATATCGGTTTTTTCTTGCTATGTGTGTCCTGTTCGTGATATAATAGAAGATGGTGTAATGTGCCAGAGGTATGCCGCTGCACCAAATGGACAATCGGTAAGGAGAAAACACATGCTGGAATTTTTAAAGAAAGCATTGGGCATGGGCAACGACGCTCAGTTAAAACCCCTGATGAAGATCGCCGATCAGATTGACGCGCTGGAGCCGCAAATGGAAAAGCTGAGCGACGAACAACTGGCCGGCAAGACAGAAGAATTTAAAACCCGCTACAAAAATGGCGAAACGCTGGATAAAATGCTGCCGGAAGCTTATGCAGTGGTCCGGGAGGCCAGCAAGCGCACCCTGGGTTTGCGCCCCTTCCGGGTGCAGATGATCGGCGGCATCGTGCTGCATCAGGGCCGTATCGCCGAAATGAAAACCGGTGAAGGCAAAACGTTGACCGCCACGCTGCCTGCTTACCTGAACGCCATCGCGGGTGAAGGGGTGCACATCGTGACGGTGAACGATTATCTGGCCTCCTTCCAGGGCGAGGAAATGGGCAAGCTGTACCGCTTCCTTGGCCTAAGCGTTGGCATCATCGTGCACGATTTGAGCAACGAGCAGCGCAAAGCCGCCTACGCCGCCGATATCACCTACGGCACCAACAATGAAATGGGCTTTGATTACCTGCGGGATAACATGGTCCTCTATGAAAAGGACATGGTGCAGCGGGGCCACGCTTTTGCCATCGTGGACGAAGTGGACTCCATTTTGATCGACGAGGCCCGCACGCCCCTGATCATCTCCGGCCAGGGCGAAAAATCCACCGATATGTATGAACGGGCCGACCGCTTCGTCTGTCGCCTGCGCAAAGATGAGGATTACACCATCGAAGAAAAGGACAAGGCCGTCACCTTCACCGAAGAAGGCACCCGGAAGGCCGAGGCCGCCTTCGGCATCGAAAATTTGTCCGACCCAGAAAACAACGACTTGAACCACTACCTCATTCAGGCCCTGAAAGCCAACGCCCTGATGAAGCGGGACGTGGATTATGTGGTCCAAAATGATCAGGTGGTCATCGTGGATGAATTTACGGGCCGTTTGATGGTAGGCCGCCGGTATTCCGACGGTTTACACCAAGCCATCGAAGCCAAGGAACATGTGAAAGTGGAACGGGAAAGCAAAACCCTGGCCACCATCACTTTCCAGAATTATTTCCGCATGTACAAAAAGCTCTCCGGCATGACCGGTACGGCCAAAACCGAAGAGGGCGAATTCCAGGGCATCTATAGCCTGGACGTTGTGCAGATTCCCACCAATAAGCCCATGATCCGCCAGGATCTCAATGACGTGATTTACCGCACCAAAAAGGGCAAGTACAGCGCCGTGGTGGAGGAAATTATCAAGCGCCACGCAACCGGCCAGCCCATCCTGGTGGGCACGGTGTCCGTGGAGGTCAGCGAGCTGATCAGCCATATGCTGGACATGCGGGGCATCCAGCACGAAGTATTAAACGCCAAGCACCATGCCCGGGAGGCTTCCATCGTGGCCCAGGCCGGTCACTACGGGGCCGTCACCATCGCCACCAACATGGCCGGCCGCGGCACCGATATCCTGCTGGGCGGCAACCCGGATTTTCTGGCCCGGCGCACCATGCGGCAGGAGGAAATTCCTGAGGAAATCATCGAAGCAGCCACCGGCTTTAATGAAAATGTGTCCGAGGAAGTGCTCCAGGCCCGGAAGCATTATCAGGAGTTGAAAGCCGAATACAAAAAGACCACCGACGTGGAACACGACAAGGTGGTGGCCGTGGGCGGCTTGCATATCATCGGCACCGAGCGGCACGAATCCCGCCGTATTGATAATCAGCTGCGGGGCCGCGCCGGCCGTCAGGGCGACCCGGGTTCTTCCCAGTTCTTCATCGCCCTCGAGGACGACCTGATGCGTATCTTCGGCGGCGAGCGCATCCAGCCCATGATCGAGCGGCTGGGCATGGATGAAAACACCCCTCTGGAAGCGGGCATGCTGACCAAGCAGATCGAAAACGCGCAAAAGCGGGTGGAAAGCCGCAACTACGAAGTGCGCAAGCACGTTTTGCAGTATGACGACGTGATGAACCAGCAGCGCGGCGTCATTTATGGCCAGCGCTTGCAGGTGTTGCAGGGCGAAAACATGCGTTCCGTCATCACCGGCATGACCGAAAACCTCATCGACGAAGCCTGCGGCCGCTTCCTTGCCGGCGATCACAACGGCGAATGGGATACCGACGGCCTGGCCGAATACCTGGAGAAGCTGTGCATCCCGGCCGGCACCATCAAAGCCAATCAAGATTCTTTCGCTTCCTTCAGCAAGGCTGACGCCGCTTCCTTCCTCAAAAAGGCCGCCGCAAGGTTTTATGAGGAGCGGGAACACCACTTTGCCGAAATGGGCATCGATATGCGGGAACTGGAAAGGGCCATCCTGCTCCGGGCCGTCGACATGCGTTGGATGGATCATATCGACGCCATGGATCAATTGCGGGACGGCATCGGCCTGCGCGCCTATGGACAGCGGGACCCTGTGAACGAATACAAGCTGGAAAGCTTCGATATGTTTGAGGAAATGGTGCACCTGATCCGAGAGGATACCGTGCGCCGTCTCTACCAGGTGCGCATTGAGCGCACACCCCAGCGCCAGGCCGCCGCAAAGGCCACCGCCACCAATTTGCAAGCCTCCGGCGGCGCCCAGCAGGATGCAAATCGCAATCCCGTCAAGGTAGGCAAAAAAATCGGCCGGAACGATCCCTGCCCCTGCGGCAGCGGCAAGAAATATAAGAACTGCCACGGCCGCAGCGCCGCCGGGAACGAGTAAGATATCCGGGAGAACCTTTCTTTCAGGGGAAAGAAAAGCCCTCCCGCGCCTAACCAACGTAGGAGCGGATATCATCCGCCCGATCCTGTCTTATCCATCTTATAGGGGCGGATATCATCCGCCCGTCCATTCTCGATAAACGATCATCCCCCTTTTTACATCCGCACAAGGAGTGAAGCATCATGATTCTGGAACTGGAACAATTTCCCAAGCGGGTGGATGCCCTGCGCAGCCAGCTCAAGGAAGTGGGCGAAGGCCTGCACATCGATGATATGGAGCGGGAGCTGACCGAGCTCCACGAGGAAATGAACGCCGACGGCTTCTGGGACAACCTGGAGCGTTCCACCCACGTGAACCGCCGCATTGCCAACCTGGAAGGCAAAATCAAGCACTACAATTCCCTGGTATCTTCCTGCGACGACATCGACACCATGATCGAGCTGGCCCAGGAGGAGGACGACCAGAGCATGGTGGAGGAAACCGGCGCGGAGATCGACCGGCTGGAGAAGGAAACGGAAGCCCTGAGCCTGGAAACGCTGATGCGGGGCAAGTATGACGACTGCGACGCCGTCCTCTCCCTCCACGCCGGTGCGGGCGGCACCGAAGCCCAGGATTGGACTTCCATGCTCTATCGCATGTACACAAGATACTGCGAGCGCATGGGCTTTACCGTAAAGCTACTGGACCTGCTGGACGGCGATGAAGCGGGTGTGAAATCCGTCACCTTCGAGGTCAGCGGCGATCATGTGTACGGCTATCTTCGGGGCGAAAAGGGCGTGCATCGCCTGGTGCGTATCTCCCCCTTCGACGCCAACGCCCGGCGGCACACCTCCTTCGCTTCCCTGGATGTGGCTCCCATGCTGGAAGAAGACGACAGCGAAATTGAGATTGATATGAAATACGTCCGGGTGGACACATACCATTCCTCCGGCGCTGGTGGACAGAACGTGAACAAGACCTCCTCCGCCGTGCGCATGACCTACGTCAAGGACGATGTGACCATCGTCGTTTCCTGCCAGACCGAGCGTGACCAGGTGCAGAACCGCGCCACCTGTATCAAGATGCTGAAGGCCAAGCTGCTGGAATTGCGGGAACGGGAAAAAGAACAGCAAATGGCCGATATCAAGGGTGAAATGAAGAAAATCGAGTGGGGCAGCCAGATCCGCTCCTACGTTTTCCAGCCCTACACCATGGTAAAGGACCACCGCACTGGCTTTGAATCCGGCAACATTGACGACGTGATGAACGGCAACCTGGAGGGCTTCACCACCGCGTATTTGAAGATGCAGTAAGGCGTGGGAAGAATAGGCGGGAAACCTTTCCAAAGAAAACCGCTTCGGGATGGAGCATATCAAAATTGGCCGGCAATGTGCCCGTGCCGCATGCAGCAATTCTGTGTCATCAAAAGCATCTGAATCGTATTGCTCTTGAGGAATCAAAATATCCTGCAATCATACAAAGAGCGGCTTTCTCGGAAAGGGGTTTGGGGGAAACCGCTCTTTGACCTCAAAGAGCGGTTCCCCCCCAAAATGGTATTATGGCTCAGCCTTTCAAACGTAGCCTGTATTTTCTGCTGGGGCTGTGCGGGCTGATCTCCCTGATCTGCTCCATCGCCGCCTCTCAGGTCACCAACGCAGCCCTGATGAAAGAGGGCTTTTTGCGGTTCTCTCAAACCGGCCATCTGGGCGTGCTGCCCAGCGCCTATGGGGATTATGCCTGGGCCATCACCCAGTACCTGGACGGAAAAACGGATGGGCTTCAAATCGTCCAACACGATGACGGCCGCACGTATGCGGAT